>JAKBAC010000074.1 GCA_021809365.1 Planctomycetota bacterium | reverse complement strand
ATGAATTTTTTCGTTGCCGATTTTGTTTTGGGGATCAAATCCGCCAGAGGGCTTTGCCGGGAATTGCAGAGATATCCTGAAAAAATCAGGGGAACATCTTCTGGAATAGGCACACCACACCCGGCCGCAATTAAAATCAACGCCAGCGCTACGTATGTAAACTTCGTGAGTAAAAACTGCATCAGTGGAATCATAATTTGCCCCGCGGCTCCTTAAGGGATGAATGCCATCAGACCCGACGATCCGGGCAAAGGCCGTGAAAATTCCAACCGGGTGTCGCACCGCGAAGGATTGTTTTCTTAAATTGGATGCTAACGACAGCCGCGCCCAATGGATAACCCACGCTGTCACGCCTGCTTCTTGCGTATGTCGGACAGTCGCTGGCGGGCGTCCCGGAACCCGATATCCCACTGGGCGATGCGGCTGTACGCTTTTTCCGCGTCTTCCAACTGTCCGGCCGCTTCCAAAGCGCGTCCCAGCCAGTAGTAATTTTCCTTGCTTTTGGTGTCGCCGGTATCGGCCAGTTCGTAACTTTCGACAGCCCGCTGCAACGTCTCCACGGCTTCCTGCGTCAGCGACTGCTCCAGGAAGGATCGCCCCAGAAGATGCAGGGCATCCGTGCGGCAGCGTGGATTATTCTGCGCCTGCTGCAGCGCCTTGATGGCATCTTCATACTGCTTGGACCGAAAAAGCCGATAGCCATACTCGAAGAGCACCTGCATATCGGATGGATAATTTTTAACCCGTTGGGCATATTCATCGAGTTCAAATTTCAGCCGATTATGTTCTTGCTCTTCCACGGCGGCGGCCAATTCCCTATCTTCCGGATGAGCGCGGGATTTCTCAACCATCCGTCGATGCTGCCGCCGCAATTGCTTCATCCGCACATCACCGATCAACATGCGATAGCGATAAATTTTGGTCTGCTCGAAAGCCTTTTGAAGCACGGCAATTGCGGTCTTTTCACTGTCTTCCGTTTCCGCATCGATCAGCGCTTTGACATATTTTGCCAGCAACTGCGGATCGGCGGGAGATTGCTCCCAGGCGGCATGTGTTTCACGGATCAGTTTGTTTTTGTATTCTTCGGACTTGTTAAGATTTTCCTTCTGTAGCAACTCATTGGTTTTTTCCTTATCCTGCAGAGATTCTTTGAAATCAGGAACGGTTTCATATCCCCCTTTTTTCAACGTTGCCCGCGTCCCCAGCTCCTTGACCCGCTCCGCAAGTTCCACATCGCGCGGTGCCATTTCCAGTGCCAACTGCACCACCTCTCCGGCTTTTTCGAATTCCTCATACTTTTCATAGAAATCCGCTATTTCAATATACAGCTTGGCATCGGGCTTTGTCCGGGTGCGATTGGCCTGCACGATAAACGGCGCAAACCAGAGCACCATGTCTTTATAGCCCGCGCTGGAGGCCTGACGCACCATGGTCATCATGTATGTAATGTTTCCAGGGTCCTTGGCTAAAAGCCATTCCGCGTTGAGCATCAGCTCCTTGGGAGATTTACCTTTGAAATACGGTTTGGCACCAAGCAACCCTCCGACCAGGCCCCCCGCGGGCTTTCCTCCCTTGACCTTGCGGCGTAAAGAAACATCCCGGAGGAACACATGCTCTTCCATATTTCCAGGTTCACGCAGCAGCCCTTGAATGAGCATATCAATGGCGAAATCATAATTCCCTGTATCCGCCACGGTATGCGCGCGCGCAAAATAAACCTGCCCTTTGCCAGGGCCTTCGGTGACCGTCATTTCCTGCGTTTTAGCTTCAGCCATGAATCACATTCTCTTTTCCGACACCAACTCGACAGCCACGCCATCCGTGGCGACATTTAACCGCTTTGCGATACGCCGGAAACGCCCCGCGAAGCGCACCCGATATTTCTCCAACCCTTGACCGTACCAGATGCACCTGTTCTGTCAAGTATAACACTTCCGGCCAGAAAGAGTTTCACATATTATCACCGTAAGTGCCCTCCTGCTCAACTCTTTACTTCTCACCATGCACCGGACGACCTCACCATCCCGCTGGACTGGAATGAATCTTATGGGCGGCTGGTACTAACAACGCCAATATGGGCAATCTGCACTTTGATATCCTGTATCCGTTTTTTAATGGCGGATCTTTGCTGTTCGAGTTTCTTAATATGGGCGGCGCTGGCGAAGCCCTGATCGTTGGTAATATGAAAATCAACATTTACCAGCGTTACATTCGCCTTTGCCAGTGACACGGTCAAGATTGCGGCAAGATACCGCTGTTGGGCTTTACTGGAATTATCGGCCCGCATGGCGACACTGTACCCAAGTCCGGCCTTACCCATTGCCATCCGCGCCTCAGCAAGCCGATACTGGGCATGAATATCACGAATCCATATTTTTCTAGGATCGTTGGGTTTAATCCCACGCTTCTTTTCGCCCCAGAATTGCAGATATTGCTTATTGGAATCCAGCAACGCCTGCGAGCGCGCCGCCAATTCCTCGACCCGCAGTCGGCGAATTTCCGCGGAATCCGCGGTTTTTGAAGATTGTTTCAACACATGCAATTTATCAAAGGCCTCTGTGGCCAGCCAGAGCTGGTGGTTGGCGGCTTGCGTTTGCCGCAGGTGAAGGAGAAACGACTTCGCCTGACTGGCGACCTGCAGAAGAGATAAATTATCCGCGGCTCGGAATCGCGCGTGAGCTACATCCCAGGCAACCCACGCGGCCTGAAGGCGGCTGTATTCATACTGTAACCGCGCCACACAACGCTCCACGCGCCAGTTGCTCCACGGCAAATGGCGCATCTGAACCAATTGCCAGACTTTGCGCCGGTTGGAATCAATGACCGCGGCCACTGGCAACAGCCGGTGAATGTAAGCTGCGAAAAGCGGATCATGCCAATATTTGGCGGCGGCATTCAGATATTGCACTTGAGAAACCCGACGAAATACAAGCTGCACCGGAACTTTACCATTGCTGTTGAAAACCTTCATGGACAATACCGCGGAGTTCCGGTGATAACGGATATTGGGATAAATCCAGTTATCAAAACAGAGCGGAAAATCCAACAGTGCCTGTGATTCATGCTGTATGCCGCGGAACTGCATGGCCACCTGCGGATCATCCGCCAGAATATCGGCGGGATCCACACGCTGGCCACCCTGTGGTGGCGGCCCCGCGGTGGCCGCCTGATAGGGATCATGCGTGCCCAGATACAGCCAGCCGAAAGGGCCGACGGAAACATGCCACGCGCGGAATTCGATAAGTTCATCCAGGAGAAATGTTTGCTCCTGACCATGCAGTTTGAAGCGTACCAGTATCAGCAGAGGCTGCCCACGGATGGAGCCAAAATCAGCCAGATCCGGCGACCACTTTGTCGCTGAATGATAACCGATGGCGGTTAAGGCCTGCTTGAGAATATGGCGGGTGGTCTGGACGCTTAGAACCGTTTCATGAAGAAAATTACTGGGGCGGCCACACAACGCCACATCAAGCCAATCCGTCAGGTGTTCATTCCAGAACGCGCCGGGAATGGTAAATTCACGCTTCTTCAGGTTGATTTCTGGAGCCGCCAATTGAATCAAGTCCGACCTCTTGGCCGCCGGGCGGGTTTGAGCGCCTACGACACGGACGGCGGCAGCCAGTATCACCGCGGCAGCAACCAGTGAAGCGAACTTTCTGAAGCTTAAGATCGTGTGCATGGAGAATTCCTGAACAAGCCGCCTGACGCGGGGATCTACCGCATGGATTTATACCATGACGGAATTCGATTATAACTTCCCTCGTGATATTAGTATCGCGTACGGAAAAAACGGAAAAGAGGAACTGTGCAATGCGTTATGCGGTGATTATGGCCGGTGGCTCCGGCACGCGGCTTTGGCCGATGTCCACGCGGTTGCGGCCCAAACAACTCCTTCGGTTCATCGGAGGCCAATCACTGCTGTCGATTGCGGTGGGGCGACTGCGCGGGCTGATTGAGCCGACCGGCGTCTATGTGTGCACCTCCGCCGACTACGCCGATCAGGTGCTCAAGGATTTACCCATGCTGCCGGCCAGTCAGCTCATTGGTGAACCTACGGGGCGCGACACGGCCAATGCCGTCGCCCTTTCCGCCGCGCTTCTCGCCCGCGTAGCGCCGGATTCAGCCATGGCAATACTCACGGCTGATCATATTATTGAACCATTGGATGTATTTCAAAAATGCCTGCTATCAGGATTCGAAACCGTGGATCGGCATCCGGAGTATCTGGTGACCTTTGGAATTAAGCCCACGCATGCGGCCACGGGTTACGGATACGTGGAACAGGGGGAGCCGCTGGAATCTGCTTCACCGGCATTTCAGGTGCGCGCATTTAAGGAAAAGCCGATAGAATCGGTGGCCCGCCAATATGTTCAATCGGGCCGCTTCTTCTGGAACAGCGGTATGTTTGTTTGGAAGACGCGGACGATTCTGAAACAGTTGCGGACGCATCTGCCCGAGTCTTACGCCGGTGTCACCAAAATTGCCGCGGCGTATGGCACGGCTGACTTTCAGCGCGTTCTGGGCGAAATTTATCCAACGCTGCCGAAAATCAGTATTGACTATGCGGTAATGGAAAAGGCATCGCATGTTGCGCTGGTGCCGATGCCTGTAAACTGGCTGGATGTCGGAAATTGGAACAGCGTGGCGGCGACGGTGCCTTCGGATAAATCGGACAATCGGGCAATCGGTTGCGAATTATCCGCCCTAGATTGCTCCGGTGTGTTGGCGGTGTCCGAGGAATCGCATCTGGTCGCGACGATCGGCTTGAAAGATATCGTGGTTATTCACACGCCCATGGCAACGCTGGTGTGCGCTGCATCCGGAACTGAACAGATCAAGGCACTGGTGGCGGAGATTCAGAAACAATATCCGGGTCAATATACGTAATCCGTTACGGGCAAAGGTCGGGTGTTGAATGTCGCAGCGAATAATGGCCATTGATTTTGGGGATAAACGAACCGGCCTGGCCATTGCCGATACGGATACGCGCCTGCCCACGCCTTTTGAGGTGTTGGAAAATCTCACGGAATCGCAACTGGTGGCGGAGATAGCACGTATTGTGGGCGAGGAACGCATTGACATTTTGATATGCGGTCTGCCATTAAATATGGATGGATCGCCGGGTTCGCGCGTGCGGCTGACGCAAAACTTTATAGCTCTTATTGAGGTGGCCACCGGAAAGGCCATTGTCCCGGTTGATGAGCGCCTGACAACATTTGAAGCCGAATCCCGAATTGTCGGACAATACACCCGTCGGCAGAAGCGTCGCCGCATTGACGCCATCGCGGCAGCACAAATTTTACAGGATTATCTGACTGCCGGTGGCGGCGGTGGAGTCGGGCCAGGAGAGAGTTGAGAAGTCGAGCATGTGAGGACGTTTGACAACTCCATCGTGTTGGCCGTAGGCTTCAGCAACGCTTGAAAGGCAGGAAACTCGATGCCCGAAGAAGTAACGTCATGCTCTCGCACTGTGGAAGAATTGGCCGGTCATGTCGGCGGTACCGTCGTGGGTGACAAGGGCCGCCCCATTACCGGCTGCAATGGACTGTCTTCCGCGGGTCCGGAAGATATAAGCTTTTTATCCAACCAGAAATACGCCGATTTATTGAGCACCACGAAGGCCGGATGTGTGGTGGTAGGTAAGGATGTTCCGCCCATTGAGCGCCACGATGGCTGGTTGCCGGCACTGATACAGACGGATGATCCCTATTACAGCTTTCGGCAAATTCTGGTTCTGCTGCACGGTTTCCGGAAACATCCCGCCATCGGCATTTCCCCCCTGGCGGTGGTGTCCAAGTCCGCGCGAATCGGTTCGGGCGTGAATATTCACCCCTTCGCCGTGGTCGGCGACAACGTGGAGATCGGTGATAACAGCAATATCTATTCACATGTCACCATAATGCCGCACGCCCGAATCGGACAGGATTGCATTCTGTATCCTTCCGCCGTGGTGTATAACCGATGTGTACTGGGCAATCGCGTGATTTTACAGGCCGGCGCGGTGATAGGTTGTGACGGCTACGGTTTTGCGACGCATCAGGGCATTCACCATAAAATTCCGCAGATCGGCAATGTTGTGTTGGAAGATGATGTGGAGATCGGCAGCAACACCGTTATTGAACGTGCGGCGATGGAAAGCACGTCCATTGGTAAAGGCACAAAACTGGGCAATGGCGTAATCATCGGGCATAACTGCCGCATCGGTGAATACAATTTGCTGGTCAGTCAGGTCGGCATCGCCGGTTCGGCCAGCACGGGGCACCATGTGGTGCTTGCCGGGCAGGTGGGTGTGGCCGGTCATCTACATATCGGTGACATGGTGCGGGCGGCGGCGCAATCGGGGATTGCGCAGGATATTGAACCTAACAAGGATATCGGCGGCACGCCGTCCATGGACCTTAAACACGCCCGCAGAGTCTATCTGAATTTCATGCAACTTCCGGACATTGTTAAACGCCTGCGTGAAGTTGAATCGGCGCTGGAAGAGCTAAAAAACAGGTAGCTTCAGATTATTTATTACCGGTGCGGGAGCGTGCTGCGGGAAGATATTTTTGTGCCGCGAAGAAGTTAACGCATTGAGGCACAGGGAGATATGTGCAATAATTTTCTATCTCAGAAATGCGTAAGCGATGGCGATCAGGGCGACCACGGCAATAGCGCACAAAATGGACATACCCGTGTAAAAAATGATGGCACCAAAAGGCCAGCGTTCCTTTCCGATCGCGATGAACGACATGATAAACGCGATCAGCCACAGCAGAGGGTTCACCAGAGCCACGCCTAGAATTGCCGCACAAAATGCGCCGATACCCATAATGTCGGCAAATTGCAAATTGCCCATCAGCGCCGGGCCGGGGGCAGAAACAAGATCGTGGCTGATGCGTTCGAATTTGGCGGCACAATGCGTACAATACGCACGACCATATTTATAGATTGGCGGAACGCTTTGCGGTATCTCCTGTTCGCATAAAAAGCATTGGACCATGTGGCACCTCAACACGCGATAAAACCACACACAGCGGCATCGCGCGAATTAAAGAGCAACGGGAATTTCCCTGTCACCGCAGGTGATCCGCTGCTGCGTCAGAAATTCCGCCGGCTTCTCCCAGTTCAGGTTTGCCAGCACACAATTGACATAATCCGCCCGTTGATGGCCGAAGTCATAAAAATAGGCGTGGTCGCAAAGATCCAGAGTCAAAATTGGCCGGGCGTCCCAAAATGGAAACAGACCATTGTGCTGGCCCGCCAGATTCCATAACCGCCCGGTAACATGATCCCACACGGTCCAAGCCCATCCCCGCGTGCTCAGTGCCGTGCGACGCAAATCATCGAGATAATTGTCCATGGAACCGAAGCTGGCGGAAATGAGGTCAATGAGAATGTTCGGCGGCGGCATCTTATGATCACCGAGAATGTCAAAATACATCTCATGATTGCGCACCGCCGCCAGCGCAAAACAGAGGTCGCTTTTGATATTGATAATATCCGTCGAACTGGCGAAGTAGGGTGCCTTTTGTATGGCGGCCAGACGATCAGAGAGACAATTGGCTTTCTGCACGAAACCGGCATACAGGTGGAGGTGTTCATCAAGTGTTGTCCGGCTGAGTCCGGCGACGGATAAAAGATTGGGAAATTCACGGGGTATCAGCGGACTGTCCATGGCGTTTCCTCCACACCAGCTATGCCACATTTTGCCCGTCCCTGCGCCAGATTGGACCCGCTCCATCGGTTACCTTTGTTAGTGTAAACACATTCACCGGCGGATACAAGGTGTGATAATATGTGTGATAATATGTCGTGTGATAATATGTCGTCAGGGTGTGGCCATAATTTTTGGCAGGAATACCGAAGTCGGCGGCATAAATGCCGGTGCATCATCAGGCCCATTACCCGCCCTTTGCCAACAAATATGGCCACACCCTGACGACACACCAATTTTTTAATTTGCGGTTGGAGTGGCATGCCGCACAACACGCGTGATGGCGGATGAATTGTGATTGTGGGGTGCCGCTGCTGTGGCGATACGGGCCAGGGCGCTATTTCCCGGAAACAACCGGCAAGTTGGGCGGCGGAATGCCTTGTACTGCAAGATTAAACGCCCTCCGATCCGACGGCAGCCACAGGCATAATTTCCATCGCCAGCGCTCCAGCAGCGCCGGCGGAAAGTCATGAACCTCGGCAAAGCGATACGCCAGGATGCGATCCGTCCATTGCGCGGAAATATCCGCTGCGCTATAGGAACGGATTTCATTAAGCCGCCGCCACAGTCGATACGCGCCCGATTGTGTTATCATCCGATCAAGCTGCGGATCGGCGGGGCGATATGTGGAAACAGGCAAGCCGTCCAGTTGGGTATAGCCGACCAAGTTTTTCGGGCCGGTGATGTGATCGAGGAACATTCCCGCCACGGTCATCCAATAGCCATAATTTCTGTCCAGGCGCACCTGATACGTTCCCGGACCGGATATCAAAAAACGGCAATACATTCCGCCCCAGAATTGCATCACCCGGCTGGTGGCCAGCGGACGCTGATAGGCCCACGCCTGGGCCGGGCTATTGCCTTTGGGATAAAGTTGAACCAGATAATCGCGGGTGTCGTTGATGCCGCTCTGACCATCTTTATTGTGAAAATAAAAGCTAAGACGATAAAGTCCCTTGGGTATCCGTACCTTCAGCCACATATCCGGACCGTCGAACAGTCGCGGATATCGGCCACCCGCGTCGTTCCATTCCGCTTCCACCCGCTGCTGAAGATTCGGGAAATAAAGCGTGCGCAATTCAGGGGAATGATACCAGGAAACATAATACGCAACGTCACCATGGTACGGCAATTGGTGCGGCGAGGATTCACGAATGATGTCCACCCCCAATGCTCCGGCAAATTCTTCCGCGGCGTTGTAAAAAGTCGGCGTGCCGGCGCACAACCGCGCATACGCCACGCCGTAATGGCCCAGCCAGTCGCCCTCGGTGCGCCAATCGGCACCAAGGCCGGCCGCTTCCATGGGACGGCCCTGCCCCGCTTTGACTTGCGCTAAACATTTTTGTATCGCGGCGGCGGTGGGAGCGCGAGCGCCGGCGGGCAAGGGAGGAAAATTGGAAATCTTTCCAGCCGCTTTGAAGCGTGTGCGCTTTCCACCACGAATTGATACCCGCGCGCGGAACAACCCCGATTGATAACCACCGATGAGCATGCCACCGTCCGGCAGCGGTGCCATGGAGGCGATGAAATCGTGCGCTGTCACATTGTTCGCCGAATTTTCGGCGGGAAATATTCGAGTGTTGTGCTGGTTTAAAATCTCAAAGCCGGTCGTGCGATGCCCGATCCAGATATTACCGTCGGCATCGGTGGCCAGGGTGGTTACATAGTCGGATGTTAACATACTATGTAAGACCGCCGGAGGAGGAGGCATCCAGTGCGGCGGCGTGTGCCACAACCACTTGACCTTCACGGTGTAGTTGCGCCCCCGGACATACTGCCAGAGTTGGCCATTCTCTTCGCCAAACGCCAAGCCCGAATCCGTTCCCGCATACACCCGATAAGCTGTTTGGCCATGATGGATTCCACGTGGAACCACCACCAGCGCATTGATGCGATTATCCGGCAGACCCACGCCCCAGCCCTTGGTTGGCGGATGCAATGGAGCGGAAATATGGGTCCATTTTCGGTAATGGCTTAATGCCCGGCCAACCGCGATTCCATTGCACTGCGTTCCGACGAACAGATTGCCATCCGGGGCAAAGGCCAGACACGAAAGTTGATTGGCGGGCAGCCCCGCGGCGCGCGTGTAATACTGCCAGATATTTTTATGGACACGGTAGCGTGTCAGGCCTTTGGCGGTGGCGATCCAGATGTCGCCATCAATTGGTGAGATCGCAATTCCAAATATGCGCTGCCCCAGCGGGCCGGCGCGGGCGGTGGTGGAAAGATACGCCGTGGAATCCACGGCCTGGCCCGCGGCGGTGCCGGCCTGGTGGAGGGAAACAGCCCTGACCAAATGGCCATACCCCTGCCCGGCAATCAGATCATAGTTTCGCCAGTGCGCGCCATTATAAACCGAAACACCATGCCGCAGGCTGCCGGCCCAGATTCGGCCCATGCCGTCACAGGCCAATGCATAAACATTGTTGGGCGCAAAGCTGCGTGATGTGAATTGCCGCCACCGATGCCCACGCCGGTTCGTGGGAGCATAGCGAAAGACGCCCTGTCCCTCGGTTCCAATCCACCATCGTCCCCGCCGATCGACCGTCATTGCCGTAATGTGCGAGGACGCCGCAGTCAGGTGATCAATTGCCGTAACGGTCATGGCCGCCTGTTCGCCCTTGTGGAAGGACGGTAATTGTTGCGGCCATGTCACGGCATTGGGTTTGGAATTCCGGTCGAATGGATCTTCGCTGTAAATCACAGGCATCGGCCACATCGGCACTGCCGATGATCCAAGCGTTGCTGGGCGGGGCCATTTCACGGAATTGCCATAGAGCGTCATGAAAAGAATAAATAACGCCGCTCCGCAAAGCGCCGCTACCGTTACCATCAGGCCGGTACGTATGGTGGAGTGCCACATAAAAACCTCCCGGCATGAGAAGCTCGCCATGGCGATCGCCCGCTTAATCCTACGCTACTGGGATAGCGCACTATCCCGGTCGCGTTTTGGGATCATTGGCCCATGGTCAATTGAGCGCGTACGTTTGTCCGCACATGCTCCACAATGCCATCAAGTGAAATCATATCCGGTTCCTTTTTGGTGCGCAATTTTACTTCAACCTGTCCCGCCGCCAGACCTTTGTCCCCCAGCACGATCCGCAGGGGAATGCCAATCAGATCGGCATCCTTGAATTTCACGCCCGGGCGCTGATCGCGATCATCCACCAGCACATCAATGCCTTGTGCGGATAGTTCCCGGTGCAGGCGATCCGCCACTTCCCGAGCCTGGCCTTCATATTTAATCGGCGTGATAATGACATGGAATGGCGCAATAGCCATCGGCCAGCGTATGCCATCGGCATCGGAAAGCGTCTCCAAGGCCCCCACCATGATGCGCCCCGGCCCGATGCCGTAGCAACCCATGATCATGCTGTGACTCTGCTGTTTTTCATCCAGGTAGGTGGCCCCCATGGCATCGCTGTATTTGGTGCCCAGCTTGAATACATGGCCCAGTTCGATGCCTTTGCTGAATATCAGATCGGCACCGCTAGGGGCTTTGTCCTCGGAAGTGATATTGCGGATATCCGCGATGACGGCTTTGCCGGCTATAGGGGCCGAAAGATGCTGTTTCCAATTAAACTTCGTGACATGCCAGTGTGGTTCATTGGCCCCGGTTATGGCATTGGCAATCAGCAGGGCATCGGGGTCGATGATGAGTTCAGCGTTGATGGTATTGACGATATGCGGGCCGACATAGCCAATGGCGAATCCGGCGGCGCGGGCAGCGGCTTCATCGGCCAATTCCACCGGCCCCGCGATGCGACGGATTTTGGCCTCATTGACATCATGGTCGCCCCGCACACATGCCACAATCCAACGTCCGGTTTTAACATCACCGGCGCGGAATACCATGGTCTTAATCATCTGTGTGGGCTTGATATTCAGCAGCTTGCAAACATCGGTAATTGCCGCCGCGTCCGGCGTGTGAACCCTGGCCAGATCCGCAGCCGACTGATCCGGAGAGTCGGAAAAGGAAGGTGGCGGAGTGCCGCGCCCCGCGCGCTCCAGATTGGCCGCCCATGAATCATCGGCGGCCCGCACAATGACATCCTCCCCGGCGTCGCAGGGACAGATAAATTCATGGCTGGCATCACCGCCAATGGGGCCGCTTTCGGCTTCCACTGGAATGGCCGCAATTCCGCAGCGGCGGAAAATATTCACATAAGCCTTATACATATCCTGATAGGTCTGATTCAAGCTTTCCAGCGAGCTATGAAAGCTGTAGGCGTCCTTCATGAAAAATTCACGCACCCGCAGCAGGCCGTTACGGGCGCGGGCCTCATCGCGGAACTTGGTCTGAATCTGATAAAGTGTGATGGGCAACTGTTTGTGGCTGCTGATACAGGCCTTGATCAATTCCGTCACGCATTCCTCATGCGTGGGGCCCAGGATCATTTCGGTACCCTTACGATCCTTGAGTTTGAAAAGCAGGGCACCGTAATCAAAATAACGTCCGGTCTGCTTCCAAAAGTCCGCGGGCAGCAGCGCGGGCATGTGAATTTCTTCGGCATTAATGGCGTTCATTTCCTCACGAATAATGCCATTGATTTTGAGCATGGCGCGCCAGCCCAGCGGCAACCAGTCATACACACCCGCGCTGACGCGGCGGATAAGTCCCGCGCGAATCATGAGTTTATGGGAAAGAATATCCGCATCCGTGGGTACTTCGCGGCTGGTGGGAATTAATGTGCGGGACCAATACATGAATAAATACTCCAATTTACGTTCTGTGTTGTAATTGCCCAAAGCCTTTCTTGCAAGCCCGACAGGCCCCAGCCGGCGTGCGGGCGGGGCAATTTCCCGACCCCACATCCCCCACCCCGGCATTGTGGTCAACCTCCGTGTACTGCCGTTATCATCTTTTTTTCCAGCGGCGCTTAACGAATTGCGGCGGGGCGAATAGACTATGCGTCAAAGAGGCGGCCTCGGATGTCCGTGGCCGATTGGTAATGAAGGATTTATAATATGCCAATTGAAATTACAATGCCCAAACTATCCGACACGATGACCGATGGCACTCTGGTACGCTGGCTGAAAAAAGAGAACGATAGCGTCAAGCCCGGCGATGTGATTGCCGAGGTTGAAACGGATAAGGCAACTCAGGAATTGGAGGCCTTTGAACCCGGAACAGTGGCCAAACTGGTGGCCAAGGAAGGTCAAAAAGTTCCCGTGGGCGGGTTGATTGTGGTACTGGCCAAACCGGACGAGGATGCGGCAGCCATCGCCAAAGCGGCTGGTGGACAGGCTGCTTCAAGTTCCACCGGCGCCGCTCCGAAAGCCACTGCGGTGCAGGCTTCCGCGGCACCGGCCGCCGCCCCGGCATCGGTTGCCGTTCCCGTAGCAGCGCCGGCTCCAGTTCCAGCGCCTGCCCCAGTGCCGGCTTCGCCGGCGGTAGCGGTAAAGGTTGACACAGACAACGCGCGGCCGGTTCGAATTTCCCCTCTGGCTCGCAAGATCGCGGCGGAAAAGGGTGTTGACGTTAACACTCTGCAAGGGACAGGTCCTGATGGACGCATTATTCGCCGTGATGTGCTCACGGCGCAGTCCGGCGTGGCAAAATCCACCGTCGTCTCGTCCGCCTCTTCGGCGACCAGTACGCCCGTTCCCGCCCAACTTGAAGCGAAGGTTATACCGTTAAGTAATATGCGACAAACCATCGCCCGACGGCTGCTGCAGGCCAAACAGACAGTGCCGCACTTTTATGTCTCCATTGATGTGGTGATGGATGCTCTTTTGGATTTGCGCAAGGCGGCCAATGAACAGCTTGCTCCAACCAAGCTTACGGTTACTGATTTCATTGCTCGCGGCGTCGCCTACGCTGTAGCGCAGGTGCCGGGGGTGAATGCCAGTTTCTCCGATGCGGCCATCATACGTCATGGTACCGTGCATCTCGGCATTGCCGTGGCGATTGAAGATGGATTGGTGGTTCCGGTGGTTCGGGATGCGCAGACCAAAAACATTCGGCAGATTTCAGAAGAAATTAAGCAATTGGCGCAACTGGCCCGCAACCGCAAGCTCAAAGCCGATCAGATCACCGGCAGCACCATTACCATCAGCAATTTGGGCATGTACGGTATCCGGGAATTTCAAGCTATTATCAATCCGCCAGAGGCGGCCATTCTAGCCATAGGCGGCACGGAAGCGCGACCCATTGTTAAAAATGGCCAAGTCGTGCCCGCGCAGGTGATGACCATTTCACTATCCGCCGATCACCGCGTTATTGACGGTGCCATGGGTGCGGAATTCCTCAGCAAGCTCAAGGCCATTCTGGAAAACCCGCTGGCGATGCTGATTTGACGATGCGCTTATCTTCCGCTTGCGGGAGTCAGCACCTTGTTAATCATATAGATCGTGGCATCGTGGGTGTAGATCGGACCGCCGACAATGTTGGCCCCATCTATAGCCAAAAGCTGCCGGCCATTGGATTTGATGGTGACGCTTTGGCTGTCACCCATTTTCTGTTTCGGGGCATCGGAGGCGGTGATCTGATAGAGCGCGATGTGATGCCACAACAGCATGCGCAACTCGTTGCGACTCGCCTTTTTAGTCAGTTCCTTGACCATGCCCTTGGGCAATTGTTTGAATGCGATATTGGTTGGGGCGAAAATTGTATAATTACCCGGCATCTTCATGGCATATCGCAGCCCGGAGGATTTGATCAGCGCGGAAAAAGTTGAAAGTCGCGGCTCATTTTTCAGCACACGCCAGGCTGAGTAATTCTGTGGGTTGGCCAATACTGATTTTTTGCTCGTGCTGATGTTGCTGCAACCAGCCAGGCCGAGCATCATGACCGCCAAGCTCATCCATACCGCTAATTGTTGTTTCCGCATGATCGGCGTCCTCGCAACTATCGAAATCTCAATATCCGATAAGATTATAAGCGGAGACATGGGAAGTTGTATAGCCCGAAAAATTTTGCGGGGCCGAAACCGGTTTTATTCCCGATTAAGGCCGATTACAATAGCTTGCGTCGAATTGGTGTGGTCCGCGGCATTGGAAATCGGATCGGACGAAAAGGTATGGTACTATCCTTGGAAATTATGCCATTGGAACCGGCGGTGCCGGAACCGCCACCGCCCAGAACGATGGTGGTGCGCTATGGCTACCTGAAGCTGATCGGCGAGTTTCAAAATGACATTCGGGAAAAGGTGGGCTGCGGAACACGGCTTGTGGTGCGCACCAGCCGGGGCACCGAGATTGCGGAAATGCTCACGACGGTGTGCGGCAACGGTGGCTGCAACAAGTCCATC
Source organism: Planctomycetota bacterium (assembly GCA_021809365.1). The sequence continues at coordinate 981 of JAKBAC010000074.1, read as the reverse complement.
ACGCGGGACAAGCTGCTGGATTATATTGAGCAATCCGGCGGCGGAGATTTCCCATTCAGCCAGAGCGGCAGGGTGCTGCGCGTTGCCACCCCGCAAGATACGGCGGAACAGCAGCGGCTTGACAGCCAGCGGAGCCAATACCTTAAAATTGCGCGGAACATGGTGGAGGTGCATCGCGTTCCCATTAAAATGGTGGATGTCGAATTTCTCCTGGGTGGTGAGAAAGTCATATTTTATTTCTACAGCGAACACCGGGTGGATTTCCGATCCCTGGTGCGGGATATGGCGCACCAGCTGCATGCCCGCATCGACTTGCGGCAAGTTGGCGCACGCGATGAGGCCCGCCTGGTGGCCGATTATGAAAAGTGCGGCCAGCATTGCTGCTGTAAACAATTTCTCAAGGTGCTCACGCCCATTTCCATGCGTTCCGCCAAAATGCAGAAGGCCACTTTGGACCCCGCCAAGATCAGCGGGCGGTGTGGACGGCTGATGTGCTGTCTGCGGTATGAAGATCAGACCTATGAAGAACTGCGCAAGCGTCTTCCACCAAAGCATTCGCGCGTGCGAACCGCGGAAGGTGAAGCTTGGGTCATGGACGGACAAATTCTGACTCAACTGGTGCTGGTGCAATATGATGATGGGCGGCAGGTGGCGGTTCCCATGGAGGGTATTGAGGCGGTTGGATTGCCTAAACCGTTGAATTCAAATGGACGGGCGATGCAGTTTCCCGGAGACGGTGAACCGCCTCCGCAGGAAGTGCCCGCACGTGGCCCCGGTAGTACCGGTTCGGCCAGAACGCCGGAAAATCGTGCGGTTCGTGGCGCAAGTCAGCGCCCGGCATCCGCGGACATGCGGCGTCCATCAGGTAATCCCAGCGGCGTGGCCAATCCACGCGCCAATCCTGGCCATCAGCAAAATCGGGGACCGCGGCAACAACCTCGCTTGGGGTCTGATTCATCCGCGCCCGGTGAACCTAGATCG
>JAKBAC010000073.1 GCA_021809365.1 Planctomycetota bacterium | reverse complement strand
CTAACCTCCAGACGTGCTACGAACTTGACCAAAAATGACCCACGGGTCAAAGCTGCGGTAAAGTGGATTCGGGCCAACTGGACCCTGGCATCAAATCCCGGTACCGGCGGCAGCCGGATGGGACTTTTTTATTATTATCTGATGTTCACCCGGGCTCTTCATGCGCTGCATGTCAAGACGATCACGGATGATAATGGTGTCGTGCATCACTGGCGGGCGGAAATGCGGGCAAAATTAAAGTCGCTTCAGAACAGCAATGGCTCCTGGAGCAACAAATGGAGTCCACGTTGGTTGGAGTTCAGCCCGGTATTGGTGACCACGTATGCCTGTATTATTCTGGACACGGTGGATCGCTGATTGGTCATTTGAAATTTGAAGTTTCATATCACCGATCACGGCCTTTGACGGTGACGCCACAATCCCGACAGGTTCGGACAATACCTTCCGGGAATAATGCCTGGTGCCCTGTTCCACCCGTAATTACGGGTAATTACGGGTGGAACAGGGCACTAGCAGGAGTATTCATGTCTATTTCACCACCACGTCTGGCGATTGTCGGCGTGGGCAATTGCGCCAGTTCACTGATTCAGGGCTTGACATGGTATCGCCGCGACGGTTCCACCGTCGGCCTGATGCACCCGGACATTGGCGGCTTAGGCGTCGGCGATATTCATCTCGCCTGTGCTTTTGATGTGGATCAGAGAAAAATAGGAAAACCCCTTGCCGAGGCAATTTTCGCCCTGCCCAACAATACACGCATATTCTGTTCCGATCCGGAGGATGATGGAGCGCGTGTATTCGCCGGCCCGATTGGCGATGGCGTGGCCGCACATCTGCGAAACTTCGATAAAAGTCGACGTGTCGCACCCAGTACAAAGGCAAGTGTTGCAACCTTGGCCGATGTGGTGAAAATTCTACGCGACACCGGTGCCACGGTATTGGTGAATTATGTGCCGGTGGGATCACAAAAAGCCACAGAGCTTTATGCCCAGGCATGTCTGGACGCGCATGTGGCCATGGTCAACTGCATTCCCGTTTTTATTGCCAGCAATCCAGTCTGGGCCGGAAGATTCAAAACCGCCGGATTACCTTTGATCGGCGATGATATCAAATCGCAATTTGGAGCCACCATTGTCCATCGCGAGTTGATGGCGTTGGCGGAGAGCCGCGGCTTTACCATTGATTCGAGCTATCAGTTGAATGTGGGCGGCAACACGGATTTTCTCAATATGCTCGAACGCACGCGCTTGGGCAGTAAAAAAATCAGCAAGACCGAAGCGGTCAACAGCCAGCTAAAAACCGCCTTGGATAAAGAACACATTCATATCGGACCGTCGGATTACATTCCGTTTCTGGCGGATAATAAGGTCTGCTATATCCGTATGAATGTCCGGGGCTTCGGCGGGCTACCTATGGAATTGGATCTTAAATTGTCCGTTGAGGATTCTCCCAACAGTGCGGGGATTGTGGTTGACGCGGTCCGCTGCGCCGCTTTGGCGCAAGCCCGCAAAATCGGCGGGGTTTTGGAGGACGTCTCGGCCGCCCTGATGAAGCACCCGCCGGTACAACATCCGGATACGCAGGCTGCCAAAGCGATGGATCGGTGGATTAAACGCGGCGGTTGAATATACTTTCCGGTATGTTGTTGATTCATGAAGCTTGTCAATTCCCCGTTGCCGCCAAAGGGGCGGTGTTGTGTATTGGTAATTTTGATGGGGTGCATGTCGGACATCAACGGATGCTTGCGGAGGGCAGACGGCTGGCGCGGGACCGCCAACTTAACTTCGTGGTCATGACGTTCGATCCGCATCCACTTGCGATTCTGCGTCCGAATCAACCCCGCTCGCCACTTATGACCGCGGGGCAGCGACTGGAAATATTGCGGCAGTTCGAACCGGACGTTGTATGGCTTGTCAAAACGGATGGGGCCTTTCTGAACATGACCGCGGAAGAATTTATGCGCAGCACTATGGCCGGTACCGTTGGCGCGAAAGTCATTGTAGAGGGGGAAAGCTTCACTTTTGGCAGAGGCGCAACGGGTACAATGCGTACATTGCAGGCCAAAACCGCGGAATTCGGATGGGAAATCATTGTTATTTCCACGCAGCAGATGGTCTTAAAGGATTTATCGATTGTGAATGTCAGCAGCACGCTGATTCGCTGGCTCATCGGCCATGGGCGTGTGGCAGATGCACAACGCATGATGGGCCGGCCATACACACTGCGCGGCACCGTGGTGCATGGTGCCGCGCGCGGAAAACTCATGGGCTTTCCAACGTTGAATATTCAATCGGACCTGCTGCTGCCCGCGCATGGCGTTTATGCCGGGCAGGTACGCATCGCCCAGCGGGTGCATCCCGCGGCTATCAGCGTGGGAGTCAATTCCACTTTCGGTGGCACACAAACCACCGTGGAAGCGTATGTGCTGGATTTCTCTCAATCCGTCTATGATCAGGAAGTGGATGTTCAATTTATCAGTTGGATTCGTGATCAATACAAATTTGCCGGTCCAGTCGCATTAACCGCCCAAATTCAACGCGATGTGGCGCAGATTCGCCAGCGGCTGGCCGACTTGGCGGGAGAATCCCCACTGGACCGGGCAAGTATGGAAGAGGGGACGCCGCAACCAGTGAGTTCTGTGGCGCACGGCGGAGGAGCTGATACAAATGGCCCGAAACAGGAATAACCAACAAAGGGACATTAACATGCCGGAAAATTCTCTTGCACGCATTGCCAAAACTCTACGTGAGGCCGGGAGCGTGGCCATTTTTACCCACGCCCGTCCCGATCCGGATGCCATCGGATCTCAGGTGGCCGTTGCTCTGATGCTTCAGGCTCGCGGGATTAAAGTTTCCGTCGCCGAACTGCCACCGATTCCGAATCCGTTGCGATTTCTTCTGGACATGGTGCGCGAATCAGTCATCGCGTTCTCACCGGAGACGGCGGGGGCATTTTCCAGCGATCTTATACTGGTGGTCGACACATCGGCGCGACAGCAACTCGAACCGGCGGCAGCGCTCCTGGAAGCGCGATCCGCCGAGGTGCTGATTCTCGATCATCATATTTCAGGAGATTTATCACATGCAATGATTCATCGCGATACCACCGCGGCGGCCTGTGTGGAAATTGTCGCGGAATTAGGCGAGGCAATGGGCATTGCATTGACCAAGCCGATGGCAACGGCTCTGTTGACCGGGCTGGTGGGGGATACCGGTTGGTTTCGTTTTGACAGCGTAACGCCACGCACGCATGAAATAGCGGCCAAGCTGCTGGCCGCCGGCGCATCGCCATCGGAATTGTGGGGACGCCTGATGCAAAGCGAACGAAAATCAAAGTTGACGATTTTGAGCCGGGCCGTGGAACGGATCAGTTTTTTCGCCCAGGATCAGATTGCGGTAATGGAAATATCCCGCTTGGATATCGAACAGGCGCACGCGGAAACATGGGAAACCGAAGGATTGATTGATGTTCCGATGATGGTGGGCAGCGTTGTCGTATCCATTTTTTTTAGTGAGACGCCGGAAGGTAACATTCGCGTGAGCCTGCGCAGCAAGCACACGGTGGATGTCAATGCGGTATGCCGGGAGTTTGGTGGTGGCGGCCACTGTCGCGCCGCGGGTTGTCGTTTGCCCGGACCCATGGCATCCGCTCGTGAAGCGATTGTCATGGCGGTGCAACGGCATTTGTCCCGGATCGCGGAAACGTCAAATACGGAGTAATTTCGGCAATTGTTTTGGGGCCAAATGTTGGCACCTTCCGCAAATCAGCGGCGCTGTAAAAGACGATCCGCAATCTGGACGTGCGATGGCTCTTACGCCAGGCCAGCAGCTTTTGCGCCCGTGCCGGTCCAATGCAGGGTATCCGCACCAGTGAGGCCCAATCGGCCGTATTGGGATTGATGGCGGACTGGGTCAATCGCTCCACTTGGCGCGCGGAAAATTTATTCTCCGCCGTCCGATGACGCATCATATAGCCGATCCAAATCAGCAACACCCCCACCGCGATCACAATGGAAAAAAGGGCCGGCGGCATTGCGGGGGCATCGCTATGACAACGATCATCGTGCTGTGGTGATTCGCTCATATTCCCTCCGATGGTGAACAGCACGCGATCGGCTGCCGCAACATGCAATCCGGATACGCAATGAATCAGGTGACATGAATCAGGTGACGGGGCCGGCCGCGCCTTTAGCCACTGCGGGAACCGTGACAGCCGCCGGGGCCTCTGCAGGCATTTTTTGCGTGCCCTGGCGAACAGACATAACCGCCCTCCGCATGGCCACCCAAGTCTGCATGGCGGCTTTAGGACTGAGATCGGCATTCAACAGCCCACAGCCCAGATTGGCCGCCCCGTCGGCATCGATAATATCGCCCCAAGTAACGGCCTCCACAAAAGGCTTGGATAACAGGATGTTGACGAGAGCCTCGGTCCATTTGCTCTGCAATTGATCATTCCACGCCTTGCGCCAGACCCCCGCGACGATATTTTTTTCCGTCTGCACACTCGGAACGCTCATAGCGCTGACGACGACCGGCTTTCCCAGCACGGCAAATCGATCCAGCATGGAACTGATTTGAAACAAATCCCGCTGCCAACACCCGGCACGCGGCGATCCAAAGCAGAGCTGCACGCCGAAGATATCGAAGGGAATTCCGCTCTGCACGGCCATTTCCGCATAAATCATCGGCGGAATACTGCGTTGATTGGTCGCATAATATTCACCCCATGGCTGCGTAATTTCCAGCATTGTCCGGGCGTTGGGAATAATCTTCTTGACCAGCCCCACAGCCATGCGCGTCAGATCCATGATCTGATCAAACGTAAATGAAAAATGCGAATTCACGTGCAACCCACTGACGACATTCCATACCGCCACACAGGGACCATAACGCTGCACCACGCGGTCGATGTGTTCATACAACAGCCCGCGCACGGTTTCGTAATCATGCTCCCATATATAAAGCCAGTCCGGAATTGCCAATTCAGAAAAATGCACCAACGGCCCGGCCACAATCGGCAGTTTATTGCGCCGGAGGTATTCCACCCAGTTGTCCATCGGAGCGGCGTTAAACGACTGTTGTTGCGGCTCCATGAATTTCCAGGTCATCGGAAGATAGATAAATTCGCCGGCGGCGGACAGTTTACGACGATACCCCTCGTCGGAACGCTCCGGTGAGGCGGTAGCCCCGAACACATTTTTTTGAAACGCTCTGGTGCTGATCCGCCGATGCAACAGCAGTTCGGCATGAACTGCGGCGGTCTGTTCAGACATGGGAACGGCGATAGCCAGGCATCTATCGGCGAATCGCGCCGCGATGGCGGGATGTTCCAGATTTTCCATCGCTTCAATCAGCAGATCACGGGCTTCGTTGAATTTCTGATTGACCAATTGCGCCTCGGGAATATCGAAAAGTCCCCAATCCTCGCGTTTCTGCAGCAGCCGCATCATGCGGTTGCGAGCCAATTCGACATTTAAAACATAAGGCTGATTGCGCTCCGGCAGCCGGACGCTATCCAACATGATTGTGCCGAAACCGCGTACCTCCCACATCAGCGTCAGCGCAGCCGGACCGGCCGAACGCTTGCGGCAGCGGACTTCACCATCCACATAGGTCAATTCGCCACGAATCGGCATGCTGTCGGAACCCACGAGGTAAGCAGAACTTAAATCAACCTCACTGGGAACCACGCCGTCGCGGAACACATGGAAACGTAGCATTCACTTCTCGCTTAACCGAACCAGATTACCCGTATTATGCACCCATGCGAGGATGCTCCGCAACGCAATTACGTTTTTATAGTCTAACACGCCTGACGGCATCCGACCATCATCCCCGTGGCCGGCGCGGCTCGCCGGATTCAATTTCATGCAGATATGCCAGCGTGCGCTCCAACTGGCCCTTCAGATGACGAATCCGCAGCAGACTTTTAACGCGAGTCAGCAGTTCAAGTTTATTGACCGGCTTGGTGAGAAAATCATCCGTCCCGCTTTCGACCCCCCGCTCAATATCGCCCAATTCATTGAGCGCGGTTACCATCAAAATTGGTATATCCCGGTAGCGCGCGTCCGATTTGAGTTTCCGACAAACTTCGAACCCGCTCATCCGCGGCATCATCACATCCAAGATGATTAAATCCGGCATGATCCGCGGGATTTTAGCCAGCGCATCAACACCGTCCACCGCGACTTCCGTCGTACAGTCCATCGACTCCAGATAGGCCTGCATCAATTCAACATTGGGAGCGTTGTCATCCACCACCAATATGGTACTGCGCGGCAAATGCGTATCGTTACTGCTGCGACCCGATGCGACCATATGTAATGCTCCAGCGTCCGGAAGGCCGTTAGAAACAACCTTCAATTCCACCACGCATTATATCGCATGACGCAAATTTATTCTTCCCGTGAAATGGCGGATAACGCGCGGCGCGCATCAAGCCGCGCAACTTTGCGCTGAAAGCCTCCCTTGTTAAAACCAAATTTGTGTGAACGAACCTTGGAACCGGAAGTGCGCCGATGCGGCATGGTAACCTCCCAAAAAAGAGAAGTAGAACTCACGAATCCTTAATATCATTTCTCATCGGCTAAAGCAAGTTAATTATTAAGAAAATATTTTCCTCACGCCGTGGCAATCGCCGAAAGGTCCAGATCGTCCACCTGCCCATGTGCCAGAAGTTCCGCCCCCAGGCCCGCAATCATGGCGGCATTGTCTGTGCAGTATTCCATGGGCGGCAAAAACAACGGAATACCCGCCTCTTGCGACAGACGTTGCAAAGCGCTGCGTACCGCCTGATTGGCCGAAACGCCACCGCCCACAAAAATTGCATTCGCGCGGAAGGTTTCCAACGCGCGGCGAACCTTTATTTCCAACATCTCTACCACCGTCCGTTGAAAGGCCGCTGCGGTATTGGCCCGTTCGCGCCATGATACATCAGCGCTGGTGCGCTCTTTGCCCTGATGTCCATTGACGTGATATAGCACCGCCGTTTTCAGGCCACTGAAGGAAAAATCCATGGAGTCCTTTCCCAGCAATGAAAGCGGAAATTTTACCGCGTTCGCATCACCCTGCCGGGCCAGCTTTTCCACCAATGGTCCGCCCGGATAACCCAACTGCAAAATCGCCGCCACCTTGTCAAACGCCTCGCCCACCGCATCGTCAATGGTTGAACCCAGGCGATGCAGTGTGCGAAAATCCTCCACCTGATACAGCGTGGTGTGGCCTCCGGAAATAACCAGGCCCAACGCCGGCAAGGGCAACGGATCACTATTGCCCAACGTCGCGGCTCCAGATTTTCCTGCCCCAGCCAGACAACCCGCGTATAAATGCGCATGCACATGGTTCACCCCCACCAGAGGCTTATCCCAGGCATACGCCAATGCCTTGGCAGCCGATACGCCCACTAACAGGCAACCCACCAATCCGGGACAATTGGCAACGCCGATTCCCGTTAGGGACGACGGCCCGACGCCCGCAAGCCGCAGCGCTTCATCTACAATGTCATTGAGCCATTCAATATGCGCGCGTGCGGCGATCTCCGGCACCACGCCGCCATATTTCTGATGCAAATCTATCTGCGTGCGCACCACATTCGACCGCACAATCCGCCTGTTTTCCACCACCGCACAGGCCGTTTCATCACAGGTGGTTTCAATGCCCAACACGCAGGACATCTGGTATCTCCATATCTATTGAAATTAAGAGTCACCGGTTGCTAGTGCCCTGTTCCAACCATAATTACGGGTGGAACGGGGCACTAGGACAATTCTTACCCCACAGCGAAGGTCACGACGGGACTACCGCATCCGCGTAATTCTTTACCAGATCAGGCAATAACTTCACAAACTGGGATCGCGGCACCACCTGATCCGCGCCCGCCGCGCCGGCCTGCTGGGCCAACTCCGCCTGAACATGTGAAAAATAAGCCAATACCTTACATGGCGGTACCGTCTGTTTGGCCAACGCAATTGCGGACACGCCGTTAATCCCGCCGCAATTCAAATCCACAATCAACATATCCGGTGGTGTGGAGAGCAGGTACTTCTCCATGGCGGAGAATGAACGCAATACCTTTACCGTCCTCTTGCGCGCACGAGCCTCTGCGATGATCTTGGTCGAAAAAATCAAATCCGTCACCACTGCCGCCAATGCCACGCTATTATCTCCAAAGACTCTCCGGATGCGCTCTCCCGATTTCACGTCTCAGCGGTGTCGGCCGCCTGAGTAGATGACGGCGTCACTCCGGGGTTGATCACTTCAGCCGCGATGGCACGGGTGATGACTTCATTGAGCAGTGGCGGAAGATTCTCATATACCACGCCGTCAAGAACCGCATGGTGCCGGCCTCCTTTGGAATCCACGGATTCAATGGTGACCAATCCCGCATCGGGCCAGCGACGATTATCGATTCGAGTGACTTCCGTAAATGCAACATAATGACCGCCGGGCAAATGCAGCCCTTTTTCATCTGCGACAATGTGCCGTGACTTCACACGGAGAAACCACATCAAGCCCACCACCGCCACCAGAATGAGAGCCAGTACAATCCACCTTTGATTTTGAATGTCCGTTACTGAGTGCCAGCCGCTGATATTATTTACATGCACGAGATGATCCATCTTCAGCCGTTCACCCTCGTTGGCGTGCCGCCAGCCGGGCCAGCGGCGGGCCACCGCCTTATCCGCACCGGTCACACGATGCGAAACGAGCATCTGTTTGACAGCCGCATCATCGTGATTGGGCCAGCCATACCAGCCATCCCATGCAAACCATATCGCAAACAGGGTGCATAAAGAGATCAACACCAGGGGCCTGCGGCGCTCCCACGGGGCGAGTTGAGCTGTAATTTGCATATACCAGTCTCCGCGCAATATGACTACATCGGATCATTATACGCGATTCTTTCCATTGAAGCGTACTCGACGTGGACGTGAAGTGGCTTTTTCTCGCACACTGTGCCATGCGGATGCTTTTCCTGGCCGATGGGCGTAGAATCCTCTTTTGGACAGAGGACACACAAACATGGGATTCAAACAGAAACTGGAGAGGAAACTTGCACGCTTTGCCATTCCTCATCTGACCTTATGGATTATTCTCGGCCAGGTGCTGTTCTTCATGCTGCACTTTTCTCATCATCACATTATTCAACGGCTCTATCTGTATCCGCCGCTGGTGTGGGCCGGCGAATGGTGGCGGCTGTTTTCATTCGTATTGATTCCGCCCAGCTACAATCCACTTTGGCTCTTTTTGGATATTTATTTCTTTTTCCTCATCGGCAGTGCGCTGGAAAACACCTGGGGTGCCCTGCATTACAATCTGTTCCTGCTGATCGGATGGATGGCTACGGTGGCCGCCGCCTTCCTGGTGCCAGGCCCGGCCACCTCCAATGTATACCTGTTCGGATCCGTGTTTCTGGCGTTTGCGTTCCTCTATCCTGATTTCATCATCTACATTTTTTTTGTTCTGCCGATGCGGGTTCAATACATCGCCTGGGTGATCTGGGCAATCTATGGGTGGATGTTCTTGAGCGGCGACTGGTCGCAACGGGTTATCATCGTGGCCGCAGTGTTGAATTTTCTGATATTTTTCCGCCACGACATCATCCATCGTATACGCTATGGCCATCGCAAGATGGTGCAAAAAGCCGTCCAATCGGCGGATGAGCCTTTTCATCGCTGCACCCTCTGCGGCATCACCGAACGTACCAACCCGGAAATGGAATTTCGATATTGCAACCAATGCGCGGGCACACCTTGCTACTGCATCCATCACATCAACGCGCATGAGCACCGGAAGACCAAATAAAGCCGGATCATTTTATAATCATTTGAGAGACACAGCCTTGAACGGCGATTATAATAATACAGGGCCTTAGCCACGGCGGGCGTTCGAGTTGGAAAACTCATGAGATTCCGATTCGACGGCGGCGTGGTTTTGCGGATGGATGGCTGGACGTATAGTCCAGGGTCCGGCGGAGGTTGTGTTGTGGCCCGGAGGAATGTGTCGTATGGCGCTGCAAGTGCTGGTAATTGACGATGAACGCGAGGTCAATGAAACCCTTGGGCAACTGCTGACCATGGAGGGATTTGACTATCATTACGCCGCCACCGGGGATGATGGTCTGAAGCTGGCCCGGCATCTGCATCCCGATGTAATCGTATTGGATGCCATGATGCCGGACAAAACGGGCTTTGATGTCTGCCGCGCGCTAAAAGGAGCGCGAATCACCTGCGGAATTCCCGTTCTGTTTTTTACATGTCTGTGCGGCCCGGATCATATCCTGCGATGTTCCGCGGCCGGCGGACAGGGCCACGTCGCCAAACCATTTGATTTTGACACCGTGCTGGCGGTTATTCGTGAAGCCGATCAATGGCACAGGAGTGTTGCCAGAATGCCCGCCACCGGTGGATTCCGAATTAGCGCGGATCAACCAGAACTCTCAAGTAAAGGCATTAACCAGATGCTCTGTTCACTGATCCCTCAAACCGCGATTGATGATACCACCCTCGCCCATATCGGCGAGGCTTTTTTTCGCCTTCTGGCGGCCACGGGATCACTGGATGGCAAAGATACGTCCGCCACGAAACTGCCCACCATTGATGTGCAATACACCATTGAGCCGGCCTCCAGTATGTCGGCTCAACAACCGACCGGGGGCGGAATCTGGTGGACACTCTCCGAACCCGCTCCGGGGATGATCAACACGGTACAAAATGCCGCCACCAAAAGCGTGACCACTTCCACCGTGCAGGCGAGCCGCTGGATGAATATCTGGACTGAATTCGTCAATTCCAGCGGTGTAAGCAGGGAGCCGCACCCCACAGGTGCCTTACGCCTGGTGCGGCGATTTCAAGCCGGTGCCATGATTCCACCCGCAGACGGCAATATTTTGCCCTTCGCCACCTTCAATAATTCAAAATGCCATAAAAGCTGAGCTTACGATTTATTCCAGTACCGCGCGCCATAAACCGCGTGTTCGCCAAGTTCTTCTTCAATACGCAGAAGTTGATTGTACTTGGCAACCCGATCGGTACGCGCCGGAGCGCCGGTTTTAATCTGACCGCAATTGGTCGCGACGGCGATGTCGGCTATGGTGGCATCTTCCGTCTCGCCGCTCCGGTGGCTTAATACCGCGCTATAGCCGTTACGCATGGCCAGGTCCACCGCTTCGAGCGTTTCGGTCAGCGTGCCGATCTGATTGACCTTGACCAGAATGCTGTTGCCCACACCCAACTCTATGCCCTTCTTGAGGAACTTCGGGTTGGTCACGAAAATGTCATCACCCACCAACTGAATTTTCTGTCCCAGTTTGTCCGTGAGGGTCTTCCATCCATCCCAGTCACCCTCCGCCAAACCATCTTCCAGCGAGCGGATGGGATATTTATCCGCCCAGCGCGACCAGATGCCTATCATCTGATCCGCGGACATATAATTGTTAGGATCACTCTTGAAGAGCTTGTACTTTTGTCTGCTGTGATCCCACAATTCGCTGGCGGCGGGATCCAACGCTATAAACACGTCCTTGCCAAGCTTATATCCGGAGGCTTTTACCGCTTCCGCAATGACTTCCAGCGCTTCATCATTGGACTTTAGACTCGGAGCAAATCCGCCTTCATCACCCACCGCCGTGCTCAGGCCCTTCTTATGCAGCACCTTCTTGAGGGTATGATATATCTCGGATCCCATTCTAAGGGCATGGGCGAAATTTTTTGCGCCCCATGGCTGAATCATGAATTCCTGAAAATCGACATTGTTGTCGGCATGTTTGCCGCCGTTGAGAATGTTCATCATCGGTACCGGCAGCACATTGGCGAACGTGCCGCCGATATAACGATAGAGCGGCAATCCGCTGGCGGCGGCACCGGCCTTGGCGACGGCGAGTGATACACCCAAAATGGCATTGGCTCCGAAATTGGCTTTGGTGGGCGTGCCATCCAGTTCAATCATCAGCCGATCAATATGTTCCTGATCGCGCGGATCAAGGTCGATAAGTTCGGAGGCGATTTTGGTATTGACGTTGTCCACGGCCTTCGATGTGCCCTTGCCGCCGTAACGCTTGGCATCGCCATCGCGCAATTCAACCGCTTCATTTTCACCGGTGGACGCGCCACTGGGCACCGCCGCCCGGCCAAGTGTGCCGTCGCTCAAAATCACATCCACTTCAACCGTGGGGTTTCCGCGGGAATCCAGAATCTCACGGGCGTGGACATGTTCAATACTCAAATTCATCACAAACTCCAATTGACAAAACAAACCATAAAACCAACCCGGCTGACATCAGCACCTACGGGTAAACCATTAACGTAGCACATTTTTGTTCTTTGGCCAAGGGATTGCAACACAAGAAATTCCAAAGCAGTGTGTGACGGATTACACGCCAGTCACCGTGGTCTGGCCAAGCAGATTCCGGCGGATGCGGATTCTCGGAACGCCGACATTCCCGCTTTCTGCAAGCTCAACTCTCGAATCTGCCTGGTGGTGCAGCCTCCGCTGCACCGCTTTTTCCCGTCCGGCCTGGACGTGGTATGATGCCAAGCTTGGGATAATGGGGTATTATTTTCCCGAGGAGTTTATGCCGATACAGAATCTTCACACCAAGCTGCCGCCCGCCGAGGCCATGGAGCCTGCGGATCCCAACTCGCTGTTTGCCATGGCGGTGGCATCCGTCAATGACGCCTGCGGAGTTATTCAGGCTCCAGACTTTGTCAAAGCCATTTTATCGCAACCTAAAAATGAACTGGTGGTCAATTTTCCAGTGATGATGGATGACGGTCATTACCGCCTCTTCAAGGGCTATCGCATTCAGCACAACAATATTCTTGGGCCTTATAAAGGCGGTATCCGATACCACCCGGAGGTAGGCCTTGATGATGTGAAGGCGTTGGCGGTGTGGATGACCATGAAATGCGCCGTGGTCCGTTTGCCGTTTGGCGGAGCCAAGGGGGGCGTGAAGGTTAATCCGCGCACCCTTTCGTCCACGGAATTAATGCGCATGACCCGCCGCTTCACCTCCGCCGTCGGCGGTAATATCGGCCCGGAACTCGATATTCCCGCCCCGGATATGGGTACCAATGCCCAGATTATGGATTGGATGATGGACACTTATATGAACACGCATCAGGAAAGTCGGCAATACGGGCTGCTGCATGTTGTGACCGGAAAATCCGTCGGCTGCGGCGGAAGCGAAGGACGCGAAAAAGCCACCGGGCAAGGGCTTTGCTATGTACTCCTGGAGTTATTGCCCGAATTCCAGTTGAAAGCCGAGGGACTGCGTTTAAGTATTCTCGGATTCGGCAACGTCGGCAGTCACACTGCTGAAATTATGGCGGGCCACGGCGCAAAACTCATCGCCGCCATGGATCACTCCGGTGCCATCCGATGCGTCAATGGGCTTCCCGTGTCGGAATTGCGACAGCATGTCGACAAGACCGGCGGCGTGGCCGGCTTTCGCGCATCAGGCGTGGAAGTTATTGATCGTGAGGCCTTCTACCGTACCGAGGTCGATGTGTTCATTCCCGCGGCTCTGGAGCGGATGGTGGACGCACAAGTGGCCAGTTGGCTGCAGGCTCGCGTAGTGGCGGAAGGCGGAAATGGTCCTGTGACACCGGACGGAGCGGCAATTTTACGGCAACGCGGTATCGCGCTATTGCCGGCAATTCTGTGCAATGCCGGCGGCGTTACCGTCAGTTACCTCGAATGGGTGCAAAATAAAGCAGGCGTGCATTGGGATCTCAACCGGGTGGATCGAGAACTCCGGAAAACCATTGTACTGGCGGCGCGGCGGGTGCGGCTGGCCGCCCATCGGTATGAAATCGACTTATCCACGGCGGCATTTTGCGTGGCCCTTGAGCACATCACCGGTGCCTACAAACAACGGGGAATCTTTCCGTGAGCGCGAGCAACTCAGATTTTCATGGCGTGGCCCCCACGCCGTCTGCCCGCAGGATTCCACCGCTGGTTCCCTGGTACGCTGCGCACAGCATGGCGGGATTCATGTCCCCGCTGATTATCAACGCCGCTTATTTCTTTTCCACCTATGAACTCCACCAGCCCGCACAGGTGCAATTGGCCATGGCCGCGGGCGGAGGTGCCATATACACACTTTCGGCCATCTTCGGCGGACGATGGGTGGACCGTATCGGCCCCCGCCGCATGGCCACCTTTATGACACTGGCCTGTATTCCCATTGCCCTGCTCGGTGCGGCGGCGGCGTTTTATCGCAGCCTGTGGGCCTTGGTTTTGCTCATTTTGCTGCTGAACCTCACGACCGGCGCACTGTGGCCATCCATCGAATCCGCCTTAACCCGCTGCCCCGGCAAGTTGCGCTTAACCTCGCGTATCACCCTGTACAACATCAGTTGGTCTTCCACCAGTTTTGTCGCCAGTTGCGTGGTGGGCAGCATGGCTCTTGGACTTACTTGGCCGGGCGTATTTATTACCGCCGCGGTGTTAAGTGCCGCAGCCTGCTTGATCATCACTTTTTTTTCCATTCCGCAGGCCCAAATGCCTCCGGGGCACATTGAAGATTCGCCGCAAGAACAGCTGCGCACCAAAGCCATTCTCGCCTCTCCCCGATCCCATACGCTTTTGCACATGGCCTGGATGTCCAACATGCTCTCGTATGTGGCGGCCAATACCGTCCTGCCGATTATGCCCACCATCACCGTGCTGCTGGGAATAAAATCCTACGCCGTGGCTACCGCCATCGGCTCAATCTGGGCGCTGGCGCGCATCGCCGGATTTCTACTGACCACATTTTGGACCGGCTGGCACTATCGGCTCAGTTGGATGATGATTGCGTTTGGCGCACTGCTCGTCGGAACCGTTTCTCTGCTTTTAAGTCCCTCTATCGTCATCCTGGTTTTATCCCAGATTCTGTTCGGCTTGGCCGTGGCGCTGCTTTATTCCGGATCACTCTATTACGCGATGCACCTTGGCAGCGGATCAGGCGCTAACGCGGGAATTCATGAAGCCCTCATCGGCGTCGGGACTGTGGTGGGTCCCGGATTGGCCGCCGTCATCGGCCCGCCCGATGCGGTGGAGCCTAAAGCGCTGGCGATATTTTTAATTCTCGGCCTCGGAGGCGGTGCTATGGCGTTCATGGCCCGGCGTCTTCGCGGACTGGCCGCCATGAGTTTGCAAATGGAGAGGAATGCACACGTATGACCCGCACCCAAACAACCTCGCCTGTCCGACTGGCGGTGCTTATTTCCGGTTCCGGCACCACGCTTCAAAATCTTGCCGACCAGATAACCGCGGGTAAGCTGGATGCGGCCATCACGTCTGTTATTTCCAGCCGCCCCGATGTTTATGGCCTGGTTCGTGCGGAAAAACTCCATCTTCCTTCCGCCGTTATCATGCGCCGTAATTATCCAGATATTGCCTCTTTCTCCGATGCCGTTTTTTCCCGGGTTGAAGAATACCACGCGGATCTGGTTATCATGGCCGGCTTTTTATCATTGTTGACAATCCCCCCCCGCTTTGAAAATCGCGTATTGAATATTCATCCGGCATTGCTGCCGAAATTTGGTGGCCGGGGCATGCATGGAACACGCGTACATCAGGCGGTAATTGATGCGGGCGAACCCACTTCCGGATGCACCGTCCATTATGCGGATAATCAATATGATCACGGCCCGATACTTCTCCAGCGCACCTGTCCGGTATTGCCCGGAGACACCGCCGCGACTCTGGCCGCCCGCGTTTTTGAACAAGAGTGTATCGCTTACCCGGAAGCGATACAAAAATGCATCGCCACACTTCGGCAGGCCCCGGCAGGTGCCCCCGTGCGATTCACGCCCTGATACCGGAAGCGGGTCGTCACGCTGTGGTGTTTAACCTCAGTCGCGGCCTTCGGATGTCAGCTTGATGAGGCGTTCCCACAATATGGCGTTGGAAGAATCACAAAAGTCTGACCGAAATTCGTTGACAAATTGGTCCAGGACGATCTCCAGTTGGTTGCGGAATGCCA
>JAKBAC010000072.1 GCA_021809365.1 Planctomycetota bacterium | reverse complement strand
CGGGCTCGCGGAACTTGCCCGCCGCGACGGCCCGGCGGGACCAGTGCATGGCCCGGGCGTAATTCAGCGGCACGCCCTGGCCGAAGTTGTACAGCAGGCCGATATTGTGCATGGCATCGGCATTTCCCGTCCCCGCGGCTTTGCGAAACCAGTGCATAGCCCTGGCGTAATCTTGTGGTGCGCCTTGCCCATGCTGGTATCGCGCACCGATGGCAAACATCGCATCTCCGCTGCCCGCGTCCGCAGCTTTGTGGTACCAGCGCATGGCGGCGGCATTGTCCTGTGGCACACCTTGCCCGACGCTGTAGAGAAATCCGATAGAGAACATCGCATCTCCGCTGCCCGCATCCGCGGCCTTGCGATACCATTTCATGGCTTTCGCGTAGTCTTGCGGCACGCCCTGACCGGAATTGTAGAGTAAACCGATGAGGGTCATGGCATTGACGTTGCCCGCCGCCGCGGCTTTGCGATACCATTTCATGGCCTTCGGGTAATTTGGCACCGCAGCATTCTGGTAGTGCAATCCTTTATTGCACATCGCCACGGCGTTTAATTGCGCACTTTGGCTTAACGGCGGATGGTCCGATAGCGGCGCGGCCGCCGCCGGAGGCAAATGTGAAAATGCCAAAGTAATCAGCAAAGATAAGAATATGGGCAACTTCAAAGCGCGTACTCCAGTATCTCCATGTTGGACAATCCACCGAAGTATATCGCTGGCGTTCCGCCATGCCAACTTACGCGACTCCGCGTGAGCTTATTTCGGCTTTCGGCCGCGCTGAAAGATAGGTGTCTAAAAAAAATGCCGGCAATCCAGCAGCCAGAGGCCACCAAATTGCCGGCACGCAACTCTCTCCCCCCCTCCATTCGAGGGCGGGTCTGCGCCTGCCGCCATGTGACAGGCGCAGCAGTTCCCTGACTCTGTCTCTCTGTGACTCCAAGAAACTATTCGTACACCAGGCGCGCCGAAAGGCGCTGGAGAACGTGAACATTCCGCCGCCACGTATGCGGCCATTGCGCTCAGACTCGTCCAACCACGGACAGAAAACCTCTCGCTCCCACCATAGGGAACCAAGCCGACTTTTTTAACAGTTGAAGCGAATTCCGCGAACCATAAACTCTCAAAAAGCCTATGGCCTGCTGATATTGATTTGCGTCAGCTCGCGGTACCGATTTTCGCCTCTTCTCTTATGCCGGTCATGCGTCGATATGTGTCTGACTTCTTGACGACCTGCACACTTACTATATCGGCCAGAAGCGTTCTTCACCGCACAAAAACTGATATTTTCTCAACAACCCGCCAGTTCCGATAAGTTGCGGCATTTCGGTACCATGGCACGGGTTTCCCGCCGTGCCTGATTTCCAGTCCATAACCCGTCTTGGCTTTGCCCGTGTGGTTAAAGCCTGTATTATCTGATTTTGAACAACAGCGAACGAAAGGAGCCGGGCTGATGGATCAACATCTTTTTTACCTTACGCTGCTGATGCGATGGGTGCATATTGGCGGGGCGATTATTTTAATTGGTTCGCCTTTCTTTATTCGATTGTTTCTGCTGCCCGCTTTGGCGGAGGAAGCCGCTGATCGTCGCGCGGCCATCATTGAGCGCATCAACAAACCCTGGCGGATATTTCTGGGGATCGTCATTCTGCTGCAGATTATTTCCGGCGTTTACTGGCTGCTGGTGGTGATTCCCATGTCCACCGAGCCGCCGCTGTATCAGATCATTCTGACTGTGAAACTTCTGGCCGCGCTGGTATTGTTCTTTTTATTGTCCGTATTGGCCGGACGTGCCACCACCTTCGCATCGTTCCGGCGCGATGCCGCAAAATGGTATACCGCCTGTCTGATATGCGGAGCGATTATCGTGATGGCCGCCGGCGCATTGCGGATCATGTTCTGATGGTCGTGGGACAATAAGTGTTCGTTGGCTTGCCATACGGACGCACAAACAAGACAATGCTGCACATTCGGTATTTGTTGCGGTCATGTTGGCCGTGCTGAACCGGGGTGTACGGCGGCAGGGTGCTGGTTGATTCTTCTATCGGCTCATAATCTGATCAAGCGCTACGGTACGCGAACCGTGGTTGATCGCGTGTCATTTGATGTCGGGCATAAGGAAGTCATAGGCCTGCTGGGGCGTAACGGCGCGGGAAAAACCACGACGTTCCGCATGGTCATCGGCATGATCCGTCCGGATGGCGGCACGGTTCTGTTCGATGGCATGGATATTACCCACATGCCCATGTACCAGCGTGCCCGCCGGGGAATGGGGTATCTTTCCCAGGAGCCATCGGTTTTTCTCCGCCTGACGGTGGAGCAAAATCTTCTGGCGATTTTGGAACAGACCCGACGATCGCGCTCCCAGCGCCACGAAGAAGCCGACCGCCTGTTGGAACAGTTCGGCCTTACCAAAACACGCAAGCAAAAGGCCTATACGCTTTCCGGCGGCGAGCGGCGAAAACTGGAAATCGCCCGCGCCCTGATTACCAATCCGTCATTGATTCTGCTCGATGAGCCGTTCAGCGGTGTAGACCCCATTGCCGTGGAAGATCTGCAGCGTGAAATCCGACAGTTGCGCGAACACATGGGCAAGGCCATTCTGATTACCGACCATAACGTGCAGCGCACGCTGGAAGTCTGCGACCGGGCGTTGATTATTTCCGAAGGGCAGGTGCTGGCCCAGGGCACACCCAGGGAATTGATTAACAATCCGCTGGTGCGGCAAACGTATCTGGGGCACAGCTTTAAGGGCGATGAATTCGGTTGAGCTATGGGCGATGCCTGTGTTATTTTCGACTTTGACGGCGTGATCGCCAATACCGAAGAGCTGCATCTGGTGGCGTACAATCAGGCGCTGTTGGCGGCGCGGAAAGATATTGGCCGGGAAATACACATCACGCCCGACCGCTATTTTTCGCGCTATATTGTATTCGGAAATCTTGAAGGCTTTCGGTTGATATTGCAGGATCAGGGGGTGGATCCGGTGCCATCCTTGCTGGATGAACTTTGCCGCCTCAAAGACCAGATCATGGATGGCCGCATCGGGGAATTTTCCGCGGCGTTGCCGGGCGTTGTGGAATTACTGGCGCATCTGGAGCGCCGAAAAGTGCCGTGCGCGATTTGCAGCGGTGCCCGCCGCCAGGAAATCAACACCTTACTGGGGGCCTTTATTTTGGAGCATCATTTTCCCGTGATTGTTTCCATTGAAGATGTCCAACGCAGCAAGCCGGACCCCGAAGGCTACGGCCTCGCATTTGATAAACTTAATGCGCTGCATGATGGAAACCTCAATCGCTTGCACAGCCTGGTGCTGGAAGATACGGAGGGCGGAGCGGCGGCGGCGCACGCCGCGGGTCTGCGGGTGCTCGGCGTGGCCACCACCAGCCGCCTGGAATCAGTGCGGAAATGGGCGGATTTTCCATTTGAACATCTCCAACAGGTACCCCTGCCCGAGTTGGATCAGTGGCTTGGCCTGAAGCCTTTCTGAAGGCACCACCGGGAATGCACAAACCATCGTGACCCTGCCTGAGTTAAAAGTATTACACAGACCCGTGTTTTGCGCTGCAGGGCCATACAACGATATCCGAATAAAGTGCCACGCGCCCAGCGTGCCGCCGATACGGGTCACTTAACGAAACATCGCTTTTCGGCTATTCTTGTGGCCGTGTGCTAGTGCCCTGTTCCACCCGTAATTACGGGTGGAACAGGGCACTAGGAAGGTTGAGGAACGCCCATAATGAAAAAGCTGCTGGTCGCCAATCGCAGTGAGATTGCCATCCGCGTGTTACGCGCCGCCACGGAACTTGGTTTGTCCACTGTGGCCATTTATACGTATGAAGACCGCTATAGCCTGCATCGGTTCAAGGCCGATGAAAGTTATCAGGTCGGCGGCCCCGATGCGCCGGTTAAAAATTACCTCAATATTCCCGCCATTATAGACATCGCCAAAGCGCATGATGTCGATGCCATTCACCCCGGCTATGGCTTTCTATCCGAAAACCCCGACTTCGCCGCCGCGTGCGAGGCCGCCGGTATTATCTTTGTAGGCCCAACACCGGACATGTTGCGGGCCTTCGGTGATAAAACCGCCGCCCGGCGCATCGCCCAGCAGGCCGGTGCTCCGGTCTTGCCGGGAACCGAGCATGGCGTAACAGATCCCGCACAAATAAAAAAGTTGGCCAAAGAAATCGGTTTCCCGTTGATCATCAAGGCCAGTTTCGGCGGCGGTGGACGAGGCATGCGGGTAGTCCACCATGCCGACGAGTTAGCCGCCAAACTTGATGAAGCCCAACGAGAGGCCGGCGGCGCTTTTGGCAAATCAGAAGTATTTCTCGAACGCTACATCACCAGCGCCAAACATATTGAAGTGCAACTTCTGGGGGATGCCCATGGCAATCTGGTGCACCTATTTGAACGTGATTGCTCCGTGCAGCGCCGGCATCAGAAAGTCGTTGAGCTGGCTCCCAGCGTTGGGTTACCAGACGCATTGCGGACAAAAATATGCGATGCCGCCGTGGCCATTGGCCGCCAGGTTCGATACCGCAATGCGGGCACCGTGGAATTTCTGGTGGATGTTCAGACCGGTGAGTATTTCTTCATTGAAGTTAATCCGCGTATTCAGGTGGAACACACGGTCACGGAAATAATCACCGGTATTGATCTGGTCAAATCCCAGATACGCGTCGCGCAGGGGCACCGCCTGCACGGGCCGGAAATTCAAATTCCAGCGCAGGACAAAATCACCTACCGCGGCGTGGCCCTGCAATGCCGGATTACATCCGAGGATGCCGCCAATCATTTCATTCCCGATTATGGCCGCATCACCAGCTACCGCTCTCCCGCCGGGTTTGGTGTGCGGCTCGACGGGGGTACGGCCTACACCGGCGCGGTCATTACACCTTACTTTGATTCGCTGCTCGTGAAGCTCACCTGCTTTGCGCCCACGCTGGAAGAGTCGGTGGTGCGAACGGTGCGGGCGTTATCTGAATTCCGCGTGCGCGGTGTAAAAACCAACATTCCCTTCCTGGAAAATCTGGTACAGCACCCCACGTTTGTTTCCGGCGCGGCCACCACCACCTTTGTGGATAATACGCCGGCGCTGTTCCGATTTTCCGCCCGGCGTGATCGCGCCACCAAGCTGTTGACCTATCTGGGTGATGTGATTGTCAACGGCTCGCCGGAGGTTAAACGTGTGCCGGACCTCGCGGCCATGACTCCGCCGCCGGTCATTGCACTAAGCCACAGCCAGCCGCTGCCAGCGGGGTTGCGTGATCGCTTTAAGCAAATCGGGGCGAAGGCGTTTTCCCAATGGTTGACCCGGCAAAAGGCCCTGCTTTTTACCGATACCACCATGCGCGACGCCCATCAGTCTTTGCTGGCCACGCGCATGCGCACCATGGATATGCTGCCGGCGGCCGAGGCGATGGCGCATCTGCTGCCGAATCTTTTCAGCATTGAAATGTGGGGTGGAGCCACCTTTGATACGGCGATGCGGTTTCTGCATGAAGATCCCTGGCAGCGCCTTTCGGAGATGCGCTCGCGCGCGCCGAATCTGCTGTTTCAGATGCTGTTGCGCGCCAGCAATGCCGTGGGATATACCAATTATCCGGATAATGTTGTGAAGTTTTTTGTGCGGGAGGCGGCCCGCAACGGCATTGACGTGTTCCGCGTGTTTGACTCACTGAACTGGACACGCAACATGCGCGTCGCCATGGATGCCGTGGTGGAAAACGGTGCCATTCTGGAAGCCGCGATCTGTTACACCGGTGACATTCTCAATCCGCGCCGGGAAAAATATTCGCTGAAATATTACATCCGCATGGCCAGAGAATTGGAAAAAATGGGCACGCATATTCTTGGCATTAAAGATATGGCGGGCTTATGCCGACCGCTGGCGGCGCAGAAGCTTGTCAAAGCGCTCAAAAATGAAACCGGCCTGCCGATCCATTTCCACACGCATGATACCGCGGGCGTGCAGGCGGCCAGTATTCTTTTAGCGGCCCAGAGCGGGGTGAATATTGTCGATGCCGCGGTAAGTTCCATGAGCGGAATGACCAGTCAGCCCAATATGAATTCTTTGGTGGCCGCATTGGCCAATACGCCGCGTGACAGTGGTCTTGATCAAACCGCGCTGGCCCGCCTGGCCGATTACTGGGAGGCCGTGCGGCGGTTCTATCAGCCATTTGAAGAGGGGATGCTGGCGAGTACCGCCTCGGTTTATGAACATGAAATGCCCGGCGGGCAATATACCAACTTGCGCGTGCAGGCCAAGAGCCTCGGCCTGGCCGAGCGCTGGAATGAAATCGCCGCCATGTACGCCCAGGTCAATCAGCTCTTTGGCGATATTGTGAAGGTCACACCATCCAGCAAAGTGGTCGGCGACATGGCGCTTTTCATGGTCACCAACAACCTCAAGCCCGATGACGTTCTCGATGAGACCCGGCACATTGATTTCCCCAAAAGCGTCGTGGATATGTTCCGCGGAGATTTAGGCCAACCCCCCGGTGGCTGGCCTAAACAACTGCGGAAAATTGTCCTGCAAGGCAAAACGCCCATGACCGCGCGCCCGGGTGCCAAACTCAAGCCCGTTGATCTTGAGGCCGCGCGGCGGGAAGCGGCCCAGAAGCTGCATCACGATCTGAGCGATACGGATCTTGCCAGTTATCTGATGTATCCGGAGGTGTTCACGAACTTCGATCACTTCCGCAAACAACACGACAATGTAAGCGTGCTGCCCACCCCGACGTTTTTCTATCCCATGCAGCCCTATGTGGAAGTGCCGATCGAACTGGAGCTGGGCAAAACCATGCTCGTAAAGTTTTTGACCGTCGGCGAAGCCGACGTGGACGGCATGAGAACCGTATTTTTCGAACTCAATGGCCAGCCGCGCGAAGTGAAAGTTGCGGACAAATCATTAACCGGCAAGGCCCGCGTCCAAATGCCCAAAGCGCAGCGTGATAATCCAGGCCATATCGGCGCGCCGATGCCGGGCAAAATTTCCGCCATTGCCGTGAGCCTCGGCCAGGCGGTGACCCGCGGCGATAAGCTGCTGTCCATTGAAGCGATGAAAATGGAAACAGCGGTTTACAGCCCGCGGGATGGAAAGATCGGCAAAATTCTTGTTCAACCCGGCATGACCGTGTCGGCCAATGATCTGCTGCTGGAATTTGAATAACGCGGAACCGTTACGCGCCATTGAATGTCGATGGTATCGCCAACGCCCTGTTCAAATTTCCGCGCTCGCCGCTGTCGGTGCTGCTGGGACCCGCAGGGCGCGTTTGAGCACTTTTCCGGCCGGCGAACGCGGCATGTCTTCCACAAAATAAACATCACGCGGAGTCTTATAGGGGGCCAGTCGCTGGCGGACAAATATGCGGATGTCCTGGGCGCTGGGTTTTTCAGTCAGCCCCGGCTCAAGCTGGATAAATGCCACCGGCACCTCGCCGCGCTGAACATCCTTCACGCCAATCACCGCGGCCAAAAGCACGGCTGGATGCTGTCGAATCACTTCTTCAATTTCATAAGGCGCTATTTTTTCACCGGCCATGATGATCAGATCCTTCTTGCGACCCGTGATATACAAAAAACCATCCTCATCAATCCGCGCAATGTCGCCGGTTTTGAACCAGCCATCGGCGGTCAGCACAGCCGCGGTTTCAGCGGGTTTGTTGAGATAACCACGCATAACATTGCGGCCACGAATCCAGAGTTCCCCATCCTGATTACGCCCCAGCGGCCTTTGATCGTCATCCACCACACAGAGTTCCACATTGGGAAGCGGCTTGCCCACACTGCCGGGCTTGTGCGCCCATGGCACGCAAAAGCTGACCATCGGAGATGTCTCCGTGAGGCCAAAGCCTTCCAGCAGATCAATACCAAACGCGGTTTTGTATTTTTCAATCAGCGCCATCGGCAATGGCTCGCCGCCACTGATGGCATACATCACACTGGCCAGCGATTCCCGCGACACGCTTTTGCAATTGGCCAATAGTGCGTACATGGTCGGAACCGCCACGAGTACCTGAATTTTATGTTGCACAATCAGGGCCAGCGTGGCGGGTGGACTGAAGCGCGCCTGATACACGACCCGACACCCCAAACTTAACGGCACCAGAAATCCCGCCATCAGCCCCAGGGCATGAAACATCGGCAACACACCCAGAAACGCCATCTGCCGACTGAATTGCGCATGGGCAATGGCATCGGCGGCATTGGAATCCAGGTTTCCGCTGGTAAGCATCACGCCCTTGGGAGAACTGCTGGTTCCGCTGGTATACAGAATGACCGCCAGATCATCGGGGTTGCGCCGGGGCAGGCGGCGGGGCCAGGGTATTTTTTTGAAGGACAACTCCTCCATAAACAACACCTTGATTCCCGCACTGGTCAACGCCCGCGCAAGATCCTCAAAATAATGAATGGTGAAAATGCTTTTCAGGCCCGCGTCGCGGCATATTTCAACAAGCTCATCCGGACGCAAAAGATAATTCAACGGCACAGCCACACGCGCCGACCATCGCACGCCGCCAAAAGCGACGGCAAAAGCGCTGCTCTGCGGCAGAAGCAGGCCGATGCGCTCCTCATCGCGAACCAGCTTTTCCAGATGGCCCGCCATGATATTGGCGGCATGGCGAAGCTGCCCGAATGTAAGCGTACGTCGATCGTCAATAATAGCAATGTCATTAGGACGGGTTTTACCCTGTTCAATGACCTTTTCCAGCAGCATCTTGCACCTGTATGAACACCACTTCCAACCGACAATTCAATGAATTGAGTTTAGTAAGAAATACGTTCCGTTACAATATCGCCATCAATATTCGGGATTGCTTACATTGACCGCCGGGACTTTGAACGCTATAACGCAGGGGCTTTCGTCAAGGCAGGGAACCGTGGCAAGGCGTGAATCTGACGGCTCCGCGGGGCGGACTTCGCGCCCGCGATATGTCCGGGTACTATGAGCACAAATAAATGCGTAAAAAGGGTTAGCGATGATGATGTACCGATTACGGAGAAGAGTGATAACCATCATGCTGGCGACTTGCGCCGTGGCTGCCACCGGTGCCACGGTTCAGGCGCAGGGCCGCACGTCGGCCCCGCATCTTATGGCATCACAACTGATCGACGATGCGCGCACCGCCAGCCGCAATCTCGACATCCCCGCCGACATCGCGGCGCGGCAGGCCTTGACGCTGTTGGAAAAAGCGCGACAGTTGGATGGAAAATCCGGCACCGTGTTGCGTTTGCTGGCGGAAGCCGCCCACGCCAATGGCGATCATGCTCTGTGGGCGCAGGTCCTGCAGCAACTGGTCAATCTCAAGCCTGACGATCTGGCCGCCCAAGTGCGGCTTTTTGATGCCATCGCCGCCCGGCGGCAGACCGTGGCGGAGCGCATCAACGTGTATCGTAAGGTTTTGTCGCAAAAATCCTTCAATGATCAGGTGCGCAGCGCCATGGCGCAGCGTATCGGAGCTTTGTTGGACGCGCAGGGCCGAACCGCGGCCGCGGCTAATATGTACATTCAAGCGGTCAAGCTTAATGGCGCCAATTTAACCGCGTGGCAGGCTTTGGCGCGGGCACTGGCGGTCGAAAATGCTCCCGCCAATCAGCGCTTGTATGCCCTGCTACATGTACTGCACGCGGATCCTTACCAGCCCGATGCATTGGCCGCGGTGTCCGACATCCTGGCCAATGCCCGCGATTATCAACAGGCCGCCCGCTGGGCCAATGCCGCGATCAGGCAAGATCAACAGGAACGCATAGGCGTCTCGCCCGTGTTGGCGGTTAACCTCGCCGCATATTGGGCCATCGCCGGGAAGAGCGATCAATATCACGCTTATATCAGAGAATTACTGGCGCTTCCGCACCCCACCACACCCGCATTAATGTTGGCCCTCACGCGCCGCACCCGTGGGCAGGTTATCTCCGGCCCCGCCGCCCGCGAATTGCTGGCTCGCGTGCATAAACGTCTGGAGGCCGCCATCAAGGCCGCTCCCGCTAATACCTCGCTGCAAGCCGATGATCTGTGGCTGGATCTTTTTTATAATTCAACTCTGCCGGCGGATATCGCCTATCGCGTGGCATCATTGGAAAAGAAGCTGCCCGCGGGTTCGCCCGAATATTATCGTCTGCGCGGCTGGCAACTGCTGCGGCAGGGACATACCGCGGCGGCCATAACGCATCTAAGCAAGGCCGGTGATGATCCCTACGCGCTTCTGGGCATGGTCCATATTCTGGCTTCGGAACATAAAACCGCGCAAGCGAAAAAAATTCTCCAACAACTCTGGAATACGCCATTACCACCTCTGCCAACTCTGGATGTGGCACAGGCGGCAACAAACCTTGGCGTTACGCTTCAGCAGCCGTACACGGACACGCCCATCAGCACCATGGCGGCCCGATATCCCAAATTGATGCTCCATGCCGTTGATCATCCGAACAAAATTGTTCTCGTTACGGTGGATTGGTCCAGTCGGTTTATCACCGCGGGTGATCCGATGTATATCCGCGTGCACTATTACAACACCTCTCCATACACGCTGGCGGTCGGACCGGACACCGCCATTACCACCAGCATAGCAATGGCTGGGAGCATTCAGGGTGTCAATAATGCGGCCCTTGGCGTGTATGCGGTAGATAGCAATGCCTCGGTACTGCGGCTGGCACCCCAGGGGGGCTTCACCGAGCGATATCGTGTGGATCAGGGAGCACTAAGGAAAATGATTTTGACCAATCCTATTTCCATTCTCGGCGGGCAGATAGAAATCATTACCAATCCGCTGGCCCTTCCCACGGCGATGATCCCCGGTCTGGGCGGGGTTGAGGTGAATGCCGGATATTTTAATGTCGATGGCTATTGTGCCGGGGATCCGGATTCTCTTGCCGGCCTGGCCAAGAGCTTGCCGATGGCTTCGGCCCGACGACAAATGATGGCCGCCGATGCCCTGGTCCACAGCCTGAACAATCTTTCGGCCATCGAAAGCTCCGCCACTCCCGATGCTTCGTCGGCCAAGCAGGCGAAGTCTCTGGCAGCGCTTAAGAAAACCATCACGGACGCTCTTATCAACCTGATGGACACGCCGGATGATTTTTATGCCCAGGCCTGGCTGACGCGCTGGGCTCCGCTTACAGATTTGCCGCAATCACTTTCCAAGGCACTCGATGCAGCCGGCAATTCGGATCATGCCGTGGTAAGAATGGAAGCGTATTGGCGGATTCTGGCCATCGCCGAAAAATCCGGCAAGTCGGACGCTCTGGCCGCCGCGGCCAAACGACTGTCCACATTGGCAAAAAGCGACAAAAATAAGTTAGCTTCGGCTTGGGCCGCTGAACTTTCCGCCCAAGCCGCGTTAGGCCCGGCGAAAAAACCGACCACCGCCCCGGCGCATGGATGACTTGTTCTCAAGTGTTCCAATTGTCGATCCCGCTTGGCTGCCTTACGCCAACTTGCGGGCTGCCGCGACAATGGCGGCGGCGTCGATACCAGCGGCGGCCATCAGCTCCGCCGGTGTTCCTGATCCGGGCATGTGCCTGACCGCCAGTTTGACCACGGTGGGGTGCGAGGCACGGGATTGTGCGAAGGCTTCCAGCACGGCATCGCCCAGGCCGCCTTCGATCCAGTGATCTTCCACGACAATAATTTTATTGCCCGCTTCATCCGCGGCCTGATGCAACGTCTGCACATCCACGGGCTTGACGGAATACAGATCAATGAGCCGGGCGTTGATGCCATCTTTGGACAAATCATCACAGGCTTTGATGGCTTCATGAAGTGTAATGCCCGCGGCGACAATCGTGAGCTTGTCGCGCGACGATTTTCGCACTACTTTGCTGCCGCCGATTTTGAATTCCTCTTCGGGGCCATAAATCACCGGCAGTTTTTCCCGCGTGGTGCGCATGTAGGAAATGCCGGACTGCCGGCACATCAGCGCGGTAAGTTTGGCGGTCTGATTGGCATCGCTGGGATACAGCACGGTGCTTTCAAAAACCGCCCGCATCATGGCGATGTCTTCCAGCGCCATTTGTGATGGCCCATCCTGCCCGATGCTGACGCCCGCGTGGGAACCGACCAGCCGCATGGTGGCATTGGAAATGGCACCCATGCGTATCTGATCAAAGGCCCGGGTAAAAAATGCGGCAAAAGTTGAGGCAAACGCCTTTTTACCCAAAACGCCAAAACCGGCGGCGGCGGATACCATCTGCTGTTCCGAAATGAACATCTCAAAAAATCGATGTGGATGCGCTTTCTTGAATTCCTCCGCATGAGTCGAATTGGAAACCTCCGCATCCAACACAATCACATCCAGATCATGCCCGCCGATCGCCGCGATGGCATCGCCGTAGGCCTTGCGGGCGGCTTCTCTTGTGCCCAGCGCATAAGCCGGAAGTTTCAATGGCAAGGGCGCTCCATCGCGTGCCGGCTTCTTATCTTCCGGACGGGCGACGGTGAATATTAAATTCGTCGGTTGACCCAATTCAGCAAAAGCTTTTTTCTCTTCATCCACCGAGAGGGCCTTGCCGTGCCAGCCCTCTTTGTTGGCCAGGAAGGAAACGCCATGGCCTTTTTCCGTCTTGGCGATCAGGCAGGTTGGCCTGTCGGTTTGGGCCAGCGCTTCCTTAAATGCGGCTTGAATAGCGGGGAAATCATGGCCATTGAGTTCAATGGCATGCCAGCCGAAAGCCCGCGCTCTGGCCGCATAATCCGCACTATTCCAGCCCAAATCCGTTTCACCACGCTGGCCCAGACGGTTCATATCCAGAATGGCGATCATATTATTGAGCTTGTAATAGGAAGCCTTATCAAATGCTTCCCAGACAGAACCCTCCGCCATCTCGCTGTCTCCCAGCAGCACCCACACCCGGTACGGCAGTTTATCGACATACTTGCCATTTAATGCCATCCCCACGCCATTGGCAATGCCCTGGCCCAGTGAGCCGGTGGCCACATCCACCCATTTGAGCACATGCGGATTGGGGTGCCCCTGCAATATGCTGTCAATTTTCCGTAAACGCAGCAGTTCCGCATCGCTGATCACGCCCGCCGCCTTATACATGGAATACAACAGCGGGCAGGCATGACCCTTGGAAAAAATTAGACGATCATTATTGGGATGATGCGGATTGTTCCAATCGTAGCGCAGATGTTCCACCATCAGCACGGCCATGAGATCAGCCGCGGACATCGAAGATGTCGGATGGCCTGAACCGGCCGCGGTGGTGCAGCGGATCGAATCAATCCGCAATTGCGTGCCAAGCGCTTTAAGAGAATCCATGGAAGTCCGGGGGGAAGGAGTTTGTATTTGTGTCATACGATGTTCCTCTTATGTTCCTCACAACAACACGTTTCATAGTGTAACGCGAAACCCACCACCATGCCAAACCGCGGTCGAATACGGCGTAATACCGCGTGGCAATAAGTCCGGGTTTTCCACATCAAGTCAACCAGCGAAGGTGCGGGCGGTGTGATCGGTGTTTTCACCTGTCAGTATCCGGGTGACAAGGAGCACTGTCTCCCGTTTCGTTGCCTACTTACGCTTCTTGCGCGACCTTGATTTTTGGATCGCCCAGGGCTGCACTGTTGCCGGCCCCGTCTCCAATCGCCCAATATCACGATATTCGCCGAGGGTCATGCCGGCACTGTGTTTGAATACCGCGGCCAATTGCGCAGCCCCGGCCATGCCGACATCCTCGGCAATTTTCTGCACGGGCCAGTTCGTATCGCGTAGCAGTTGTCGCACGCGGTCCATCCGGGCATTGGTGATCTGTTCCTTCGGTGAGGATTTTAGAGTCTCATGAAAGTGCCGATCCAGCGTGCTGCGCGATACCAGAATGTTCTTTCCAGCCAGATGATCCAACACCTGGTCCACGTTGATCCCTGCGCAGGCATTGGCCCGGATAAACGCCAAGGCTTCCATCATACATGGATCGTCTTCCACAACCGCATGGGTGCTGCGTCGCTTCATGATTCCGATCGGGGCGATCAGAATCTCGGGGCGGAGGGCCATTTCTCCGTTCATCATGTGTGCCAGCAGTTCGGCGGCTTGAAAGCCGATGCTCTCTGTCGGCAAGATTACGCTGCTCATTGCCGGATCGGCAAGATCGCACAAAATCTCGTCATTATCCACGCCGATCAGCGCGACGTGATCCGGCACGGTTATTCCATGAATATGACAGAGATCCAGAACATTGCGCCCGCAGATATCATTGCATGCCATCATGCCGGTTTGACGGGGCAGATCGCACAGCCAGTTCCCAAGTTCCGCCGCGTGTGCGGTGCCGCTGATTTCCGTGCCGACAGTATCGATCCGCTCCGCTGCCGTGGGACTTTCATACACCATCACGGAATGTCCGGCGGCGCGGATTGCGGCACAAAAATAATCACGCCGGGTCTGCGAATAATCCGCCCGTGCAAATCCACAAAATGCGAAGTGCCGACTCCCCCTGGACAGCAGATGTTCCGCCGCCATTTCCGCGACGGCTTTATCATCTGGAATAAGGCGCGGTATGCGCGGGATAACAATTCGGCCACGCAAGTCCACCACCGGAATACGACGTTTCACCAGCCAGTTCTTCTGAATATCCGTATCAATGCGGGCCAGAATGCCATCGCACTTGGTCTGCTCCATTTGCAAAGGAATTGCGTCCGCCAGCATGCGTTCCTGATAAATAATTGACCAGTCATTGTGCATTCGGACAAATTTGGCGATACCGCGCATCAGCCCGCGGCCATAGCCACGCGAGGATTCAATCAATAGACCGACGGTTCGCATAGCAGCACCCCTCGTTGAGATATTGTGCCTTCATGGACGAAAGCCAGAACCTCGTGACGCACCGGCGATACTACACGACAGAACATCTTGCTGATCACCCGGCGCGGCCACGACGATCTTTGATACGTCTTACCAGTTGCTTATACGATAATCCGCGATGCGGGCGAAGGCAAGGTACCCGCACAGAACCCGCAAAAGAAAGTATAGCCATGTCTCCAGGCATGGCACGGCAATGCGGTGCCGTCCTGTCACCGCCCCTTGCCTCCTATTATCTGCTCGCTTGCGGACAGCGACAGCACCCACATTAAAATGACGGTGCTCCGCGTTTTTTTTCTCTCGTTGCGCTGTCGTGTTGCGATGCCGATGTTATACTCAGGGCGGCTTTGACTTTTTTATAGTGCTCAAGGAATATCCGCATGACACCGTCAATGGCACAATCCGATTCATCGTCATTGGCGGATATGGCGGTAAAAGATTTTCTTTCAGTGCTGGCGCAACGCACGCCAACACCTGGTGGAGGGGCCATGACGGCACTGGCGGCGGCTCTTGCGGCCGCGCAACTGCAAATGGTGATCGCGTATACAATTGGCAAGCCGCGGTTTGCGGAATTTGAACCGCTTCTGGCTGATTATGATGCCCGACTGACCCGCGCACGGGTAATTCTGCGTGAACTGATGGATGAGGATAAGGCTGCTTATGAGGCGCTGAATCCATTTATGCGATTGCCGATTCAACAACGTCACGCCGATGCGGCCTATCCGGCGGTGGTGGCCGCGGCAATTCGAATTCCGCAGGCCGTGGCCGCGGCGGCGGCCAACATTGTTGCGGCCGCCGAGATATTGCAGGACAAAGTCAATCGCATGTTGCTTTCCGATCTGGGCGTGGCCGCGGCAACGGCGCTGGCGGCGGTGGAATCCGCGGAACTTAATGTGCTGGTGAATCTACCCTTGCTGGAAGATGCGGCCACCGCTAAAGCCATTGCATTGGCGCTGGCGGACCTTCGCACCGAATCACGCCGCCGCTGGAACCTCATATCAGCTAAACTGTTGCAAGATTTATCAACCGCATTCTCTGCCGCACCGTCATGAACCAGTGCCGTCGATCCGCCCGGTGCAAACAGCCGCGGATTTCCACCATGCAGTTGATTGATGTTGGCATTTTCGCGCAGCCATGGGAGGAATCCCGTGGCCATTGAACGCAATTGTGGTGATGCGACAGGGCACTGG
>JAKBAC010000220.1 GCA_021809365.1 Planctomycetota bacterium | reverse complement strand
GTCCGGGAAGCGTGGCCACTCAATCCTGTTATGAAGGCATTGAAATGGAAAACAGCCCCAACATCATTGAACCCTTTGGCTCAACTTCACGCGCCTGGTAACGTGCGACGAAGGGATCAAATTTCCCACTCGCTTTCACCGGTGAGTAAGCCTTTGTTTTTCATCAAGCTCAAAATCGCGTCCACGCTCTGGTCAACACTGATCTCATGGGTTGCCAAAACCAGATCAGGATTCTTTGGCACTTCATACGCGGCGCTGACGCCGGGGAAGGATTTAATCTGACCGGCCTCGGCAAGCTTATACATGCCGCTTTGATCGCGCTGCCTGCAGATTTCCAATGGCGCCGATAAATGAACTTCCAGGAAGCGGCCGTCGCCAATAAGCCGCCGGACTTTCTCACGCACGGCCGCATGGGGAGCCAGCATCGCACAGATGCAAATCAATCCATTATCATTAAATATGCGGGCGACTTCGGCGGCGCGGCGGAGATTTTCGGAGCGGTCATCGGCGGAAAATCCCAGATCGTTGGTCATGCCACGGCGCAAATCCTGCCCGTGCAATACCGTGGCCATTTTGCCGAGTTCAAAGAGCTTCTCTTCAAGGGCGTAGGCGATTGTGGCCTTGCCCGAACCCGTCAGACCGGTGAGCAAAAGCGTGGCGGGCTTTTGTCCCAGCCGCTGCTGACGGCGCAGAGGCGAAATTCGACTTTGCACAACTTTGCGCGGGGCGGCGGTGCTGCCCCATGGATCAACGGCACCCTTGGGCTGCTCCTGCTCCAGAATCATACCGGCACCGACGGTGTTATAACTCTGGCGGTCAATAATAATAAAAGAACCGGTAGCACGATTCCGGCGATAGGGGTCAAAGGCCAGCGGTTGTGTTACCGACACGCTGCAACGTCCAACTTCATTCAGATGCAGTGTATCAAGAGGTTTGTCCTCAAGAGTGTTAATGTCAATGCCGTTAAGCAGGGTAATTTCACCGGCTGTGGTGCGGGTGGTCTGCTTGATAAGATAGCCCGCGGTCAAATCCAGCGGCTTTTCGCTTAACCAGACGATGCGTGCCGGGAAATCCTGTCCGAATTGCGGCGGTGAATGTGGATGCACCAGCATATCGCCTCGGCTGATATCGATTTCATCTTCCAAAGTCAGCGTTACAGCCATCGGGCAATGGGCTTCATCAAGTTTACCGTCCAGCGTGACAATTGATCGGATGTTGCTTTTGCGGCCAGATGGCAAGACCATAACCTCATCGCCGGGACGAACCATACCGGAAGCAATGGTCCCGGCAAAACCCCGAAAATCCAGATTGGGGCGCAGCACCATTTGCACCGGGAATCGGAAATCCTGCATGTTGCGATCTGAGGCAATATGAACCGTTTCGAGATGATTCAATAGCGGCCCGCTTTTATACCAGGGCATATTGGGGCTGATGTCCACTACGTTGTCACCCTTCAGTGCGCTGATGGGAATAAAGTGGACATCTTTGATATCCAGCTTGGCGGCAAATTCCGTGTACTGGGCCTTAATCTGATTAAAGCGATCCTGGGACCAGTCCACAAGATCCATTTTATTGATGGTCACCACAACGTGCTGAATTCCCAGCAGAGAGCAGATAAAGCTGTGGCGTTTGGTTTGCGCTACCACACCGTGCCGGGCATCGACCAGAATAATGGCCAATTGACACGTCGAGGCACCCGTGGCCATATTGCGGGTGTATTGTTCATGGCCGGGCGTATCGGCGATGATAAATTTCCGTTTGTCGGTGGAGAAGTAGCGATAGGCAACATCAATGGTGATACCCTGCTCGCGTTCGGCTTTCAGGCCATCGGTAAGAAGAGCCAGATCAATTTCGCCGCCGGTTGTGCCATGGCGCACGGAGTCGCGACGGATGGCGGCCAGTTGATCTTCATAGATCATTTTGGTGTCATGCAGAAGCCGGCCTATAAGGGTGCTTTTGCCATCGTCCACGCTGCCGCAGGTCAGAAAGCGGAGCATTTCTTTAGCCTGATTGCGCTGCAAATAGGTGTTAATATCTTCGTGCAATGCGGATTCAATTGCGGTCATACCTGATAACTCCTGGATGTTGCTTTTTTCTGACTTCAGATTAAAGCTCTAAAATTCTACGTTCTCTGGTTCGCAAGCCCTTGCCGCACCCGATGCCGGCGGCCCGGTTCACACACGGTGCGATGCGGTTAAAAATATCCTTCACGTTTTTTCTGTTCCATGGAACCTTGTTCATCATGATCAATCGCTCGGCCGGAACGTTCGGATTGTCTGAACAGCAGCATTTCCTCAATAATTTTGGGAAGCGTATCGGCCTGTGATTCAATGGCTCCCGTCAACGGGTAGCAGCCGAGGGTACGAAACCGTACTTTTTTCATTACCGGGGTTTCACCATCTTTAAGCGGATAACGGCTGTCATTGACATAAATGAGTTGCGGATCGCGCTGCACAACGGGGCGATAGTCCGCGAAATAAAGTGGGCAGATGGGAATATTTTCCAGATGGATGTATTGCCAGATATCCAGTTCGGTCCAGTTGGACAAAGGAAATACCCGGATGCTCTCTCCTTTATTGATGCGAGCATTGTACAGATTCCACATCTCCGGTCGCTGATTCTTAGGATCCCATTGATAATGCTTATCGCGAAATGAAAAGATCCGCTCCTTGGCGCGGGATTTTTCCTCCTCACGGCGGGCACCGCCGAAGGCCGCGTCGAATTGATGCTTTTTCAATCCCAAAAGCAGCCCCTGCAGATTCATGTTATGGGTGTATTTGACACTTCCAGAGTCAAACGGGTTGATTCCCGCTTTAATGGCGTCGAAGTTCGTGCTCACGATGAGTTTAAGGTCATATTCCTTAACAAGGCGATCACGAAAAGCGTAAACCTCCTTGAAGTCCCAGGTGGTGTCGATGTGCATAAATGAAAATGGAACGCGGGCCGGGTAAAAAGCCTTGCGGGCCAGATGCAGCATGACGGAGGAATCTTTGCCGCTGGAAAACAACATGACTGGATTTTGAAATTCCGCGACGACTTCGCGGATAATATAAATACTCTCAGCTTCGAGTTCTTTGAGATGCGTAAGTTTAAGTGTGGTCATTTAGAAATCCTGATTAAAGCAGTATTAATTTCCAATTATCTACTATTCCGATTAATTTAATAGGAGTTTGATTGGATGTCAACTGCAGGCA
>JAKBAC010000071.1 GCA_021809365.1 Planctomycetota bacterium | reverse complement strand
ATTACGCGTTCTGGTGATCTTACGGGAAAGGTGGTCTTTTCCTCCAGTTGCCTTACTGGAAATGAGACTTTTGGTGAAGCGTTTGTACGCGGTACCGGCGCAGCAGCTTTTATCAGTCCGCGGCGTGAAATACGCTGGGCGGATGCGGCGCTGGTAAGCCAATTGTTTTATAAAAAAATGCTCTGTGATGGCGTAACCCCGTATGTGGCATTCCGGTCCGTGCGAAAAATGTATCCGCGCCACGCCGATCTGCAATTCTTTAAAGGGCGATAGAACATCAGTTTTTATAGGCATACGGAGATTCAGGATAATCCTTTTTCAGCCGCGCCAGCAGAAGTTCAGAGCGATTGATCTTCGCTGCATTTTTATATGCTTCACTGCCGCGATACAGTAACTTCGCGGCATAAAATGATTTTGGTTCGCTATTAACATATTGCACGGCAATGCTTGCGGCATTTAGAAAATGATCCTGTGCCATCATCAGTTTGACGCGCAGCAGCCGCGTATAGCCTTTGATAATCGCCCGCGGGAATTGCAGTTCCCATTGGTCCAGCAGATGGTCGGCGGTGCGGTAATGCCGGCTGTCAATATAACTTTCCACATTGCGCGCCAGCACGCCTTGCCGAATCTCCTGGGCGCTATAGGCCATGGGCGTTACGTCACCGGCCTGTGTGACGTATCGAGCGGCGGCGGCGCCGTTACCGTTGGCGATTTCCGCGTAGGCCAGGGCGGCATCAATATCATGGGCAGCCGGCTTGGACAAATGGGTGTGACCCGCCTTCCAACTTTGCAGGTTCCGGAGCACCTCTGGCGCTGTAGACGTATAATTGCAGGCGGTTACCGCGTAATGCAGCAGCAGATGGGCCTGGGTCATGGCGTCAATATGTTTTCGCGAAGCCAGCAGATAAATATTCCCAGCCTGTCGGAATTGGCCTTTCTCCAACTGTCGGCGAACCAGCATGTCCGCGGTATTGACGACGGCTTGCGGATTTTGCTCATCGGTTGAAATCGCCCATGCCAGCCCCCACGCACGCAAGCCGCGGAGATTCCGGTAATGATGATAAAACATGATGCCGCGGAAAAGTTGTCGGCCGGAAAGGGTTTTCAGATTGTAATTATCAATAATATCCGCCACCACGCCTGAGGGGTCCACGGGGGGATAGGGAAATTTTGAAAATATTTCCGTGCGTACCAATATGCGGCGGTTTGCGATAAAGGTGTTGCCTGCCTGTTTTACCGTCTCGCGCACCGTGTAGACGCCGGGGGCCAAAAACTCATGGTCTACCTGCAGGCCGTGGGCGGTCTGGCCGTCGGAAAATGTCCAATTCACGCCCGGCGCAAATGTTGCAGGTACGCGGGCGGAAAAGGTGTAACGCTGAAGATAATTATCTGGTGGAACAAATAATTGCGACTGTGGTTTAATAGAGAAGTCTGCCGCATATCCACCGCCGACTTTCTGCAGCGCCCCGACCGAAGCCTGATTGGCCGGTGCAAATGCCGCCGGCGGAATCGGAGCGTATTGCGCTGATCCGGGCGGTTTCCAGTCTACCGATAGTCCCGCCAGCCACCACAGGTGCAATTCACCTACCGTCATCGGGTACCATCCCGGTTTCAGGTGGACAGTGTGCTTGAACCGTACCCGTCCCATCATGCCGCCCGGGCGGGTTTTTGTCAGCAGATTTTTTCCGTTAAGATTCAAAAATCCCACATCCGCCACATCAAACGCAAAGGTATAGTTGCCGGCGCTGGTAATGTGCAGGGTGGCCCGGTACAACATCATGTCCTGCCGATTCCATCCGGTGGGGTCGTAGCCCATGAACATTTCCGGCACAAACATAGACGCAAAGCACGTCGCCTGCTTAAAGTGCCGCCGCATTTGTCGCCAGTTGCGACGCGGGCCTTGCACCAGCGGATACACCCGCAGAAATATTCCACGGTCAATTTTCAAAGCCGGAGGTGCCGCTCCGGGATGCTTGTTACCCCACCATACAAAATATTCCCCCGCCGCCGGCTCCTGAAAAGCCAAGCGCACCAGATCATCTTTGTATGATACGCGCAGTATGCGCATGGGCAATAGGGTTCCCGATGCGGTGGTCACGCGCAAATCCCGGCCATCGGGAAGTCGCGCACTATTTGTATAGAATTGTGCCCAGGCCAGATTCTTACCCGGTGCTGAGGTTGGAAATAAATTGACGCGTAACACACGCCGGTAGGTCCAGCCCGTCCCCAGCGTGCTGCCGCGCGATAATCCAGGCGCGATACACAGTGCTAAGATAAGAGTCATCCAGATTTGTTTATACTTCAAATTCAAGGCCTGCCTTTCCGTTTCCAACGCAGGAATTTCACTGCCCTTCATCATCGGCAGTATCCCGGTGCGGTGTCAATCGCAAGTTGCAGGCTTGCCCTGGCACCAGATGCCAAACGAATCAACCGGACAAATGATTCAATTTTGTGCCGTCGGACTTATCGGACGGCTGCTTTAATATCATTCATGACCGCCTGCTGCGTGTAAATATCCCGCAGAATTGCCGGAACTGTCGGATGCTTCGGCGATAAAATGGCCAGATACGGTATTGCCCGGCCGCCCAGTTTCAGCCAGAACGCTTTGGGAATGGGTTGATCAATATCCGCACTGAAGAGAACCGCTCTGGTTTGTTTGATCTTCTGCCGCACCGCTTGTGCATCCAGTACGGTGGCTTTGACAAATCGGCAGTTAATGCACCAGGGAGCGGTAAAATCCACCACGACCGGATGCCCGGACTTTAAGGCCGCATTCATAGCATCCCAGTTAAATTCCTGCCACCGATTTACGGCAAATGCCTGCCCGTTTCCCGATTGGACCGGTGCCGTCCGCGCGCTTCTGGTGGCATGAATTCCACCGGCCCACGCCAGATAGGACCCACCGGCGAGGATGCCGCCCGCTACAAATCCCAGACGGATACCCCAGATTTTTACCTTCGACATATTAATATCCGGCAATGTTCCCCACCCCCAGCAGACGATCGCCAGAATCATCGCCAGCAGAAATCCTGCTGTAATTTGCGAATGGTTTTCGGTGCTTAACAACAGATAAACCGCCACCGCCACCATCACCAGCCCCAGCGCTTGTTTGACAATATCCGACCAGCGCCCCGCACGCGGGACATGACTAAGCCAGGATGGAAATGCCGCCAGCAGCACATACGGCCACGCCATGCCCACTCCGATGAGCACAAAAAATAGTACGATGATGGCGGTCGGCTGCACCAATGCCCACGTCAGCATCACGCCCAGAAAGGGGGCGCTGCAAGGTGTTGCCAGAAGCGTCGCAAGCAAGCCCATGCCAAAGGCCCCGGTCAGTCCGCCACGATTACTTTCAACGGCGTATAACGCGTTGGGAGCTTGAATAGTCCACACGCCCAGCATGGATAATGCCAATGCCAGAACAATTAACGCTATGGCAATTAAAAATATCGGGTGTTGATACTGCATGCCATAGGTCAGGGCTTGTCCGCTGGCCGCCCGATACACACCCATGACGACGGCAAGAATTAAAAACAGACTAATAATTCCCGCGGAAAATACCAGGGCATGAATGACCGCCATCTTGCGCGAGCCGTGTGCCTGCTGCACCATAGCCAGAACTTTTAATGGTATCACCGGAAGCACGCACGGCATGACATTAAGAATCAATCCGCCCAGCAGCGCAAATAATATCAAGCGCCACAACGGCTCATGAACAGTTTTAACGTGATAATGCGTTGACTGGATAGCCGCCAGTGTCGTCTGGGTACTGGATTGCGGTCGCGTGACATGAGTAACGGCAACGGGTGTGTTATGGCTTGGGCCGGCCTGTATGGGTTTGGCGGGTTTGTGCACGCCGGCGGCGGGCTGTTGCGCACCGGAGATCGTAACGGAAGTTGAAAGTTTCAGCGTTTGCGGGGGCAGGCAGGATTGGGCATTGCAGGCCTGAAATGTAAATGCTGCGTTGATAGCGTTGCGTGCATTGCGTGCCTCGATAGAAACGGTAAATGGAACGTGGATGACAAATTGTCCTTCATAAACCGAGAGTTTGCCAAAACTGGTTATTTGAGCCGATGCCGGAATTGTCCGAGCATTTGGAAACGTAATTTTTCCAAAGTGAAATCCCGTTACCGGAGAAAGGGTAACTTCCGCCGGTACCAGAAATTTATCAAAGGGGTGGTGACTTTGCAGATGATAGCCCGGTATGACGGTGCAGGTAATGTCCAAGACGCCTTTTCCCGGTGCCTGCAACTTTTCGGGCGTTGCTTGAATCGTGGTTTGCACAACGCGCGGTGATAGAAAGCCGAACCCCGCCACCTGCGCCCGCGCGGAGGTAGCTCCG
This sequence comes from Planctomycetota bacterium, assembly GCA_021809365.1. The sequence continues at coordinate 11,756 of JAKBAC010000071.1, read as the reverse complement.
AATATAAAAATCAAGGATGCGATTATGAGCAGCGCGAAAGCCACGGGTTGGCGAACTGATTTCCCGGAATAATCGTGCATCAGATACCTTTGTCAAAACAGGGCTTCGCCCGCCCGGAAGCCTGTCCGAGTGCCCGCGCGGCCAGTACTCGGGCAAAATCCAAGTCTGAATTATACGCTTTTCCGGGTGTGAACATCGAATTTTATTTGAAAAAAAAGGATCAGCCTGAAACATCTCTCTATCTGCACGCTGCGGCGCGCAGTTATTAATATGATGCGCTGAACATCCGGTTCGAACTTGCTCGTACCTCCAGAACACGAAAACTTCGGATCCCTTTAAACGGGATCGGTTTTAGTTTCGCCGGTTTGCTTTTCCGGCATTTCACCCACGATAAAATTCAACGTCGTGGTGCTGAAATCCGCCGGCTCACCGCGAATCAGCCATAGCAGCGGCGCACCGGATATTTTGGCGGCCAAATCCAGCACTTCCACGGGCGGGACACGGCCCTTCTCATAATAATTGTAGGTGGACGGTGAAAGCCCCAGCAAAAATGCGAAGCGCGACTGTCCGCGGCGGCCGCAGACCTGCGTGCGAACCTGCTTAAGTCGTTCACAAATCAACGCATAATTTCCACTTAAATTTGTTTGAGGCATCAGCACATTCATGGCTAACTCCTTTTTATCGTCCGCTTCCATGGTGCGGAATATTTTTGCTTCGACCGCATTCCCGGCAATTGCCGGAGCTGGCCGGATTGATCCAACATACAGAAATCTTTCCCATCCGTACGATGGCCTCTGAGAACCGCCGTTTAGCCCGTTTCGTTCGTATCCGAGGTTCCTCCGTGAACGCGGAACTTTTCGACCTGTGGCGGACCCAAGAACTGGTGTCGCGCCTCAGATGGCGACTGGATCTTACGGCTAACTGTGAATTAATTTCATCAGTTGATCCGCATGGTCCTGTACCCATTTTACTTTCCTCTCAATCATTTTCAAGAATCCAGATCCCTCTATGCGTCCAAATGATCCCGTCGCCGCAATGTGGAACGCGCTTTCCGCGACCATGGCTTCTACCATCAGCCACGGTACCGCCTGTAATTCCGCCACACTTATCATATCCACCGAATCATATCCGTACATGAATCTTTCAAAGCGGCCTTCATCCACGTGATCCGGCCAGGTCGCTGGGTCATCACCACCGCCAATAATTGAAAATTGCAGCACCCCGTTGGCCAGGTCCACAATGCGCTGCTGCATGCGTGCGGAATCATAATCAATGACCGCGACGACTTTTTGATTTCTAAACAGCATATTTCCCGGATGCCAGTCACAGTGCACAATTTGCAGCGGCCAGTCCATCAGTCCGATTTCATTAACTTTGGCCGCGGCCTCCACATACGCTGTACGCAATATGTCCAGGGTATCTGTTACCACAGCTGTGCTGCCATGCCCTTGCCTGTTGCGGCTCATGGTGTTGGGAATCTGATCAATGCTGCTGCCGATATGTTTCGAATTGTGGTAACTCCCCGTAGGCGGGTCATATTCCGGCCGGTAATTGCGCAGAAGTTTGTGATAAAGCGCCAGAATGCGTCCGGAATCCTGAGTGGCCTCCGGCGAGCTGTCATAGCCCGTTCCGCGAATGTACTCAAAAAGCTCGTATATTGTGCTGGAAAGCTGCAACATCGAATTATTATCATGCCTGGTACCAATCAGATGCGGCAACGGAAATTGCTTTTCCGCCAGGTACAGTTGAATCGCATGGCAAAATGCCACCTTGAACGGATCATCTTTGCCGCGTGCCCGGCGTTTGAGCAGGTAATCTCCCTTTTCAGAGCGAATCAGCAATTTTGGAGCTTTCCGTGACCCGCGAGCGTACTCTTTTAGCGTGCTTATGACACCAATATCATAGTGACTCAGCACGACTGCGAGTTCTTCAATTCCAAATTTTTCTCGTTCGCTCATGATTTTCACCGCAAAAGCAACAGGCGGTTTCTCAATTATGATACTAGTCATACCCGTCTATATGTCAAATGACGGCCCATAAAAACAGTGAAAAAAGCGGTGATAATTGACTTTGGTTGGCGAACTGCGACGGATTGGTGAATTTTGCCGGTTAACCCTCGCCCGCCGTGCGTCCGATCACCACCATGCCCAATTTATCGGCCAATTTTAATAATTCGGCCTTCTCCAGCATGATGGTTCTCCCGGTTTCCACGACCACCGCCGCAGCACCAAATTTCTTCAGACGTTCGATGGTTGCCGGCCCGATGGTCGGCACGTCAAAGCGCATATCCTGATTGGGATTACTGGCCTTGCACAGCACCCATCCGCCGCGTTTGCACAATGCCCCGGTGCGCTCAATCATGCGATCCGTGCCTTCTACGGCCTCTACCGCGATGATTTCCCGGTCTTTACACGCCAGACTCTGGCCGATTAACAGCGTATTGACTTGCCGCAGCAACGGCCAGGCAAAATCGATATCGGCCAAAATGTCCGCGCTGGGTTGGCAGCGCGTCATCACGCCGTTGGCAGCCAACAATTCCGGGATGTAGGGCAGTGGGTCCATTATTTCAACTCCACCGCTGGCCAGCTCATCCGCCACAGCGCGCAGCAGGCGGTCGCTGCGCTTATCATGCCGCAGCCGCACCAGCCATAGCCGCGCCGTACGCCAGTCGGGCATATACCGCAACATGTGAAAGCGATCATACATTCTTTCCTTGGCGACTCGGCCAACCATTACCGTCCGCCGGGCACTGTGTCGCCGCAACACGCGAATCCATTGATTCAGCCGAATTAATCCTACCCGATGAAATACGTCACACTGCGCGGCAAGTTCCTCCTCGCGGCTTTGGCCGGATAGACCCAGGCAAATCACCGGGTGACCCGCCGCTTTAAGCCCGCGGGCTACCGCCAGTGGCAAGGTGCCCTGTCCGGCAATCAGGCCGATGGGTTCTGCCTCAGCCAACGCCATGGTCCGGCCCTTTCTGCTGCAGTCGTGCTTCTACGGAGCGGGCGTGGGCATCAAAGCCTTCGGTCCGGGCAAAATCGCAAATAGCGCCTCCAAGCATCTGCAATGCGCCGGCATCCAACTCCACAATGCTGATGCGTTTGCGGAAACTTTCTGCCGAAAGGCCGCTGAAAAACCGCCCGGTGCCCGAGGTGGGCAATACATGCGATGGCCCGGCCAGGTAATCCCCGGCGGCCACTGGCGTGTAGGCTCCGATAAATATCGCACCCGCGTGATGAATTTTGGCCGCATCACGGCGGGCCTGTCGCGTGGTGATCTGCAAATGTTCCGGGGCGAAATCATTGACGAGTTTAATGGCCGAATCCATATCCGCGGTCACAATTAAGGCGCTGGCATATTGTAGAGCCTTGGCGGTTAACTCCCGGCGGGGCAGCAACGCCAATTGCGATTTCAGTTCCAGTTCCACGCTTTGGGCCAGATTCAGGCTCGGTGTAATCAGCAGGCAACTGCCCGGGGCATGTTCCGCCTGAGCCAGTAACTCGGCCGCCACGACGCGTGCATCTGCGGAATCATCCGCCAGAACGATGACTTCGCTGGGGCCGGCAAAGCTGTCAATATCCACAATGCCAAAGAGTTCTTTCTTAGCCAGTTGGACGTAGCTGTTGCCGGGGCCGACAATTTTATCCACTGCCGGAACGGTTTGCGTGCCAAATGCCATCGCAGCCACCGCCTGCGGACCGCCCATGGCGTAAACCTCGTGCACGCCCAACCGCGCCGCTGCCACCAGGACCGCCGGTGCCACCTGCCCGCCGCGCATGGGGCTGGCAATACAAATGCTTTCCACACCCGCGACCTGGGCCGGCACCACTGTCATCACCACCGTGGAGGGATACGCCCCGGCACCACCCGGGACATAAACGCCGACGCGTTTCAGCGGCTCATAACGCATCGCCAGCATGGCCACGTCACTATCAGATCCCAGTGGTCTGATGGGTGCCGGAGCGGGAGGTAACATGGCCTGCTGATACCGTCGGACATTGGCGATGGAAATATCTAAAGCCGCGAGAAATTTTGCATCGGCGTTTTTTACTGCGGCATCTATTTGCTCCTGCGGTACCCGCAGGTGCTCCAAGGTATATTCCGGATAATCAAAGCGGCGGGTGTACTGCACCACGGCGTCATCACCGGTGCGGCGGACATCAGTGATGATCCGCTGCACCTGCACGGTCAAACTTTCGCCTTGGGCTTCCAGGCCGGACAACAGCAGCGGGGCCAGCGATAATCGCGACTTTATCTGAGATATGTGTTCTTGTCCGGCCGGGTGATCCGCCCGGAGAATCGGAATTACCTGCATGAGATTCGATACTCCAATTTAACCAGGAGCCTGTCCGAGGAATGGCCGGGATTGCGATTACTCGGACAGACTCCTAGCCTAATTATAGCGGTTTTGCGGACAATGGGCAGCGTTAGATTTCATGCGTTTATTTGGATCCCGGTTTTTCGCCGCTATTAACTTCAGCCAACTGCCAGTTGGCGCTGACGGTAATTGCATTGGCAGAACGAATAATTCCGAACATGGCCGTCGGGGGTTTAACCGAGAAATCGCGCATCTTAAGTTTCACGCGCGTTTGCACTGTCATTTTCCCGCTCCCATGTGGCGTAATCCGCAACGTCATGGGTTCCTTGCGCATAATGCCGTTGATTTTCAATAACCCGGCGGTTTGGAAGATATAACCGCCGGATTTTGCCGGCTTGCTGTTTTGCAGTTTCGCGTGCGTTAAAACAAAGGTGATGTTCGGGTGCTGTTTGCGATGCAGGGCGTGCATGATGGTATGGGTCATTCCACTGCCGTCGCTGCCCTTCAGCGTGGAAACGGGAATGGACACGTGCAGCAAATCAAGGGTCACAAGCTTCCCAGATGCTACAGGCCCGCTTAGTATCATCTTCCCGGTTAGCGTTGAGCTTTTCACCGACCAGTCATGCAACGTCGAATGGCCGCGCACGACTACTTTACTGCCCGCCGCCGAATGGTAAGTTACCGCAGTTGCTGCGACCGCTGCCGGCAGTGCGTTGGAAGAAATCATTAAACCCAGGATCACCGCCATAACGGACAAGGTGGTTCGCAAACTCTGTGGATAATAATACGCCCGCATAAAAAGTCCCCGCATGACCGGCCCTGCGCTACACAGCGCCGTTGAGGCTATTATCAAATATTGAACCAACTAATTCAAATGAGTGTTAGCCGCAGAGTGTTAGCCGCAGATGTCGCTGCGCACCGCAATATTTCCGTTCCACACCGCCTCGCGGAAAATACATCGCAAGGGCGCATCTCCAAGCAGCGCCTCCCCTGATGCCTCCTTCCCGGCACCCCCGAATGCGGCAAAAAAATCGCCCAACTCGAAAAAAAGGTACCTGACACCTTTTTTTTCGGAAAAGGTGTCAGGTACCTTTGTTTTGAAAAAAAGCCCCGCACGGCGGGGGCTGTGCGGGGCTGGGGAGTTGTATCGGTGTTGGAAAATTGGGATGTGCCGGGTCGTGCTTCGCGTCAATATTTCCCGGCGTTAAAGCGTTACTGAAAGTTATCGGGAAGCGCGCTTGCGCGGCATCAGCAGTAATCCGCCCGCGGCCAGAATAATCAAGGCCAGGGTTGCCGGTTCCGGCACTGCCGCTGGATCGTTCACAAAGCCGATGCCCGCCGGGCCGCCCAGGCCGGTGACGATGGGGGTCAGTACGCCGGTGCTGAAGTTGAGCATATCCAGACTGTGGTTGGTTTTGTCGGAGGAATAAGCCTGATTCAAGGTAAAGCCGTTATTGGCGGTCAGGGCATAAACCACGTTATTTTTCACATCGGAAAATAAAAGTGTTCCGCGCGCGGCGGTGGCAAAACCTGTGTCATCGGTATTGACCGGGTTGCCGGAGGCATCCGTCAGATTCAACACGGAAATGCTCTGAGTTGCACCCGGATTGGTAACTTCAGTTAATTGTGCTCCGCTTTCGTTGGACAAAAGCAGACTGCCCGTGGGAGTAAGGTTCAGCGAATCCGGATCAAAAACATTCATCTGCACGGTTTGACCGGTCACAGAATTGGTCGCCATATCATTGCCCCAGACCACACCCATCGCGGTGGCTGTGGCAGGATAAGAATTTGGATTGGCGGTGACCTGGTAAATGACAGGATGGCTGTTGACCTGCCCGGGGCCATCGCCGCCATTATCCGGATTTGAGCCGGATGCATAGAGGTTCCCATTGATAAATTGCAGGCCGTCAAACCCGCCACCGTGCACGGATGGGTTGGGGTAGCCATAACGCATTTGGCTGCCGGTGGCCGTGTTGATAACGGTCAGTGCGGAGTTGCCGTCTTCATTTTCATCGGTGTAAAGCAGGCCGTTATTGCCCATGGCCAGGCCTTCCACATGGCCGGTCACATTAAAATGGTTAACCAACTGCCCGGTCAGGGTGTATTGCGCTACAACGCTTTGGCCGCCGTCACTGCCATCGGACATGACGTTGTTGCCCCAGCCGATAAACACACTGTTGCCGGCGACGGTGATGTCGTCCGGGGCGCTGACGACTTGTGAAGCGCCGGGGATAATTCCCTGATTCAATCCCGCTGCCGTAAAGGGGGACGCAAAGGTGGTCAGCGAATAACCGGCCGCTACGGTTGGACTGCCATTGGCGTGGGATGCAGCCAGGGCCAGCGTGGTGGTACAGGCGGTGGCTACAGCCAGTGCCTTGCCAGGGGATATTTTTGGGTTAAGTAGACGCATGATCGGTTCCTCCGGAAGAAATAAAATCGGATCACAGCAACATCGCGTGATCTCCGAAAAGCAGGTTATGGGAACCGTATTTGCGTAATATGAGAGAAATAAAAACTTTGCGTATGGCTCGACAGCACAGGTTGCTTTTTTTCGCTATAATTTTGATGATAGTGGATGCAAGATGGACTTGTTTGGAGAATCAGACCATGGAACAGGCTGTTATTGATGAATATCTGCGACAGGCATCTATCTTTCCGGCAGCCATAAAAGGCTTGACTGCTGCGGACCTTAACGCCTGTCCGATACCCAATACCTGGAGTATCCGGCAAATCATCCTGCATGTCATGGACAGTGATCTAATTGCATCCGACCGCATGAAACGCATTATCGCGGAAAATAATCCTACCCTGATCGGATTCGATGAAAGTGCTTTTGCGGCTCATTTGTTCTATGACCATCTTGACGCGGTGATGGCAGGGGAAGTCTTCGCGAAAAATCGTCTGCTGACTGCGGAAATTCTCAATCGCCTGCCCGCAACCGCCTTCCTGCGTGCCGGTACGCACAATCAGCGCGGGCGCGTTACGTTGGAAGAACTGTTGAAATTGTATGTGCAGCACTTTGATCATCACATGAAATTTCTCAAGCATAAACGGCAACTACTGGGCAAGCCGTTGTAAATAGCCGGAATAGTTTTACGCCGGTACATCCATGTTGGTGCACGCCTGCACGATAAAGCGCTCCATGTTGCGCTGCGGATCGCCCAGGCTGGTTTTTGCCGCCATGTCCGCTGCCAGCAACGCAGCGCTGACCCGGCGGCTGCCTGCAATACCCCAGCGGCGGGCGGAAGCCATAACGGCGCTGGCCCGTGGTGCCGGCCAGAGTTTAAGTTCCTTGATAATCTGGTTATCGCTAAGGCGGCGATCCAGCATTTCCCGTGCCCGCAACACCTGGCTTAGCCAGAAAAATATGGCTCCCACCAGAGAAAATCCGATCCGCGCATCCATCTGCCATAGTTCTGTATGGCGGGTTAATGCTTCCTTGGCGTTCCCTGCGGCCAGGGCGTCAATAAGACTCCATACGACCTGTTCATGTTGAAAACCAACCAATTCATCGACCATCGCGGTGGTAATCGCAGTTTGTTTATCCGCGAATAGCGCCAATTTAGCCAATTCGCTTTCCAGGCGTCCCAGATCGGTGCCCACCAGGTCCGCCAGACGCATGGCCGCCTGCGCATCGAGGGTTTTTGCAAACTCGCTTCGCGCATGCTGGGTCAGCCAGCGCGGAACTTCATCTTCCTTCATCGCCTGGCAGAGGATCACGGCACCTTGTTTGTCCAGGAATTTATGCAGGCGTGTCGTTTTCAGCCAGTTATCACAGATTAATACGAGCGTGGCGTTGTCACTGGGGGCCTGGGCATATCGCAAAATCAGATCGCGAGCTGTCGAAGCGCCGGAAGCTGCCAGTTCTTCGGATTGATCTTCATCAATCTCATTTTGCGATTCAGGAGTGTTGCCGCCCCGCGCTTTGAGCAACATATCGGCCGGCTCAAGCACCACTAACTTGCGGCTGGAAAACATGCCGAACGTCCGGCATTCATCCAGCAAGGCTGTGACTGAAACATTCGTTTCCATGCGAATATATCCCGCGTCCATGGAAGACTCATCCAGAGCCGCCCGGCGGATTCGCCCCAGCCACTGGCGGCGCAAAAACGCCTCACTTCCCGCCAGCACCATGACCGGATGTATCTGAATTTTAGCTTCAGTAATCTTCGCTGCCATGAGAGTATGTTAATTGTATGCTGGCACAAATGCCAACCGCATTCCTGGCGCTGCCGCCGCTATGTTTATATGGTATTATCAGGATCATGATCAAAGTGGTTAAAGTTGTGGCTTTAATGAAATCTCGGCAAGATTGCACGGCCATCGCAGATTGCTCTGAAGGCATTGGCCGGCCGCGCGGATTCAATTTTCAGATCTCGGCTTTTCTGGTTTGTATTCTGGCCGGGCTGTCAGTGCTGCCACCCCTGGCCCATGCCGGGGCTGCCAATGGCGGTGCCGCACGGAAACAACTGGTGAACGTACTTGCGGGAATGAAATCGGTTCAAGCAATTCAGTCCGCCTTTTTATGTGAAAAGAAGTTGCAGGTGCTTCGGAAGCCTTTTTTCAGCAAGGGAATTATTACCATTGCCCGACCCAGTCGGGTTCGCTTTGCAACGATTTGGCCGTATCGCTCCTGCTATATTCTTAACGGACGCCATCTTGACATGCGTAATGAATCCAATGCGCATTGGAGCACCAGTTCAGTGGACTCGCAGCCGGCGATTGGAATTATGATGCAGCAATTCGCGGCGTGGTCGCTGGGGAACGTCGGTAACGTCAGCAGGCAGTATCAGGTCCGTTTCCAGAAGGCGCCGCGTCCGGTGCCAAAAGATGCTCCGGCCGGAGTCGTGTCCGTAAACCATAAAAAAACACCGCCCGACCTTGAACTGTTTACGTTGCGTCCGCTGGGCGGATTGCTCCAAGAGGCCATTCGTGAGATTCAACTTGGCTTTGCGGCCTCAACCCAAAAGGTTACGGTCGGACATCAGGCTGGCCCTGAACAATTAAAATATATTCGTATTGTCGCAAAAAATGGCGATCAAAGCATGTTCTGGTTGCGCCATACCCGGCTGAATCCGCGACTGGCACCGAAAAGTTTTGCCCCGGTGGGTCCGCCATGAATCCACCCGATAGCCCAAGCATTGCGGGCGCTAACGCCCCGAAGCCCGATCAACTCACGCGTTGGATGATCTGGTGGTATGGGCGATTGCAGAGGCAACGCATTGGCTTAACCGTGGTGCTGCTGGTGCTTGGCGTTCTGCTGTTTACCGCATCGCGGAATATTGTGTGGCAGACCAGTCTGTTGAGTTTTTTTTCGGCACACAGCGCAGCGATCCATGATGTGCGGCTGTCCGAGGATCGTAATGGCTTGGCGGATGCCATGCGGCTGGATGTGCATTTTGCTGCGGGGAAAAAGGGCAATTTAAGTGTGGCCGTGCGCCTCTTGGCCCAGGCGCTGCAAAACACGCACGCCTTTTCAAGTCTCTGGTACGGAACACCGGCATCGCGGCAGGTTCAGGCACAAGTGGCTTTACAGAATAGCGCTCCCATTCTGCTTTCGCATCAGCAATTTAATACCCTTCGCCGGCGGTTGTCAGCACGGTGGCTGGATCACTATTTTCACAGGCAAGTGCAGAAAATGGCGGGACCCGCCGGGCAGATTGTTGCCGCACAATTGCAGGCTGATCCCCTGGATATGCGGCAATTGCTGGTTTCACAATTTAAATCCGTTCATGCAGGGGCGGGGGCGCATTTTTCCGGTCCACTGCTGGTTAGCGCCAATGGCCGACATGCGATGATGATTCTGGTTCCGCCTTTCAGGCCGGAAAATGTCGCCGCTTCTGAGAAAATGCTCACCGCGATTCGCAGTGCAATTGCATCAGTAGAAAAACACATGCCCGCTTTGCGCGTGTGGATCGTGGGACCTTATCGCAATTTTGTAGAAAATCAGCGGTTGGTGAAGCATGATTTGAAAATGATTTCAATTGTCGGATCGCTGCTGGTGGCCGGGGTTATCGCCTGGTATTTCCGTCGCATGGGTTCGGTGGTTCTGTGCATGATTCCGCCGATAGTTGGTCTGGGTGCGGCCATGGGCATAGCGGGCTTATTCCACCTGCATATTCCGTTAATCGTGCTGGGATTTGATGGGTTACTCTGCGGCTCGACGACCGATTACGGCATTCAACTTATTGCGGCATTACAGCGGCGCGTAAAACAGGCGGGCCAGTATCAAACCGATATGCCCGCTTTATCCGCAAGGGATTTAGTTGGACCCATATCCATGAGTGTATGTACCAGCATGACGGGTTACGGCGCGTTGGCCGAGAGTTCCGCCACGGGGTTACAGACGTTGGGACTCTTTATTGCCAGCGCCACCGGGTGTATCTGGCTGGTGACATTTATAGTTTTACCGGCGTATCTTGGGCCTTGGGTTTGCCGGACCGCGGATTACGCGGATAGCGCGGATAAAAGAATTCGCGGTGATTGCTTGCCAACCAAAGCGCGGAACGCATCGTTAAATGATGAGATCGCACCGGAATCCGAAGGGGCGGATGTGGCGGCTAATGGCCCGAACAACCGGGCAACGCCCTCTGGTAATCCGCATGATCCGCGAAATCCGCGGTCCTTGTCGCGCAGCTTGAATCAATGGTTCCATCCCGGATTGCTCAAGCTCATCGCAACATCGGCATTTATTCTCATGACGCTGTGGCTGGGAAGCCGGGCGATCGCCGTGGATTATACCGCCAACGGGCAATCCTTGGATGGTTCCTCGGTGGCACTCAAGCATGACGAAGCCAAATTTTCGGCCGTATGGGGGCACTTGCGGCAATCAGGGGTGATTACGATTCATCAAGTGTCCGCGGATCGGGCGCTAGCTCAACTGCACACGTTAGATCATTTGCTTAAGGTGCTGCAAGCGAAGCGATTGATTGCGGGATACACCACCGCATCGGCAATTCTTCCCGATACACAAACCGCGCAAAGGCGGTTAGCCGCATGGCGGGCGTTTTTTACGCCTGAACAGATGGTTCACGCTCAGGCGCTTCTGGCGGAAGCTGCTATCGCGAATGGCTTGCGTGCCAGCGCTTTTGATTCCGCACTCAAGTCCTGGCAATCGCCATTGGGTACCGCATCGGCGTTGCAGCGGTTACAGGAATCACCGGCCACCCTGTTTCCCGGCGTGGTCGCTATTGGCCCGCATGACATTTCCATTTCTTCGACCGTGCAGCTTAATGCAGTGCTGCCTCCGGCGCTGGCCACCCGATGGGCCGCGGACGTGCGGCATGATGTTCCCGGCGTTTCGGTAATCTGCGGGCTGGTGCTGTATTTGAATGCGTCGCACCATGCCCGAATGGAAGCGAAGCGATTATTCCCCTGGGTCATACTGCTTATTTTAATTCCATTATGGATTTATTTTCGGCGGCTGGATATTGCG
>JAKBAC010000070.1 GCA_021809365.1 Planctomycetota bacterium | reverse complement strand
CTTCACATCAAACAGGTGTTGACCTTTGATCGCCATTTCGCCGAGTCCGGAACCGTGACAATTATTCCATGAAGCCGCCATGGGATCAGCGAGCGGACCCACTTCGTAATCCCTCTTACTGTTGCGTCGTCGCCGCAGCGACAGCTCTACTCTCTACTGTTCACCTGTTCTACTCACCCCTGCTCTAATCGGGCCGCGGCCCGATTCGCTCTACTGCTCAACTATCACCTGATCTCCTGCTCCAGCCGCCGCAGCGGCTACCCCTCCGCTACCTCGCGGTAAATATCGCGGATGGAGTACAGTCCACTCTGGCAATCGCCGCCAAGCCTTCTTTTTCGTTGATGATAACCAAGGGACACCATCACCCTTCGCCGGGCCACGCAAACCGGCAGGCCACGAAAAGAAACAACAACCTGAACCGCAAGAGCATCGCGCGGCGCACACCCCAGATGTGATAGGCGACTGTTTTCAGTGTTGGGTACCTCATTAGCCCCAACAGCGCGCCCACAACTTTCGCATTTTTCCAGTTCAGCAGTCATGGTTCACCGTCCCTTTTCCGAAACCCCAACCTCTTTTTTGTCGATGCTGGCGACCGCCGATACGTCCTCGGCCAATATAATGCCGTCAGACAGTGTGATTTGGTACTGCGCCCCTTTCCTTGTGTAACTGGAGACCTCAAGCCTGCCGCCGTTCGTAAGATGAAATACGAAACGGACGGCCTTGCTCCAGGCTGAAGCTGCTGGCGGCAGGGCCTGCGGCACCGTCCCTGCAAGTTGGTATCTGATAACAAATTTGCTTTGCACCAGCTTGCCTTCAACGATATTGGGCAAAAACCGCGCCTGCATCAACGCATTAATAATAGCTTGATCAATGCCCGTGTAGCCCGATGATATTAATACTTTTACCTTGGCGACAGAACCATCCCGACGAATCGTTAGCTCAAATTTAGGATTTACCAGACGCGCCGGCCATACAAACTGATACTTCAACGGCATAATCGGATTGGGCGGGGGCGTAACGATACTGTCACCGGCACCGGCCCGCTCACCGCGCGGGTGGGCACCACGGGAGTCGGGCTGTGGCCCGCGGCTGTTGGCTGCAACTGCAGCGCCACCATGGAGCAAAACGATACCGGCTTGACCGCCGGGCTGCGGCCCCCGGCGAATGGCCCTTTTTTCAATGCTGGAAACCGCCGATATGTCCTCTGCTATGATGGCACCGTCGGAAAGCACCATCTGGTAATGCGTTCCTGCCTTTTTGTAGCTTGACACATGGAGCACACCGCCAGCAACAAGGTGAAACACAAAGCGGGTACCACTGCGACGCGCTCTTGGCGTGGAGGCTTGTGGAATCGTACTCCGCACCCAACACAATTCGATTCGTGTCTTGATGTAAGCGCCACTGTAATCGTACCCTGCAGGGGGGTTAATCCCATCCGCAGCACCCACAACGACACACTCCACGGTGTGATAATCTCCAACCCGCCATTGCATAACATTTCTGTTATCCGTGCAGATCAATATCCCCGCTTGCGGAGCTTTGGCCCTAGCCGCAATACGCTCCACGGCGCTATCTCGGCTCTCCTGTGCAACCCGTTGAAGCCCCTGCGCCTCCTTCGGGCCATGCGACTCTTCCGGAATTGCTTGCACATCATGGTGATAACTGGCATCGACGGCGGCGATCTCCACTCTTTCGCGTTTGGTGTACGTGGTCTCGGCCCGCCAGTGCAAGTGCCCGGTGATAATAAAACGGCCGTCATCCGTTGATTCAACAGCGTCAACACGGAATGCCACCGCAACGACTTTCCCCAACAGGCCACGAGCGTAGGCCCGCTGCGCCCGTAGCTTTTGTTCGTTGAGCGCCTCAATCTGCACATCGGTCGCCGAGGGGGAAGGATTAACGCGGACAACGCGCTGCACAGCGTTCGTGCCGACGGCAACCAGCGCGGTAAGGTTGGTGATTTGGTTGGCATCAACGTGGCGGGCATCCGAGACGAGCTTGCCCCATGAAGTTTGCGGAAGTTCTTGGCTGGCAGCGGCAGAGAGGATCGTGTTAGCAGTAAGTTTCGCCCGCATGAATGGGGATTGCGCGCGAAGCAAACGAGCAACCAAAAGCACTGCCGCCATGGCAACCGCGACCAAGAACGTTCGGCAGTGTGCCCGTGTAGGCCCTTCCGTCACCATGCACCCGCAACTGCTGCACACTTTTGCATTATTTTCAGCCATGATAATTTCCTCCTACTTGGGCATCGCCATCAGTTCCACTTCAACCGCGCTTCCCGCCGATTCCATGGCCGCGGTACGAATCTGCCGTCGCCCAGCAGTAAAATCCCGATAACCTCGGCACAGCGCAGCAATGTGTGAACGTGGCCTGCCTTGGCCTTCACAATCCCTTGGTTCAAATGTTTGCCGAAGGTTTCCAAGTCAACCTATCCCGGCATCACGTCCCGCACCAACTCCTTGGATATACGCGGCCTTCGATGGCCAAACTTATTGTCGGTCTTGAAATACCAGCGCTTATGATTATTGGTGTTATTCATGGCTCCATTTTAATCCTTTGGCCAGTTGCCGCAATGGCCAGCCGTCCTATTCGGCCAGTGTCATATCCAGTTTTTGCCTTAAAAAAATGTGGCGCGAACTATCGTCGTAAAATCCGGCCTCATGTTATTTCCCCACGGCGTGCAAGCAACTGGCCAAACTCCAGCACCTGAACAGTCCCTCGACGGCCGCAAAACTACGCCAGGAAATTAAGGCCACAGAGGGCCAGGCGGTGGCCACAGAAAAACGAACGCGCGCCCTCAAAAAATTGCGGGAGGAGCACGCTGCGGACGACTACATTCCGCATTCCTACAAGACCACCCGGAACAATGTATTGTTTGAGGTGGCCAACAACCGTATTTGGCGCATCGGCTCCAAGGATTTCCATAAGTCGAGACAAGGACTTATCGAGACCTTTACGCGCCGCGCCGGCGCGGTACCTGATACGCTTTCACAATTTGTCTCATCCAGCAATCCGCCGCAGTGTCTGGTAAATAATCGGCCCAGCCAGACCGTGCTGATTTTTCTGGTACGCCCCAGCGGTTTTGCCACCTATCAGGCCCTAGAACTTTTTGCCCGCAATAAACACTACGCGGTGAATTGGTACCCCAGCCACACCAAACGCACATTCATTTTTCACCTCGTCCCCTCGGTCTCACGGCAATAACCGATATTACTAACCCGGACATTTCATCAGTTTTAACTGGTGGCAGCCCGGTGTCTTCGGATCGGTTCGGGCGGCGAGGAATTTTCTGTCTTTTTAGTAAGGCGCAGAATTCTCCTCGGCCCCCATCATCTTGACATACTATTTTGATTCATGCGATTTTCCTTTCTTTTCTTGCGGCCAATTCGGATTCACCCTGACGTTTGTTGATCTATATGTAGAACGCTCAAGCGACGACAATGAGATGGATTTGGTGGTACAGTCTGTAGACATGACCTTGCCTCCTTGCAAACCGAAAAAAACGCTACCACGACATTGATTTTACTAAGTGCAACGCCTGCGGCCAAGCCGCCGCCAGCTAAAACTGATGAAATATCCGGGCTAATACAATGTCGGCATATTCAATTTGATAGGCCAGATCGCCCTTGGCCCAATCCAGCACACCGGTCAGCAGGTCTTCTATAATGGCCTCGGCAACTTTTTCCGATTCATCACCGTGGCGCAGTCGATCATTGCGGATCTCCAGAAATGCCGGCCAAGCCGCGTGCAGGCGGGTAACGCAGGCGCGATAGCTGGCAAGCGTCAAATAAGTTGGTTCGGCCATGGCTGATCCTTTGGAGTTATCAAGGTGAACGATAATCTTTCCCAACGTGCATTCTCCCTTCACTCTCCGACGTGTCTGTCGATTACGCCCTGACCATAGGAGGATGGAAATATACCTTCTTTCGCCAAGTTGTCGATAGCCTCCGCAATCAATTCCGCTGCCTGTTTGGTTTGGGTGTCGGTAAGGGCCGCACCACATTGCATGCTGGTTGCCTTCGCCACCATCGCAGCGCGTTGTTCTCGCCACGGAGGAGCGTCGAGATTCGATGGATAAGCCATCTCCAATATTTTAGAGAGCGTTTTGGCCAACGTGCCAAAACGGTTCATTTCGTCGCAAATAATGATTCTCTGGAACTGCTCCGAATGGCGAAACTGGTACGCCTTGGCTCGGGCGTAGAGGCCGGGAACCAAGATGGAGTTTTCCATTTTGGAGCCGCTTTGGCCCATTGGCGAATTCCGTTGTGTGGCGGAAAACGGGCTGACGCGGCACCGACTCAGGGACGAGTAACTGGAATTCCTCAGAATCCCGTTGGCGGCTACCAATACGATATCGCCACCCTGCCAATCGTTCGCAAGCCGAAATGCAAAAACATGTGCGGAAAAGACTACGACGAAGAGTTCTAAGCTTTGGCTGGCCGCGTTTCCGGAAAGCGTGATGAAATGCTCGAAATCGGTGCGAGGAAAGGTTATTAATTGCCTAATTTGCAGCAAGCTTGGCAGGAGTTCCTGGTGCAGCCCAAGTGATACACCGATCTTTGATTTAGGAAGGGTCGGGACGCACACTTGGCCCTCGGCGAGAGATGTGCCATCAACCGCCTTGATTGTGGCTCGGGCGGTATCAAATTGCTCTGACCAGAGATCGACGCCGTGGGATTCGGCTTTCAGGGCCGCGAGTGTCAGGAAACCGGCCTTGAGCGCCCCGCATTGGACGCTGATCGATTGGGGCAATGGAACATCTCTTTTCTCGTACACGGGCAGGCACGGCGCGGGAACAGCTTCTATTCGGAATCTACCTTCGCCGTATAGCGAGCGGCCAATTCTTTCTGCTTCACCGAGGGCTGATTCTGCGTCCGCACCGATTACGCGCTTCTGGCCGCTCGACCGTTCGGTGGCGACGTATGTACCGTTCGCGCTTCGCTCCGGGTCGAGCGGAATCTTAGCTCGGAACTCCCTGCCTTGGTCCCTAAGGATTGCGATTCCCGATGTGTTACCAATCGTGTCGCTTTCGGTCGGCAGGAACTCGGAAAGTGTTCCGGTGACAATGAAATAGCACTCGCAGAGATCTCTATCACTCGTTGAGCCGGCCTTGTTGTTACAACTGCTACAGGTGATCGCATCCGATACGATCCGTCCGCCAATTCCACGCGGAATGGCGTGTTCCCGCTGCCTGTTTTGGCCCGCCAACGGGGTGTCGCAAAGGATACACCTCATGTCGGAAGCCGATGTGTTCATACCATACCTTCAATTCGTTTCAGCCACACGCAAATGGCCATTTTCAATCCAGGTATTGTGAGCAGTCACACTACTGTGGACCAGTCAAACGCGGGCGTTTTCTCCGATGATAACGTAAGAACAAACTGCCCACCATTATTCTATTTGCGGCACACCATCGCCGCCGACGGTGCCATGGTACGCCGAATATTAGGCAGCGTGGGAACATCGCAGGGCCTTTTCGTTTTGAGAACCGCGTGGACCTCCGGGCACAGGCCTGATCACATTTTTTAATAAATCGTTCTGTCCCGGAACGTCACGACGGCGAAAAAGGCCGGAGAAGCGCAACGGGGACGTGAGTAGTTAATGAAATGGGTTGCGGATTTATGGTTGTTGGACTGTGCCCAATGCGGCGGTAGAATGGATGGCGTTGTGATGCCCGGAAACAAGCAGCAGTCAAATCGCCGTGCAATGATGACTGGAGCGCGGTGTCCAATGTTCGGCAACCGCCGGCAATTCTCCAAGCCAGCCGTGCGGCGGCGGGGCTTTGGCAAAAATGGATTGAGCAGTAGACCGCAGGAGAAGCTGCATTGTTGGCGACAGCCTATCCTCTTGCTTTGGCCGAATTTGCTCTACTGTTCACCTGTTCTACTCACACCTGCTCTAATCGGGCCGCGGCCCGATTCGCTCTACTGCTCAACTCTGTACTGTTCACCTGCTCCAGCCGCCGCAGCGGCTACCTTGAAAGTAGAAAATAGAAAGTAGACCGCAGGGGTTGCCTCATCTTGCAACAGCATTTCTTGAGTTCCAGCCTTATGTGCTCTACTGTCAACTCTCTATCTGTTCTCCTGCTCTGCGGCAAGGGCCGCCGCTACCTCGTGGTAAATATCGTCGTATTATCCCAACCTCTGTGATCTCTGTGATCTCTGTGGCTAACCGTCGTTCCGTCCCCGCGTCATCGCGGTGCGTGTCACTCTGTTGCTCGTCGCTCGTTACTCGTTGAAGCGTAGCGTTTCGTTGAAGCGTGTCGTTCCATCGTCGTATCTTTGTGTCGTTGTGTCGTTGTGGTAAATAACCTCGTCGTCGCCACAGTGCCCCCGTTGTTCGTTACTCGTTGCTCGTTAAGCGCAGCGCCCTGTTGTTCGTTGTTCCCACACCTGCTCTAATCGGGCCGCAGCCCGATTCGCTCTCCTGTTCAACTTTCTCCTGTTCCACTGCTCTCGGCGGCAGCCGCCCACCCCGATTTGCGGTGAATTTCCGGCGATTTGCAACAGGGCGTGGCCTTCGGCTATACTACTGGGCTTGGAAATCCGGCGGCGTAGCTCAGTTGGTAGAGCGCGGGATTCATAAGCCCAAGGTCTCCGGTTCGAGTCCGGACGCCGCTAGTGCCCCCGCCCGTAGGGTTTGAAACCAATCCACCCGTAATTACGGGTGGAACAGGGCACGAGTGGTAATGCCGCATGGACGGATTGCGGCGGTTGAGGAAATGATTTTCGTAAAATGCAATGAAAGGTTCTATTATGAAAGCCAAAGTTCATCCCAATTACAATTTTGTCAAAGCACATTGTGCTTGCGGCAATACGTTTGAAACCGGTTCTTCGGCCAAGCGGATTGAAGTGGATATCTGCGGCGTATGCCACCCGTTTTATACCGGTAAGCAGAAATTCGTCGATACCGCCGGACGTGTGGAACGCTTCCAGAAGAAGTACGCCAATTTCGATGCCAAAAAGGCCTCGAAGAGCAACGCCTAGCATACCGCCTTCCATGGTAATCAACGTCGTGTCCGCCGCAAGGCGTGGCGCGGCGTTTTTGTTTGTACTCTGTGCCGGGGCGGCGCGCCTTTGGAGAGTTGCGATATGTCGGATGATGGAATAAGTAAAGCGCATGAGCTGGTGCTAAGAAAGCTCCACGCCATGCACGAGCGGCAGGGAGCCATTGAACGTGAATTGGAAGAAGCGGGGGCGACGCTGAATCCGGCGCGCGTGGCGGAAATCTCGCGTGAGAATGGCCGCCTTGAAAAGTCGCTGATTCTCTACCGGCGCTATCTGAAACTCAATAAGGACGCGGCGGAAGCCAGGCAGATCATCGACGATGTTTCTGAAAGCGCCGAGTTTCGCGATATGGCGCGCATGCATCTGGCTGAATTGAATCCGGAAATTTACACACTGCTCAATGACATGCTCAATGACTTTCTTGCCGCCCAGCGCGGGGCGTCGGATTCGGTCATGCTGGAAATCCGGGCGGGCACCGGCGGTGATGAAGCCGCGCTTTTTGCCCGTGATCTCGCGGACATGTATCGGCGTTTCAGCGAGAAAAACAACTGGCGTTTTGATGTGCTGGATTTTTCCCCCACGGAGCATGGCGGATTTCGGGAAATTATTGTCAATGTCCGCGGCGCGGGGGTCGTGGAATTGCTGGGAATGGAAGGTGGCGGGCACAGAGTTCAGAGAGTTCCGCAGACGGAAACGCAAGGCCGAATTCATACCAGCGCCGCCACGGTTGCGGTTCTGCCTGAGCCGGACCAATCGGCCATTGAAATCAATCCCGCGGATGTGCGGGAAGATGTTTCCCGCGCCGGTGGTCCAGGTGGGCAGAATGTCAACAAGGTGGAATCGGCGGTGCAATTGAACCACTTGCCCACCGGCATCGTCGTGCGCATGCGTGATGAGCGCAGCCAGCACAAGAACCGCGACAAAGCCTGGCGGATTTTGCGTTCACGAGTGTTCGAGTTTTATGATCAGCAGCGCCGCGCCGCCCGCTCCGATGCGCGCAAGGAAATGATCGGCAGCGGGGACCGCAATGAACGCATTCGCACGTACAACTTTCCGCAGAATCGGCTTACCGATCACCGCCTGAACCGCAACTTTCCTCTGGAAAAAATCATTGCCGGAGACATGTTTGAATTAACTTCCGCTCTACGCGATCTGGCGCGGGAAAAGCAGCTTGAATCCATGCTCGATACATAATGCCGCTATCGGGATGCCGCTATCGGGGCACCCCGGGCTTTTGCTTCACCAATTGCCACGTCGCGGTAACGGTGATGGCATTGCTCGAGCGAATAATCCCAAACATCGCTGTGGGCGGCTTAACTCCGAACTCACTCATTTTCAGTTTGGCAACGGTCTGAATTGTCGCCTTTCCGCCCGGGTGGAAAGTAATGCTCAATGTCAGCTTCACCGCCCGCATAATTCCATTAACTTTCAGAAGTCCCGATGCGATGAACGTCTTGGAGCCATGATGCGGAACCGCCCCTTTGTTCAAGCTGGCACCGGTGAGAATAAATGTGATATTCGGATGCTGGCGGCTATGCAGGCTGTGATAAATGGTATGCGTCATACCGCTGCCATCGCTGCCTTTCAGGGATGTGACTGGAATGGACAGGCGGATCAATTTAAGTTGAAGTGCGTCAGACCCTTTTCCGAGTCGATGTCCCGTGAACACCACTCTGCCATTCAGTGACGTGCTGCTGGCGGACCAGTGATGCAACGTTGATCGGCCCTTGACCACCACCCGGCTCCCCGCCGCTGAAATATAAACGCCGCCAGCCGGCGTGCTTACCGGCGCTCCGGAAACCGCCGGTGCCAAACTTATTGCGGCGAGTAATATCACAACCAATCCGATCACGGTCGGAAACGGCCCAGTTGGAACTTTATCCAATTCCGTACGCATCATCAATCTCCTTATTGCCGGCCCTCAATCAACCCGCCGAAACACAATTTGCGTTCCGGTAAAAGCGAGCTGCCGCCTTTGGGCAACGCCTTCGCCGGAATCCACCATACTATGTAATTGTAGGATTGCTCCGTCAGATCGTCGAAATATTCCGCACATAAGCGTGAAACGCCTCGGTTAATTGCCGGGTGATCGGGCCGACTTTTCCATCGCCGATGGTGCGTTTGTCCACACTGGTTACCGGTACTATTTCCGCGCCGGTGCCGGTCAGGAAACATTCATCGGCTGTATACAGGTCATAGCGCGTCAAATTCATCTCCCGCGTTGGAATGTTCGCCTTGGCGGCCAGTTCCAGTACCACCGCGCGTGTAACGCCCAGCAGAATGCCGCTTTCCTCCGCCGGTGTGATTAATTGCCCCTCCCGCACGGTAAAAATATTATCCGCCGTGCATTCGCACACGAATCCCAGATGATTGAGCATGACCGCTTCGGCCACGCCGGCGTCAATGGCCTCCCACTTTGCCATGATGTTATTGAGATAGTTAAGACTCTTTATCCGTGGAGACAGCGCCGCCGCCGCGACGCGCGGGGTGCTGGCGGTAATAATCGCCATGCCGTCGCGGTACGTATCCGCGGAATACATCTGGATGCGGTCGGCAATAATAAACACCGCGGGTGTACCGCAGTTGGCGGGAGAAATATCCAACGATCCGCGGCCGCGGGTCACCACCAGCCGGATATAGGAATCGTTGAGTTTGTTCGCCTGCAGAGTTGCGGTAATGGCAGCCGCAATGGCCGCCTGGGAATAAGGAATCTCCAATCGGATGGCTCGGGCCGATGCATACAGCCGCTGGATATGATCGGCCTGCCGGAATACCCGGCCATTGTATTGGCGCAGACCCTCAAATACGCCATCCCCATACAGCACGCCGTGATCGAAAAGACTCACACATGCCCGATCCGGCGAAACCAACGCTCCATTGATCCAAATTAAACTCATCCGCCGGACTCCTGCGATGCCCATCTGACGAAGTACCATTCCACCCCGGCACGGATACCGGAATACCGGGATAATACATCGTTCGATCACAGGATAAAAGTTCGCAACGCCCGCCGCGCCCACATGCGGTGCCGCTGGTCCGCGCGGGGGCTGACGGCACCAGGTTTTCACCACGGTGCTCGGGGGAGAGACCCTTGCGTTATCCGAAACCCGCATAAAGTGTCACGCACCTAATCACGGGCGAATTGACGATAAGTATGCTAAACTATACCCTTATCCGGCTTCGCTTCGGCGAACCCTTGGAGAGATGTCCGAGTGGCTTAAGGAGCACGATTGGAAGTCGTGTGTGGGGGTAACCTCACCGTGGGTTCGAATCCCACTCTCTCCGTTATTCGCGCGAACACGGTTCGCAATCGTGCGATTGTCCGCGATCTTTATTCCGCATGCCGCTATTTTACCGGCCACGCGGCCGCACCGGTGAAGCGTTCAATCAGATGCACTTCCTTGATGCTGAAGGGTCGGCCATCCCGATGGAGAATATTGTGGAACCAGACTTTCGGGGGCGGCGTGCCCGGCTTGGAACCCCATGGAAATATCGTCTGTGTTCTGCCGTTGGTTAATCCCCAATTCAGGCAACCGACATTATTTCGCTTAAACACCGGCAGGCTTCCCGCGAAGGTGCTGATGGGCCGGCGCATGTATTCCGTGCAGATCATCGGACGCCCCAGTTTTTTTAGTTGTGTTATTTCCCGCTGCAAATTCTTTGGGCCATTATAATTGTGAAAAGTGATCACATCGGAATGTGACAAAACAAATTGCGATATTTTCGCCGGGCCGCCATACACACACGACGTGATAGGTTGCGATGGATCGATTTCCATGGCCCAGCGGAAAACGGCCTTGAGCAGCGGCAGTGTCTTGAGTCCATTGCCTGAATTTCCCGCCTCGTTATACAAATCCCAGAGAATCACACGATGATCTTGCGCAAACGCTCGCATGATTCCCTGCTCATAAGCCTTGAGCTTCGGCCAAACCGCCCGATCCCCCAGTTCCGCGGGTCCGGGACATTGCACCCATTGCGAATTATGCACGCCCGGAATCGGCTCCGGCTGCGGGCCAAGATGCGATGTGGGATTCCAGCAATCATCAAAAAAGACAAACATAACGCGAATTTTATGGCGATGGGCAATCGCCAGGAATTGCTCCAGCCGGGCGCGGTATCCGGCCGGATTATGCTCCCATACCAGGGCATCCAGAAATACCCGGATGATATTGAATCCCAATTTATGCGCGTAGCCAAGTTCCCGATTGATCGTCCTGGGGTCAAATGTCGCCCCCTGCCACATTTCAAGGGTATTGTCGGCCGTCGCGGGAATATAGTTGCATCCAATCAGCCAGGGTTGGTGGTGATACCACGTCCAGGCCCTGGTCCGCGTCCATCGCTGCGGAATTGCAGCTTCCGCGGCATGTATGGAAACGTTATTCCAAAAAGATGCCAGAGCGAGTAATAAAAAGACGAACCAATAACATTTGTTGCGCATCATGTGATGCCATCCGATTGACAGGTAATTGGGCTGGAACAAAATCCTAAATCGCTTCGCCGCCGACGGTGCCATCGCTCACGCGGATTACATTCTCCAGGGGTAAAACAAATATTTTTCCATCCCCCACCTGCCCCTTGCCGTTGGGTCCGCTGCGTGCGCCACGCACGATGGCATCAATGGTAGGCTGCACAAAAGCTTCATTAACCGCCACTTCCAACCGCACCTTGCGGATCAGATTGACCTGCATTGCCTGACCGCGAAAATATTCGGTATGGCCTTTCTGCCGGCCATATCCCTGCACATCATTGACTGTCAGGCGAAATACTTCCACATCCGTTAGCGCCTGTTTCACAGCCTCCAGTCGAAAGGGTTGAATAATGGCAATGATTAATTTCATGTGATCACTCCTTATAATTCATATCACGCGGATCGTAAGGGGCTACCCGCCACCCACCCGCCGAAACTGCCCGATACAACGACACCGGCACAACAGTCCATCGGCCCCAGTATCATATCCGGCGACGGGTTTCCGACGCAATTCAATGCGCAATCATCCATGAGGCCACGCGACATTGACTACCAAACTCCTCAGAGCCGGGTTTTCATTACGACGGCGGGAGATCGGACTGCGGTATATCCGCAGCTTCAATGCCCAGGTCTTTGACCTTTTTATTCAGGGTGTTCCGGTTGATCCCAAGAAAATCGGCGGCCTTGATCTTGACATCGGCGCAACGCGCCAGCGCCGCTTCCAACAGAGCTTTTTCAACCTGATGAATGACCAGATCGTAAATTTGCCCTTCACGCAGGCTGTACTCGCTGACGGCCTGCTCCGCCAGGCGATGCACCAGGCCGGCCAGGTCTTCACTGGCGATATTCGCTTTCCCCTGTTGTGCAAAGGTGCGTATCGCTGTGGGTAAAAGCTCTTCCGTCAAGGTGTCGCCGCGGCTTAACACCACGGCCCTTTCCATGGCGTTTTCCAATTCACGCACATTGCCCGGCCAGGGATAACGGACAAAAGTATTGACGAGTTCCCGGCTTATTTTGTTGAGATTCTTGCCGTTCTCCGCATTGAATTTGTCAAAGAAAAAGTCGATGAGCTTCGGAATATCCTCCCGCCGATTGCGCAGTGCGGGCAGGTTGATGGTAACGACATTGAGCCGGTAGAAAAGGTCCTCCCGGAATTTTCCTTTGGCCACTTCTTCCTGCAGGCTTAAATTAGTGGCCGCGATGATGCGGACATCCACGCGGATGGTCTGCGTGTCGCCGACACGCTCGAATTCCCTTTCCTGCAGCACCCGCAGCAGCTTGACCTGCAGGCTGGTGTCCAGCGTGCCAATTTCATCGAGAAACAATGTGCCGGTGTGGGCGGCCTCAAAGCGGCCAATTTTATCACGGATGGCTCCGGTGAAACTGCCCTTGATATGACCGAACAATTCCGACTCCAGCAGCGTGCCACTTAGTGCGCCGCAGTTCATTCGAATAAAAGGTTTGTCGGCGCGGTTGGAATTAAAGTGAATGGCTTTGGCGATCAATTCTTTACCGGTACCGGTTTCACCCAGCAGCAATACCGTCGCCCGGCTTGCCGCCACTTGCGCAATGGTGTCAAAAACTTCCAGCATCGTGGGCGAACTGCCGATGATATTGTCAAATTTGTATTTTCCCTGCAGCGTGCTCCGCAATTGCCGCCGCTCTTCCAGCCATTCCTCGCGCTCCGTGGCGATAATGGAATTGATCTTGATGGCCTGGGCGATAAACGCGGCGATGATTTCCAGCAGCCGCTGATCGCTGGCAAGCGTGTCCTTATCCATAAACTGCTTGTCAACGGACAAGGCCCCCCGGGCATGGGATTCAATGAGAATCGGCACGCATATAAAACTGATCACACGACCCGGCACCGGTATGCGGGCACCCGTGCGGTTAAGAAATTGTATTTCCTTGCTGATGTCCTCCACCACCCGCGGTTTTCCGGTAGCCACCACCTGTCCAGTAATGCCTTCCCCGACATCGTAGCGCCCACGTTGAATTTCATTGGCGGTCAGGCCCAATGCCGCCTCAATCTGCAATTTACCGGTGGCCGAATCCAAAAGCACCATCGACCCGCGCTCCATCCCCAGCCGATCCGCCAGAACGCGCATCGTCTGGTCAAATACAGCGCGCAAATCCAGCCCTGACGACAGCACCCGGCCTATCTCAGTTAGAATAGTTAATTCAAGTTCCGCACGACCCATCAAAGCCAACCTCCGCTATCGCAGGTGAGAATGTTTATTCGCACCCACGAAGCTCACAACTCCAACCAAGCCCGCCACGACAACCAACGGCCCTGGCGAGAAATTCCGCGTTAAAAATGGGCCGCAGCTTCACACCTCAGGTGCGGGCATCAGACCCGTGCATTGTTCGCCCAAACGCCACCCGCCCCGAATATAGGGCCAAGCCCGTCGCGACGAACCCATCATGCTATTATACTAAGCAAACGGCGTGCGCGACTTATCAGCAGCCGCACAAATCCACCGCCAAAACCGGTTAGCATCTTCGCAAAGGTTTATGAAACAATTCATAACTCATTGCATTAACACAACTTAACAACTAATTGGCAAGCCCAATCAGACGCCGAAATGATTTGTCGTTATTTTTCGAAATGCATGAATTATTGCCGCACCAGCAGATTGTAATGCTTAATTTGTGTGCATATTCAAACCGGCCCATCGTTTTTCATATTTGTGATGCCGCAAAAACAGGCGGCGATAGATGGCCGCTGCGGCGTTATTCTTCAACCGCCGGTTTATATTGCGCCGCGATCTTGGCCTGAATCATTGGCGGAACCGCTTCATAATGTGAGAACTCCATGGAGAAGCTGCCTTGGCCGCTGGTGGCGCTGCGCAATTGATTATCATATTGCCCCAACTCTGAAAGCGGCGCTGTAGCCCGAATTGCCGCCATCCCGCCCGGCAGAAGATCGGTCGCATTGACACGTCCGCGCCGACCGTTCAAATCGCCTGTGGCGCTGCCAAGATGACTTTCCGGAATGACCACTTCCAGAGAGACCATCGGTTCAAGCAACATGGGCCGCGCTTTTTGCATAGCCGCCAGAAAAGCATATTTCCCGGCAATGCGGAACGCGATGTCCTTGGAATCCACCGGATGGGTTTTCCCATCGTAAATGATCACCCTTACATCCTGCACCGGATATCCGCCGATGGGGCCATGCTCCAAGGCCTCGCGAATTCCCTTTTCGGCGGACACAATAAA
Source organism: Planctomycetota bacterium (assembly GCA_021809365.1). The sequence goes on along the minus strand of JAKBAC010000070.1, from coordinate 1,409 downwards.
CGGCCCCGGAATGGCACCGCCGAAAACTTCATTGACGAATTCAAAGCCCTTTCCGCGCTCCAGCGGTTCCACCCTCAAATACACTTCGCCGAATTGCCCCGCCCCACCACTTTGCTTGCGATGCCGGTAATGCCCTTCCGCCCGCGCGGAAATCGTTTCGCGATACGCAATCCGCGGCGGAGCGGCTGTGACATCCAGATTAAAGCGGTTCTTCATTTTCTCCAGCATCACCCGCAAATGCAGGTCGCCCAAACCGTGCATGATCAGTTCATGCGTCTGCGGATCATGGGAGATACGGAACGTGGGGTCTTCTTCCATGAGTTTGGCCAGCGCCGAAGAAATTTTGGCATCATCGCCGCGCGCTTTTGGCGATACAGCCACGGAAAACATCGGCGTCGGATATTGCGGGCAGATGGGCCGCAAGTTATTTAGAGCGGTGGGAGCGTGGACTATTTCATTAACACGCAGATCGTCCAGTTTGGCGATGGCAACAATATCGCCCGCATACGCCATTGGCGATTCCGGATGATCCCGTCCCTCAATTTTCAGCACATGTCCCGCCCGATGCGTTTTTTTGTCCTGGCCAAACACGAATGCGGTATTGGCGTCCAATTTTCCCTGCAAAATGCGCAACATGCACAATTTGCCGACATACGGATCGGTCGTAACCTTGAAAACATGGGCCAGCAACGGGGCGTCGAGATCGGGTTGAATTTCCAGCGTATCCGTCAGCTCCGGCTTTTCCGCATTGGGTCTCTGCAGGCGTTTGAACCGGCCGGATGTCGGTGACGGCGCTTCGTTCACCAAAATGTGCAGCAGATCGTCAATGCCGACTTCCCGCAAGGCGGATGTAAACAATATCGGCACAACATGCCCCGCGTTCATCGCCTTGATAAAACATGATCGCAGATCCACAGGATCAATCTTCTGTCCGGCAAGATATTGTTCCAGCCGGGCATCATCCATTTCAATGACGGCTTCGACAATTTCACGATGGGCCGCGTTGGCATCGCCGAAATCGGTGCCGCCCGCATCAAGATCAAAACAATCGACCACATCCCTGCCACCACCGGCGGGCAGATTGATGCAGTGCAATTGCGGGCCGAACGTCGCCTTCAACTGCGCCACCACCCCGGGCAAGTCCGCGGGAGAATCAATTTTGTTCACGACAATCATCCGCGCCAGGCCCATTTCCCCGGCCGCGTGATACAATCTGCGTGTGTTAAATTCCACCCCCTGCATGGCATTGACCACCAGCACCGCGGTTTCCACCGCCGGCATTGCCGCCAGAGCCTGTCCGATGAAATCCGGATATCCCGGGGTATCCACGAGATTGATTTCCCGATTGTCGTAATTTGCAAACATGACGGTGGAATTGGTGGAATGTTTATGCTGGCGGGCTTCCGGTT
>JAKBAC010000069.1 GCA_021809365.1 Planctomycetota bacterium | reverse complement strand
ATCTCCTGCTCCAGCCGCCGCAGCGGCACCTTGAAAGTAGAAAATAGAAAGTAGACCGCAGGGGTTGCCTCATCTTGCGACAGCATTTCTTGAGTTCCAGCCTTATGTGCTCTACTGTCAACTCTCTGCTTCTCCTGCTCTGCGGCCGCCGCCGCTACCTCGTGGTAAATATCGTCGTCGTATCCCAACCTCTGTGACCTCTGTGACTTGTGGCTAACCGTCGTTCCATCGTCGTATCTTTGTGTCGTTGTGTCGTTGTGTCGTTGTGTCGTTGTGGTAAATACCGTCGTTGTCGTCGCCGCCGCGACAGCTCAACTCTCTACTGCTCGCCTGCTCCGCGCCCGGCAACCGCCGGCAATTCCCCTTGCAGCTTCCCTAACTCCTAACTCCTGTCTCCTGTCTCCCGTCTCCTGTCTCCTGTCTCCTGAAAACTGAAAACTGCGCCATTACCCTCCCCCGCCGCCCCCTATAGCCTCTCCACGGCATAAGTGCCGCATCCCGGTCCGCCGGGATTTGACAAGTAAATAACATGCCGCCACAGTGATCGCGGAAAAGAATCCTGAACAGAAACCCGTTGCTCGTTGCTCGTTAAGCGCAGCGTTTCGTTGTTCGTTGTAGCCAACAGCCCGCGCCCATTCCGCGCCCAAAAAGTCTTCTAACTCCTGACTCCTGACTCCTGACTCCTGACTCCTGAATGCTGAATGCCGCCCCCCGATGGGGGCCAAAAACATCTTGAGCATCTGGGGCACCTTGAACCAAACCCGCTAAAATCAACGCTCCCATCCACATGCTCAACTTGAGCACCTTGCCCTCCTAACTTGAGCACCTTGCCCCCCTAACTTGGGCAAGTTGAAATTCGCAAAGTCTTCCAACTCCTAACCCGTAAATGCTGGCGGTGCCGCGTTGCAGAATCGGTCACAGGCCCCCATGACCGGCACTGTCATACCGGCACTCGCCAATATGCTCGGATTCGGATACACTTTCGCACCATGAAACAAGAAATAAACAGACCGCTGACCTATAAACTCGCGGGCGTTGATATTGACGCCGGCGACACCATGGTTGATCAGATCAAACATCTATGCACGCGCACGTACAGCCCGCGCGTGCTGGGCAAGTGGGGAGCTTTTGCGGGATTATTCCGCCTGGATTTCAACGAGAAAATTTTCGCCCGCAATTACAAAGAGCCGGTACTGATCGCCTGCACCGACGGCGTGGGCACAAAAATCAAAGTTGCGGCGGACATGAAAAAGTATGACACCATCGGCATTGATCTCGTGGCCATGAGCGTCAACGATCTGATCGTGCAGGGCGGCGAGCCGCTGTTCTTTCTGGATTATCTGGCGCTGCACAAACTGGATCCCGCCATCACGTCACAAATGGTCAAGGGTATTTCCGATGGCTGCATGGAATCCGGGGCCGCGCTTTTGGGTGGTGAAACCGCGGAGATGCCCGCGGTTTATGCCCCTGGTGAATTCGATATGGCGGGCTTTGCGGTCGGCGTGGTGGAACGTAAACATATTCTCGATGGCTCACATGTGACCAGCGGCGACAGCGTGATTGGACTGGCCGGCAACGGGATACATTCCAACGGTTATGCGCTGGTCCGGCGGATCTGCTTTGACAAGCTGGGTCTTTCCACGGATACATTTATTCCGGAATTCAATTGCACGCTGGGGGAAGAGCTGTTGCGGCCTACCCGCATCTATGTAAAATCCATATTGGGACTGCTCCAGAAGTATAAGGCCAGGCAGGTCGTCAAGGCCATGAGCCACATTACCGGCGGCGGACTGCCCGGCAATGTGCCGCGGGTTTTGCCGGACGGCATGGCGGCGAAGATCAAGCGCGACGCGTGGGCCGTTCCGCCGATCTTTCAATATATGCAGAAACATGGCCCGGTGGATCAGGATGAAATGTTCAATGTATTTAATATGGGCATCGGCTACGTGATTGTGGTTAGTCCGCAGTACACGCGTTCGGTGATGACCTATCTGCGGTCGTGCGGGGAACAGCCCTACTTTTTGGGCAAGATCAAGAAAGCTGTGAATGGTTCCCAGTTGGAGTGGTCGTAGCGCCGGCCGAGAACGGAGACGCAAAAGCGAATACGGGGCGGCGGTATGTTTCTCAATGCCGCGCGCGATGGTAATATAATACAATCTGATCCGGCGCGACGACACGGACGCGTGGCGCGGAATTGAAAATGTTTTTTTCCGGCGCGGAAAAATTTACTGAATTTGTTACGCATGAGGATTGTCCATGGCAGTCGACTTGAATACCGGTGGTTCCGTGCTTTCCGGAACACCCAACGATGATCTCAACCAGGCGGTGTCGGAGGCAATGGGTGGATTGTCCATGGAAGACCTGCTCAAGCAGGCCTCCGGTGACACATCCGGCGGCGATAATCTTGATCCGTCCCGTCCGATGCGCGGCGGACGTCCCAAGGCCGGAGCCGGGGATTCGCCTGCTGCCGCCAACAGCCGGGATCGCCGCGGACGGATTTTGGCCATCCGAGACCGGACCATTTTTGTGGATCTGGGTGGAAAATCCCAGGGCGTCGTACCACTCGAGCAGTTCAGCGATATTGAGGAGGAACCGGCAATCGGCCAAGAATATGATTTTACATTCACGGGTTACGACAATCGCGAAGGACTGGTGCTGCTGACGCGCCGGGGTGCGGTCAACCATGGCTCATGGGACGAGTTACATGAAGGTGACGTTGTGGAAGGTGTGGTCGCGGCGGCCAACAAGGGCGGCCTGGAAGTAACGATCAATAATATCCGGGCGTTCATGCCGGCCGGGCAGGTGGATATCCGATTTAATTCCGATCTCAACGCACTGGTCGGCCAGAAAATCAAATGTCAGGTTATTGAAATTAATCGCTCAGATCGCAAACTGGTTGTCAGCCGCCGGGAAATTCTTGCGCAGCAATCGGAGGTTGAACGCGAAAAGACATGGCGTGAATTGGCGACCGGGCAAATTCGCGAAGGAGTGGTCAGTACCGTTCAGGCCTACGGGGCATTTGTGGATATCGGAGGTGTGGACGGCCTGCTCCATGTCTCGGCCATGAGTCACACGCGTGTGGCGGACCCCACAAAACTTCTCAAACCCGGCGATCGGGTGCAGGTGATGGTGCTGGCGGTGGATCACGAAAAGCAGCGTGTCTCGCTGGGTCTTAAACAATTGCAGAAAGACCCTTGGTCCAGCGCGGTGGAAGACTTCCCGGTCGGCATGATCACCGAAGTTACAATAACGCGCCTGATGGATTTTGGCGCATTTGCGGAATTGGCTCCCGGCGTTGAAGGCCTGGTGCATATTTCGGAACTTTCCACCCGGCGGGTGTCCCATACCGGACAGGTCGTCAAGCCGGGAGATAAAATTCAGGTCAAAGTGCTGGCGGTGGACCTGGATAAGAAACGCATCAGTCTTTCCGCGGCGCAGGCACAGCGCGATGCCGCGTTACTACAGGCCGATGAAGGGGCTGCGGCGACCACTGCCGTGACGGCCAGCGCCGCTGCGGCGAAACCCGCACCCAAACCCGCAAAAAAGGTGGCACTGCGCGGCGGGCTGTAATGGCCCAACCCTGATGTACTTCAGAGTTTCACCGCCATGTCCCTGAATGCTCTGTTACGCGGATGATAATTATATTTTCACGTTGCGCAGACGAAGGGCGTTGGTGATCACCGATACGCTGCTGAAGCTCATCGCCGCCGCCGCGATCATCGGGCTTAGCAAAATTCCCAGAAATGGATACAACACGCCGGCCGCCACGGGGATTCCCAGAATGTTATAGCCGAACGCCCAGGCCAGATTCTGCCGGATGTTGCGCATGGTCGCAATGCTCAATCGGCGGGCCTGCTGGATTCCAGCCAACTCACCGCGCAACAACGTGACGCCGGCACTGGCAATGGCGACATCAGTGCCGGTGGCCATGGCGATCCCGACATCGGCCTGGGCCAGGGCGGGGGCATCGTTGATGCCATCACCAGCCATGGCGACTTTTCGTCCCTGGCTTTGGAGGCGGCGGATGACTTGATCTTTTTCCTGCGGCAAAACTCCGGCTTCAACGGTATCAATGCCCAATTTTCGTGCTACCGCCATCGCGGTGGTTGGGTTATCACCGGTGATCATCACGACGGACAATCCGCTTTCTTTCAGACTTTGCACCACGCCCGCCGCGTCAGGTCGAATGGGATCGGCGGCACCGACAAGCCCCAGCAATTGGCCGTCCGCCGCCACATAAATGACCGTCTGCCCATCGGCGCGCAGCAATTCCACCCGCTGTTCCAGGACTTCGATGGCGACGAGCTTTCGCCGCATCATCATGGCGTTGCCGATGGTCACTTGCCGGCCATTGATTTGCCCCTCAACCCCCTGCCCGCTGACGGATTGAAAATCCTTGACCGCCAAAAATGGAAGATGCTTTTCCTGTGCGGCCTGGACCATGGCGGCAGCCAACGGGTGTTCACTTCCCCGCTCCAGCGAAGCCGCCAACTGCAGCAGTTCATCAGCGGAACCGCCCTCGCGCGGTTCCAGTGTTACCACCCGGGGTTTGCCGGCGGTGAGGGTACCGGTTTTATCCAGTGCGATGGTGTCAATTTGTTCCATGCGTTCAAGGACCTCGGCATTTTTTATCAGCACACCTGATTTCGCGGCGCGGCCGACACCCACCATTATCGACATCGGCGTGGCCAGTCCCAGGGCACACGGGCAGGCAATCATCACCACCGCAACGGCATTTACCAGGGCGGACGCCATCGCGGGGGCCGGACCGAACACGGCCCATAGAATAAAAGTAAGCAGGGCCGAAGCGACCACCGCGGGCACAAAGATTCCGGCAACCCGATCGGCCAGCTTTTGAATTGGAGCGCGGCTGCGCTGGGCCTGGGAAACCAGATTCACAATTTGTGATAACATTGTTTCGGCTCCGACTTTTTGAGCCTCCATCAGCAAGCCGCCGGTGCCGTTAACCGTTCCCCCAATTATCCTGTCGCCAACGGCCTTTTCCACGGGAATCGGCTCGCCGGAAATCATGGATTCATCGACGGTACTGGTGCCGTCGAGCACGATGCCATCCACGGGAATTTTTTCCCCGGGGCGCACCCGAAGTTTGTCGCCCACAACCAGTGATTCAACCGGGACATCCGTTTCATGGCCATCGGCCAGAACGCGGCGAGCCACTTTTGGCGAGAGGTTCAGGAGTTCACGAATGGCGGCACCCGTTTTTCCGCGGGCCATCAATTCCAGCATTTGACCCAGCAACACCAGAACAATGATGACCGCGGCGGCTTCAAAATATGTGGCCACAACACCGGTATGGGTTTGAAACGCGCGCGGGAAAAGACCGGGTTCCAGTGTCGCCACCAGACTGTACACATAGGCCACCGCCACGCCCAAGCCGATCAGCGTAAACATGTTGAGATTCCACGTCGCAAGCGATAACCACGCCCGCACAAAAAAGGGCCATCCACACCAAAACACCACCGGTGTTGCCAGGATGAGATTGACCCAATTGAGCCATGGCGCGCTCTGGAGACCGGCAATGTTGAAGTCGGCGAACATGGAGAGGAGAAATATCGGCAACGTCACCATTGCGCCGATCCAGAAGCGACGGGTCATATCCGCCAATTCCGGATTTCTGTCTTCGGATTCCAGTGCGGCCTCCATCGGCTCCAATGCCATCCCGCATATCGGACACGCACCGGGTTGATTGCGGATAATTTCCGGATGCATCGGGCAGGTGTATTGAAGCATCGTAGACCGGACGGCCAGAATCGGCAGAGCCATTTCCAACGCCATTCCACATTTCGGGCATGGCCCGGGCCGATCACTGGCGATTTCGGGGCACATCGGGCAGATGTAGTTTGCGGTTTTTTTGGCGCTGGATGGTGTCGCGGTCGGTGGCGGCATCGGCTCGTTATTCGCCGCAGTGCCGGATTTCAGCTTTGTGGAAACCCCCAATTGCACCATGGCCGCGCGGGCCGGCATTGGCGGCGGCTTATTGAGATATGTTTCCGGATCAGCCTTAAACTTGTCCTGACAGCGTTGACTGCAAAAGTAATAGGTTGTTCCTGAATATTCCCATCTGGCGGCGGCTTTTTCCGCCACAACGATCATGCCGCATACCGGATCAATGTGTTGTGTTGAAATAGAAATGTCCAAATCCTCGGTCAGGTAAATCGATCCATTGAATTATATCATGCCTCGATTCTTATTGCTTTTTATCGCAAGGCAGGTTAAAAGTATATGTCAGACAGCGTCATGATTCAGTTCCTAAGCCGTTGTCGCGCGGAGATGTGAAGTAAGAAGACTCAAGTACGCTGTCCGGAATATTCTTGGGATGGGTTGAGGAAACGTGTGGCGGAGGCACATTTCCGCAATGGCCCGGGAAGAAACGAGGCCGACATGAAAAGTCCAGAGACAAAACCAGCCGCCGACGGCATGATGTGTCCATGCTGCGCGGAAGCCCTGAATCAAGTGCAGGTAAAAAAGCCGTTTCTTTCTTTTATTTTCGGATCCCCAAAAGTTCTCTGCCCAAAATGTGGCCGCAATTGTGAGCTTGGCGAAACACGGATTATGGCTCAGTCGTTTGAACATTGGGCGGATCAACTGCGCCATCAGGTGGAGGCTTCCGTAAGTTACCTGCCGGCAATGACGCGGGAAGAATGTTTTGCGGTGTTAAATCCCAAGCATTTCGATGATGACGTGCATCAGCTGCACAGGTTGCGGGATCTGTTGCATTACGCGACCGAGGTATTTAAGCCGGTATTGCGAGACCGGGCATTGGGGCATCAGGATTGCGAACTACTGATTTCACCGCAGCAGCAGCAGGGTATTGCCAAGGGCTTGAATATCTATGGCCATTGCGGTTTTGAACGCAGCACCGAAGCGTGGACGCTGTTAATCACGCGCTTGGGGCCTAAGGAATTTTTAACCTATCTGACGATATCCGGTGCCCGGGCGAATTTGACCACCATTCTGGAAACCCCCGGAGCGGTTTCCATCTGGCCAGGCGCGGGAGCGCCCGCGCCGCGCCACGATCCACGCCGAAATTGATTAATAAATTGTTTCTTGGGGCGTGGCAATATTTCCGGGCACCCGTTGCGGCGGCGGCCACAGAGCAGAGAACAGTACAGAGTTGAGCAGTAGAGCGAATCGGGCCGCGGCCCGATTAGAGCAGGTGTGAGTAGAGCAGGTGAACAGTAGAGCAAATTCGGCTAAAGCAAGAGAGTAGGCTGTCGCAAGATGAGGCCATCCCTGCGGTCTACTTACTACTTTCTCATTACCGACCACTGCCGCGCAAAATGCGCGGTGCAGACACACGCGGCTAAAGGGGGATGGGGCTTCCCGGCACCACGCCCGGATCTATTGCCACGCTCCGCATCCTGGAGACCACCGGCATAGATTGCATTGCCATCCGCCAAATGCTATAAAGGTAGTTGCCGCACATGTATTGGAGGTCTTTGTCATGAAGACGCGAATTTTGGGAATATGTTTATTGATGTTAAGTCTGGCTGCGGGATCCATTCACGCGGCAACCTTGGCGGTTGGCGATAAAGTTCACCTGAATTGTACAACCACCACGGGCTTGTCCATTACCAATAGGATGCTGAAAGGGCATTTATTGGTGGTTGAGTTTTGGGCCTCCTGGTGTCCTCACTGCATACGACATGCACCGGATGTGGTGAAGGACTACAAGGAATTCTCCAAGCAGGGCGTGGGATTTCTTGGTGTATCCACGGATAGCGATCTTGGTGCCATGCAACAGGCGGCCCGGGCCATTGGATACGTCTGGCCGCAGGTATGCGATGGTCTGACGGGAAGTGATCCCATGGCGACGAGTTGGGGTGTCAAGGGCATACCTGATGCGTTTATCATCGGGCCGACGGGGACGGTTTTATGGACCGGGTACCCGACCCGGTTGGCGGCGGCACTGCGGGCACAACTGAAAAAGCATCCCACGCAGGCGATATTCGCAAACCACGCAGCCAAGATTCTGTCCGCGGCGACGCAGATGCTGGAACAGAAACATGACCTCGCGGGAGCCATCGCGGGCGTAGCGAAAATTTCCCCGAAAATTGGCCGCGACGCATCGCTGATTGGGCCGGCCAAGCAGTTTCTATTTGCGGTTCGGCGCAGCGGTCCCAAAGCGGTCGAACAATTGCGCCGCAATACCGCGGCGATGCAATCGCTCTCCGCGATCATAGGCCGGGGAAATGTGTTAACCTATCTGGGCTTATAAGGGAAGTCATCCACCTATCCCGACGGCAACCGCTTGGTCTGATTCACTTCGGCCTTCAGGCGTGCCAAGTCCGCATCCACACCAGAATTCGCCCGCAAGGCATCGAGATCACGTTCCGTTTTAGTGTGGCCGTCAACACCATCATCCAGAGCACCAGAGTCGGTCAGTGATTCCATTGCATCAGCGCGTGACTGCATTTGAGTGGTCTTGTCCTTGGCTCGCTGCAGCGTCTCGCCGACGTTGCCCAATTCCGAGCCAATACCGGACATGCTCGAGCTTACCTTAACCTCGGCTGCAGCCGCGTCATATTGGCTCTTCATGACCTCTTTCTGGGTGCGGAATTGATCAATGCGGTCTTCCAACTGCTTCTCATAGGTGATTAGTTTCTGTGATTGCGCCGCAACATGATCGCTGGCTTCTTTCAGCGAGGCAGCCTTCTGATCGGCGGCCTGCTTTTCCGCCAATGCGGCGCGGGCCAGGTCCTCGCGTCCGGCCTGCAGCGCCATTCGCGCGTCATTTTCCGCCCGGTGCGCATCGCTCTGTGCGCCAAGCATCTGTCGTTCCAGCGTTTTCTGCTCGGTGACCACGTCCGCGAGGTGACGCTTGGTTTCCTGCAGAATACCCAGCATTTTTTCATAGGACAGGTCCAACGCTTCATCCGGATTTTCCGAGGCGTTCAGAAACTTATTTACTTTCGCCTCAACAATTTCAGCCGCTCGGTGAAACATGCTGCTCATCACATAAACTCCTTTTATTTCAATACGATGAAATTAACACATTTAATCATTGACCGGGATTACAATTTGTGGGGATGCGGGTTCCGGAATCAGTGATTTATCCTCAATGGGCTTAACCGCCGTGCCAACGGCAAAAAATTCGATCACATGCGGCTGCCAATTATGCGATCCTTCGTGCAACTGCACGCCCACCACGCCATCCGCGGCGGCTTCTTTGGCCTCATTTTGCATGCGTTCCATCGCCAACTCGCGGGCATCATACATGGCTTGGGTAAATTGGGTAATCTCCACATTTCGCCCGACATTTCCCATGGATTTCAGAACGCCCTGATGCGCAACATGATAGACACACGATCCCATCACCATGGCCAGCGGCCGATGGCCCGCCCGTAAGAGCATCCAGAAATCCTGCCCGGAGAGATCGGAGGTGAAGGGCATGCCCTTAGGCCCCTTGAATCCCGGATGACCGGCACTGTGCGCAATGGCGGTACCGATGGCCATGAACTCCAGTATATCGCTGTCCCAGCCCAATCGCTTGACTTCCAGCCGTACACCCACGACACCATCGGCCATCAGTGTCAGGGCCTCCTGTTCCATGCGTGTCATGGCCAGCTCACGCGCCTGGTACATGGCCTGTGAAATCACATTCAATTCCTGATTCTGCCCCCATGATCCATATTGAATGCCGACGTGATAAATGCACGAGCCTACCACCATGCCCAGCGGTTCAAAACCCGCTTCGCGCACCATGAGGAACTCGTTGACGGACAGATCCGAGGTAAATATTCCGCCGCTTTGACCCGCCTCACGCAATCCCTGCAGTCGCTCCAAAGCGTGCTTGGGAAGTCCCGCCAGCGCCGGGTTTGGTGTGTTGGTTGTGTTGTCCGCCATTAGATAATCTCCTTTTCTGTAGGCATAACTGGAGTCATTTTACCATCACTGACACTGAAAACAGCTCGTAAACTAAGTGGATGATGATGCCCCGGCTCATGGAGCACCGCCGTGCCAAACGCGATGTGCCTTCCGAGAAAGCGCTGACGCGGATCATTCTCCAGCGGCTCGCCGCGCAACAACTCTGAAAATTGCACCCGCGCCAAGACGCCTGTGCCCAGGCGGGCCGCATCCGTGGCCAGTTGGCCTAGCGCCGTGCGGCGCACGTCCGTCATGAACTCTGACAATGACGTTAATTCCTGATTCCACCAATTACCCTGCCCGGCGATGTTATTATATGAGTAATGCCAATTATAGTGCGCGCCAATTGCCAGTCCGGTGGGCAGAATCCCGGATTCCATCAGGCGGGCAAATTCCAATGCCGAGACGGTCGCGATCACCGGAACACGCGGCGCGGCCAATCCCGCAATACGCACCGCCGTTCCCAACACCGCGTAATCCATCTGATCTTCGCCGGTGCCCTCCATGCGTGTGGCACTCATTTGAACATCCACCACGGCATTGGCCCCCATCAGCGCCGCTTCGTGCTGCATCCGATCAATGGCCGTATGCCACCCGTCATAGTGGCCGCGTGTCCATGAATAGCCATAATGATACCAGCAATTGCCTGATACCATTCCCAATGGATGTATGCCATGCGATCTCTGCGCCAGCAACGCCCCTACCGAGCCGGTGGAGACCCATGGCAACTTTCCCGATTTTGTGTCCGCCAGACGTTGTTTGACAAAATCCGGCAGTGTCGCATTGGTTAACGCCGTCTCCCATGCTTGATTACGGGCCTGCTGCTCTGCCTGATGCCGCTGCCGATCCGGATCCTGGTTCATTCCTAACGCACGACCGAGCAGTGACATGGTAAATCCTTACAAAATCGGGTTGTTTTAGCCTCGGCTGACATCCATAACGACGAAAACGCTACCTTCCCATACGTATTGTACCGAAAATCGTGCGGGCGAACAAAAATAATTTAACCTTCACCGCTTCATTTTCCAGGCATACGTTCCCCACGTTGCACAGCAGCGGCTTGAACAAGTCATCCAGCCCAACCAACAATCCCATGGCCATTCACTAAATCTCCGAGTGCTTTTCCAGCGCAATTAATTCATCAGAAAATCATGCAGAAGACTCTGAGTACCATGCATATCCGCGGACATGGCACCGAGTTCTTCATTTAAGCTGGCCAACCATTGCGGCAACTGCAATTCCTCATTTTTCAGCACAATGCCGCGGACCTCGTTGCACCGGCTCAAATGCAGGCCGCTGCCGGAGTTGTCCAGCACAAAACGATTCGCTCCCAGGTGAATGGTGATTCCCACCACATGCTGCGTCTTGGCAAACAGGGAGTCTTTCTTACGATGAACCTCCACCTGCCCCGGCAGAGACTGCTCGATCCGGGTTGCAAATGCTTCCAGAAAAGACTTGATATCCTTTTGCGCCCGACGCAGAAACGCCGCATGTAGATCAAAGGAGTCAACTTCTTCCATAGAGATTACCTCGCTAAAAGCGGCATGCCATCCTCTACCAGTAAATTATAAACCCTGAACGGCTGCCGTGACAATCATCCAGACTCGCGGCGTGGCGACAAATTCGCGCATTACGCCGGCACCACCCCTTCCCATTTTAGCCCCACCGCCATAATAGCTTCAATCAGGAGATCAAAACAACAGGTGACCGCAGGCGGAGTTGTTCGGCTCCCGTGTCAACAACTCTTCAGTCCCAACCTTATTTGTTCTCCTCATCTGTTCTAACAAGGGGATGGGGTGTGCTGATATGCAGGTTCGGATTCGTTGCGAGCCTGTGTTGCGGAACAGGCGGGATAACCAGGCGGGATAATCGTTGCGAAGGCGCTATGGATGCGGTAAGGTGGCGATGTGTCTTGCGAAAGGATATGGAGTTATGCGGGATCAACGTTTAGATAAGCTTGCCAGGGTACTGGTGGGTTATTCGGCGGCGGTGAAAGCCGACGAACTGGTGCGGATTTCCGGAGAAGTCATCGGCTTGCCACTCATTGAAGCCATTTATGAACAGGTGCTTGCCGCAGGCGCATATCCCTTTGTCACCATGAGTTCCGACGCCATGGATGAGGCTTTTTATCGTCTGGCCAGCGCGAAGCAGTTGGAGTATGTCTCGCCGGTTTCCAAATTTGTCGTGGAGAATATGGATGTATCGATTGGCTTGTGGGCGGAGGAAAATACGCGTGCCATGACCAATGTGGACCCCAAGAAACAGGCCGCCGCCGCTCAGGCCCGCCGCCCCATCAGCAAGCGATTTCTGGAACGCGCTGCCGAGGGCAAACTCAAGTGGGTGGGCACCCAATACCCCACGCAGGCCAGCGCCCAGGATGCGGAAATGTCGCTGCGTGAATATGCGGATTTTGTATTCCGCGGCGGCTTGCTCCACCTGGATGATCCCGTGGCGGCCTGGAAGAAAATTAGTGAGAAACAACAGCGCCTGGCGGATTACCTCAACACCGCGAAGGAAGTGCATGTCATTGCCAAAGATACCGACTTGCGCTTGGGCGTGCAGGGACGGCGCTGGATTAATTGCTGCGGACATGAAAATTTTCCCGATGGCGAAGTATTCACCGGGCCGATTGAAGATGCGGTCAATGGCGTCATTCGCTACAGCTTCCCCGCCGTGCATCATGGCCGCGAATGTGACGGCATCGTGCTGAAGTTCAAGAATGGAAAAGTCGTCGATGCCGCCGCCTCCAAGGGGCTGGATTTTCTGGTTGCCATGATGGATCAGGACGCCGGAGGCCGAACGCTGGGCGAATTCGCCATCGGCACGAATTTTTCCATTCAGCAATACACCCGCAATACGCTGTTTGATGAAAAAATTGGTGGAACGTGTCATGCGGCTCTGGGTGCGGCATATCCGGAGACCGGTGGAAAAAACGAAAGTGGATTGCACTGGGATATGGTGTGCGATCTGCGTCAGCCGGGCTGCCGGATCGAAGTGGATGGCAAGACTATTCTGGAAGCCGGGCGGTTTGTAAATGCGGACTGGCCCAATCCGTGATGACAGGATATTTGTCCGCGCGCCATTCGGCGCGCGTCAGAATGATGATGGATGTACAGGTAATGTTTGTTTAAGGATTCCAAAAATGAGAAAACTGCCGACCGCTGTATTGGCTCTTACCTTTGGTACGACTTTGACGCTCGCCCTGGCGGGTTGTGGAAATGCCGGTTCGCGGCAGGCCTCGCAAGCCGCCGCGCAACGATCCGCAACACCATCGGATGTCACTGCCGTCATACCCGCTGGAACGCCGACGGCCAGCACCCCGGTTGCTTCCACGCGGCCCCTGCCTGCCAGAAAACTGGCGGACGGTTTGATTATCAAAGATATAAGGATCGGCACAGGGCCGCGCGTGACGGATGGCCAGACAGCCGTTGTGCGCTACACCGGTATGTTGATGAATGGAACGGTATTTGACGCCAGCAAACTTCATGGCAATCAGCCATTCCCATTTGAACTTGGCGCGGGCCAGGTTATTCAAGGTTGGGACATCGGCGTAAAGGGCATGCGGGTGGGCGGTATTCGTGAATTGATTATTCCGCCCGCTCTGGCGTATGGTGCTAATTCTCCACCAGGCAGCGGAATTCCCGACAATAGCACCTTGAAATTTCGCATACACCTGCTGGGCATTCAATAATTTATACACCGCCCGATAAAAATTCCCTTGCTTTCCAGAAATGGCATGTTAGACTATTGCCTAAGTCAGATTGCATGGCTTAGCGCTACCCCCTTTGGTTTTCGTTTTGCAAAGGGCGCGCGAGAATGATTCAGGCTATGCAGTACGTGAGCGCGTCAGAGTTGGAAATAATGTTGTGCCCGAGATTTGCGGGCGGAAATTCTGATACGACCGGGAAGGATGCCCGAAGCAACGAAACGAATGGATTCGATATGCTTGGTTCTCTGCCCAGTTTGACACACTTGCTTCAACGTACCGGTATTCCTGCGGTTCGCCTCGGCTTGCGTGGCGGAATCAATGCCATTTCAAAGACTTTTTCATCCACCGATAAATTTGGAACATCAGTATTGGTCTCCGTCCCGCTTGTGGCGTTGGCGGACATGTTGTTTCAGTTCGGCGGGCACGAGGCCTGCCGCTGTTTTGCGCCGGGTGAATGTCTTGCTGTTCATGGTGCCCGGTGCCGGTCAGGTCAAGGAGCGACCCATGGCTAAAACGCATACCACCACCGCGGCTGTTGAACAGGACATCAACGAGGTCTGGAAGAAGTTCAAGGCCAACAAAACCGAAATCCAGCGCAATCTTCTCATGATGGAGTACCTGCCGCTGGTGCGATACAATGCCGATCGCATCTACTCCAAACTTCCGGATGAAGTGGATCTCGACGACCTTATGCAGGCCGGCACCTTCGGCCTCAAAGATGCCATAGAGTCGTTCGACCCCACACGCGGCGTAAAGTTTGAGACCTATTGCGCCCCCCGCATTCGAGGTGCCATTCTCGACGAACTGCGAAACATGGACTGGGTGCCACGTCTGGTGCGCAGCCGCTCCAGCAAAGTCATTCAGGCTTCACGTCAATTGGAAATGAAGCTTGGCCGGGCACCCACACAGGCGGAGATCGCGGCCCACCTCGGCGTGTCGCCGGATGAATTTGACAAGATACTCAAGGACTCCAGCGCCGTAACCCAGGTCAGCCTGTCGCGCAAATGGTTCGAATCCGACAATGACAAGGATGTGCGCGAAGTCGATGTCCTGGAAGATACAACATCGGATTCGCCTTTGACCATTCTCCATCGGCGCGATGTCAAGGAGTTGATCACCCGCGGGCTTTCGCGGTCTGAAAAAATGATCCTTGTGTTGTATTACTATGAAGAAATGACCATGAAGGAAATCGGCGATGCCCTGGAATTGTCCGAATCGCGTGTCAGCCAGATGCACTCCAGTATCATCGCCCGGCTACGCGCACAATTGGCCAGCCGTGAAAAGGAATTTTCCAACGATTAGGCTCTGTCGCGCCGCGGAAAACCAAGGAATGACTTCCCGCCCGCCCTACCCTCCTTCATCCGCATCATCCTCCTTTGCGTACTATTTCGGATATTAAAAAGGTTGCGCTGTCGGTCGGATACTTGCGGCGTTTCCGCGCCAGCATGATGCGTGTCAATAATACGGCCGCCGTGCCCAGGACTAATCCACAGACCAATCCCCCCAGAAAAAGCGGCCCGATGTATGTTCTCAATATGCCGTGCCAAGTCAGACTATGATGTTCGAGCACTTCCGGTGAAAGGAACGTTCCATGCAGCAGCAGATTGCCGGTTTGAATGTTCATGAAAATGGCAAACGGTATCAGCGGCGGCAGAGATATCTGTGTGGCCAGCAGCGTCACCGGGATGTTGATATGCAGCCGACGGGCCGTGTAAATGGCCAGTATCGTTTGAATACCGTACAGCGGTAGAATGGCAATTAACACACCTACGCCCACTGCGGTGGCCAGCATCGAATCCGCCAGCGCGGCACAGCTTGCAAAACCAAGTTGTCGCTTCCAGAACCTCCAGCGGAACATATCCCTCCAGTGAACATGCGGATTGCTGTACGCGACGTGGCATCTACGACAGGGCACCGGGTTGATAATTCGCCAGGTCGTGAGCATGACGTTTAATCGCACGCCGCGAATGGTGTCGCGCACCGGGCGGAAATGCGTGATCCGATTTTCCGCGGTAAAGTAAATACAGGTAATCGCCGCGGATCGTATCTGCAAACCCGCCCAGGCATGGCGGACCAGCGTTTCGGTTTCAAAATCAAATCGCCGAAATAAGTGGGTGAGCGTAAGCGTATGCCTTAACGGATAGATTCTCAGGCCGCATTGCGTGTCGGGAACATCCTGTCCTGTTTGCAGCAACATCCAGAAGCGGGACATATCGCGTCCACGTTTGCTGCGCTTCGGGACATTCGCAAAGTCCATCTGCCGGTCGCCGATAATCAGGTCATCGGGGAATAATTGGCTGATTTGCATCAGCCTGAAAATGTCCGATATGAGATGCTGTCCATCGGAATCAACGGTAATGGCGTGGGTGCAGCCGGCCTGCCAGGCGGCGGCAAAACCGGTGAGAAGAGCCGCCCCTTTGCCCCGATTGCGGTGATGTCGGTAAATGCGCAGTGGGCATTTCGGGTCAGGTGGATACAGAGCCTCCATATCTCGAAGGACGGATGCGGTGGAATCCGTGCTGCCGTCATCAACGACAAAAACCGTCGCCTCCGGCAGTTGGGTCAGCACATCCTCTATGACCTTCGCCAGGGTTCCGCCGTGGTTATAGACCGGGATGATGACCGCGTAAACAACCGGTGGAAATACTGTGGCGGCAGTGAATTGCGCCGGGGAAATCATCGATTGTGCGCCGGGCGCATGGATTGTACTGGCTGTCATAGCGATTCGGATTCCAAACGTGCGTCACCCATGATGGGACAATATTCCCCGGCACTTTCCGCCTGCGTATCCCTTCCACCATTCAACCGGATCGCAAGGCTGATGCCCTAGTGCCCTGTTCCACCCATAATTACGGGTGGATTGGCCTCAAACCGGCCAGATGCCAGGAGTCGGCGGCGAGAACC
>JAKBAC010000068.1 GCA_021809365.1 Planctomycetota bacterium | reverse complement strand
CAGTCCAGTCTTTTTTTCAAGGGAGCATCATCATGGTATCGACCAAAAAATCATTCGGAAATGTAACACTCGCCGGTATTTTCGCCGCCGCCACCCTGGCCGCCGCCGTGCCGGCTTTCGCCAGCACCAATACGCAGATAACCTGGAATTTTAATTCTCCATCCAGCTGGGCCAATACCACGAACACAACAGGTATCGACGACATCGGGACTTGGGCTACCTTCACGGGAGGGGAAAACCCACCCGGCTCGCTTCAGCCTCCGCTGAGCAGCGACCTCGGCATTACCGCATACGGTGAGGTGTTAACGGCTACAACCACGAGCTCCGTCAATTACCAAAATAGTTGGTCGGGCTGGCAGAACCCCGTGACCACCTCGACCGGCCCGGTCTACGGTTCGGGCGCGACGGATCTGTATGCCAAGAATTTGGGCGGAACGGAAAATGGCTTGGGATTAAATGGCTACCTTGACAGCGAGATCGGCGATGCGACAACCGTCTCCCCATCAGTCACGACCTATTCGGGCCAAGTAAATACACAATGGGGAAGCTATTACAAGAACAAGACCGTAACCACCTCGACCACGCAGGATACCGGCATGATCCAGTTGGACATTTCAAATCTCCTGACCCTGCTTGGCTATGCCAGTAACAAGGATGCAACCGTGACCATCGGCAGCCTGCAAGGTTCCGACACCGCTGTTTTCTCAGGCTCTGGTGCCTTGGGCGATTTCGGCACCGCAATCACCTCCCTTGGCTCGGTTACTAGTGGCCCCCAGAAGGGCAACGACCAAACCACAACTTTCACCCTTAACGCCCTGGAATCCTACAAATACCTGAACGTCACTGTCGCCGCGCCCGGCCAGACCGTACTGCTTAGCACCATAGTTCTCTCGGTGCCAAGTGGCTCGGGCAATCCCTCGCCGGCACCGGTACCCGCTTCCGCAGGCCTGACGCTGGTGGGTGCTTTGGGCATGGGCATGATGCTTCTGGCCCGCCGTCGGCGGTCCATGTAAGTGTTCGTAAGTTAATCACCAAACCCGGGCGGAGGGCGTAAATCCCTTCCGCCCGGTGTTTCAAGAAAATCCGGGACTGGGGCAGAGAAGACCGAGCACGGTACAATTGCGAAATGTATCGACCGTCGCAGAGCCAACTTTTTTGGAGTTCTTCACATGCCTGCCCGTAAAATCTGGATGAAACACTTATTTTTTGCTTCCATTCTAGCTGCTTCACCGGCATGGGCGGCGAGTGCCCGGGCAACGGTGGCTGCGGGAGGGATGAACATCCTTCCCACGTTTGACAGCTCTATTACCAGCGACCCTAATGCTGCAGCCATTGAAAACACCATCAACAACGCGATCAGCGTTTACCATCAGGATTTTTCCAATCAGTTAAGCGTCCCGATTTATTTCTCGGAAATGTCTACCGGCCTGGGCCAAAGTTCAGATGCGCTGACGTCTGTAAATTATTCCGACTTCCGTACTGCTTTGGCCTCTGAGCCGGCCAGCCCGGTTCGTACCACGGCCCTGCAGTATCTGCCCAGTCAATCCAGTGATCCAATACCCAATACGACCGGCTCTGGCCTGTGGCTTTCCGCAGCCAACGCCAATGCGCTGGTGGCGTCGGGGCAACTTTCCTCCAGTTATTCTTCAACGCCACAATATGATGGCACCATCAGCCTCAACACTTCCATCACCTACCCCGGCGGCGCTGGCTCCCCGAGCGGCTACAGCCTGGAAACCGTGGTCATGCACGAAATTGATGAAGTGCTGGGCTTGGGATCAGCGTTGCCCAATTACGGAACCGCCAGCGGCGATCTTAACGCCCCACGACCCGAAGACCTTTACCGCTATGCTGCCGATGGCACGCGCAGCTTTTCCACCAGTGCCTCCGGAAGTGTCTATTTTTCTCTTAACGGCACAACGGATTTAACCCAGTTCAACAATTCCAATAACGGCGGCGACTATGGCGACTGGGCCAGCAATCCCCTGCCGTCGGGTGCCAGCCCCCAGGTGCAGGACGCCTTTATCACCGGTGGCCAAAATATCACCTTGGGCAGCAACGAGTTCGCCGCCCTGCAAGCCATCGGATATGTGCAAGTTCCGGACCCTGCCGGCATCGCTCTGCTGGCCGCAGGGTTGGCCGCAGCCCTGACGCTGTCCACGCGCCGCAAACGCCCGCGTGCATAATCCAGAAAACCCGTAACCCACTGACGCAGCAGCGGTACGGAGGGACACAATACCCCCGCACGGAGAGACGCCTTTCAGCAAAAACGCCGCCCCTTGCGGAATTCTAAGACTGCCCAATATCCCAATGCTCCAAAGCACGACATCACACTTATTTCATCTGCAATATTTCTTCCGCCAGCACCT
This sequence comes from Planctomycetota bacterium, assembly GCA_021809365.1. Next base: position 14,416 of record JAKBAC010000068.1, on the reverse strand, counting down.
GATAATCCGCGGCACCGGCACAGTTGGGGGCGTATTCGAAGATGCTTTTATTGAAGCTCGGAGCTTCCGCTAATTTAATATTTCGGCGAATGTGTGTTTCCAATACCACCGCCGTACTCCAGGGCTGGTTGCTTTCCCGGCTCTCGCCGAGAAATTTCTCAACTTCTTCCGTAACTTCTCCCGTAAGCCGGGGTGCGGATTCATATTGACAGAACAGAATCGCACTGATGCGCAAGGCGGAGTTGAGTCTTTCCCGGACCATGGAACACGTTTCCAGCAACCGCGCCATTCCCTGCAACGCCAGAAAATGCGCCTGCAGCGGGATAATCACTTCCGTCACCAGGCACAACGCATTGACGGTTAACAGCCCCAGGCTCGGCGGGCAGTCAATAAGCAGAAAATCGTAATCCACTGGCTTGGCCGTTGCCATTTTGCGCAGCCGTGATTCACGGTCCGGGAGATTGACCAGTTCCACTTCCGCCCCCGCGAGATCAGGCGTCGCCGGGACCACCCACAGTTTATCCGCCACCGGATACAGCGCATCGGCCAGCGGCAGTTCCTGACACAGCACATCGTAAATGGAATGCTTCACCTTGTCGGCTTCCAAGCCAAGATGAAAGGAGAGATTGGCCTGCGGATCCATATCAATGAGGATCGTCTTTTTCCCCACCGCCGCCAAAGCCGCGCCAAGGTTGACCGTGGTGGTCGTTTTGCCGACCCCACCTTTTTGATTGAATAAAGCAATAGTTCTCATAGTGATCGCAGTGTATCCGATTCTCGTTATCCGCGAAACTCCGGCCCCCCGAAAAGGTGTCAGGTACCTTTTTTGGCCCTGCATACAAAAAAGGTACCTGACACCTTTTTTGAGCCGCTTGACATATTCCATCATGGGAATATAATACCGTCATGGCTCGAGCTGCAACAACTTCTGATGTCTTCAACGCCATCGCCGAACCCCGGCGACGGGAAATCGTGGATCTGCTGGCCCTGGGCTATCGCCGGGATGTTACGGAACTGGTGCGCAAGCTCAAGCTTCCCCAGCCTGCCGTCTCCAAGCATTTGCGGGTCCTGCGAAAAGTCGGGCTGGTGACCGTTCATAAGGCCGGCCAGCGCCGCTTATATGAGTTAAACGCGGAAGAACTTAAGCCGGTACATGATTGGATCCAACATTTTGAGCGGTTATGGACCGATCACCTGGCCGGCATAAAAGAAGCCGCCGAAACAACTGCCCGGGACCTTGCGGCGCGGAATCGTTCCGCGCCGGGTCATCAACGTCATTCCAAGGAGTAGCATCATGGTCGCACAAGTAAGTGATTCCACCATCAGAACCTTCCATATTGTTAAAGAGCTGCTGATCGCGGCTCCGGCGGAAGTAGTCTTTCAGAGCGTCCTGGAACCGCATGGCCCCATGCAGCAGATGAATATGAAACTTGAGCCATGGCCTGGCGGGCGCTGGTTCCGCGATCTGGGCAATAACGCGGGGCACCTGTGGGGGCATGTGCAGGTGATTAAACCGCCAAAACTCCTGGAAATCGTGGGACCCATGATGATGTCCTATCCCGCAATCTCGCATATCCAGTATCGCCTCACCGAACAGCCTGACGGCATCCTGCTGAAATTCACGCACCAGGCGATGGGGCTGATGGAACCGGAAATCGAACAGAATGTCACCAAGGGCTGGGGCGAAATCCTGGAACAGATTCGCACCGCAGCGGAGAAAAAACGCGGTTAAGTGGAACTGCAGGAATATTCAATGAACGATTTTATCCAGCTTTTTAAAGGAGCATATAATGTCCATCGCACACGCCATGCTTGGCGAATTCGAACATGAGTCCAAGATCACCGGCAAATTTCTCGAGCGCATTGCACAAGATAAGCTGGGATGGAAAGCACATGAGAAATCCCACACCGCCGGCGAACTGGGTTTGCATATTGCCACCGTGCCGGGAGTCGTGGTGCAATTCGCCCTGATGGATGAGATACCAATACCTGACCCTGCAGCGTCGTTCAAACAACCCGCAACTGTGCAGGATATTCTCAGTAGCCACGAAAACAGCGCCCAGATGGTGCGAGAGATTCTTCCCACGTTGGACAATGGCCGCCTGATGACTAACTCGTCATTCATGCGCGACGGAAAGCCAGTCACGACAATGCCCAAGGTGATGATTCTCAGATTGATTATGCTTAACCATTGGATTCAGCACCGCGGACAGTTGGGTGTGTATCTCAGGCTCATGGAAGCGAAGGTGCCATCCAGCTACGGCCCCAGCGGTGACGAAGGGTAAATCCCACGGGCGCGGCCACACGCCATGGCCTTGGCGTTGCGTCTTTTCCGTCAGCCCGCGGCTTTGTCCGCCGCGCGACGGGCTAACGGCCTCACCGCTTTCCATATGCGACGTAATGACGGCGGGCGCATTCAACGGCGATAGACCATTGAACAAAGGAATTAATTTATGAAAACAAACGGTGAAAACCAAATCATATTTCAAAAAATCGTCGATCACGCCGAATGGCAGAAGGCTAGCGCTGCTCTGCTCCTGAAGGAAAAGGCGGCCACGCACGCCCGCGATGCGCTGGCCGCCGAACGGCGGCGCCTGCCCATGGTCAGAATAGATAAGACTTACGCATTCGCCGGCCCGCAGGGTAAAAAGAGTCTGCTGGATTTATTTGAAGGCCGTCGCCAACTTATCCTGTACCATTTTATGTTTGCACCGACCGTGCCGGGCTGGCCGGATGGAGGATGCGTAGGGTGTTCCATGGTGGCTGATCAATTCGGTTGCCTGGCGCATTTTCATGCACGCAATACTTCTTTTTGCCTGGTCTCCCGTGCACCTTTGAACACTATTGAGAAATTAAAAAAGCGAATGGGGTGGACATACCCCTGGTACTCGTCCGATGGCAGTGAATTCAATCAGGACCTTGGTCTTACGACCGACAAGCACGAAAAGTATGGCTTGAGCGTCTTTATCCATGATGGCAAGGATGTGTACCGAACGTACCACACCAATGGCCGCGGAGTAGAGGGGCTGAACATCTGGACATTCCTGGATTTGACACCACTGGGCCGACAGGAGATATGGGAAGATTCTCCCGCCGGCGGCCCGCGCAGCAAACCTGGTGCCTGGTGGCGCCGCCACGATGAATACGAAAGTGGGGCGCCTAAAGACTGCTGCGCTTGAACGCATGGAAACCCTATGACCGTCCAACTGCAACGCCAATATTTAACCGGCGGCGTGAGATATTCACAGCCCCTCGGGTTTATCGCGATGTGTGCGCTTGCATTTTTCGGCGGCGTATGGGCAACCGCTTATTTTTGTCATACGATGCATGGCGGCATGGACATGCCTGGCGGTTGGACAATGTCCATGATATGGATGCGGATGAACGGTCACTCCTGGTTCAGTTCCGCTGCGGATTTCCAACTTATGTGGTTGGCCATGATGGCGGCCATGATGCTGCCATCCGCGGTGCCGATGTTTCTTAAAACGAGCCGCTCGCCCACGTCTTTGGCGGCAATGGCGGCCGGGTACTTCACCGTCTGGCAGGCCGTCGGCGCAGGCATTTACGTGCTCGCCGACAATTACCGGCGGCGGCGTGTGGGGAAGCGACCGGAAATTGGGCGGCGGGTTACTACCGTGGGTTCCGGGGCGGTGAATGACGTCGGCGCGTAGCCATCGACTGCCGGGGTGGCGGGTTGGGAGTCCGCAGGTCCCGCGCTGGCATCACCTGAAGCGGCTGGCCGGCCATCCTGTGCAGGGTGCGGCAACGCACCGGGTCGTTTGCTTGGCTCCATGGAAGGGGTAAATCCGGGAATCCGATATTCTTCCAGAAGATGGTTGATCATCTTTTCAATTTCCGTCTGCAACTGCGCCTGCCCGATGGAGACGAACGTAAACGCCTTGCCGGTGGCTCCCATTCGGGCGGTGCGGCCGACGCGATGGACATAAGCCTCAGGGTCTTCCGGAACGTCGTAATTTATCACATGGCTTATTTCATGCACGTCAATGCCGCGGCTGGCCAGATCCGTGGCGACCAGCACATTAATTTTCCCGGTGCGAAAACCACGCATCACGCGTTCCCGCTGATTTTGCAGCAGATCGCCATGAATAGCTGAGGCATTGACGCCTCTTTCGCATAAGCCGTGGGCTACTTTATCCACACTGCGTTTGGTGCGGCAGAAAATAATGGCCAGCCCCGGCTGCTCATGGTGAATCAAACACCGCAAGGCCCGTAATTTATCCCACGGCTGAACCCCAACCACATACTGAACCGCTTCCGGATTGGTCAGCGTTTCATCCGCTTTGGCAGTGAAAATCCGTTGCGGGTTGGTCATGTGCTGCTGGACCATGCGTTCAATATCATCATTGATGGTGGCGGAAACAAAAATGGTCTGCCGCGGTGCTTTGCACAAGGCCAGTATTTTCCGGACATCATCACGGAACCCGATGTCAAACATCCGGTCCACTTCATCAAACACCACGAACTTCATGTTTGCCAACGGTAATGAGCCGCGCTGATTTAAATCCAAAATACGCCCCGGTGTCCCTACCACGACATGCGGTTGGCGTTCCAGAAGTTTGGTCTGATGCTGAATTTTCTGCCCGCCGTACACCACGATCATCCGGGATGATTTGTGCCGGGCGAAGCGTACCATTTCCGCTTCCACCTGAATGGCCAGTTCCCGCGTGGGGGTGACGATTAACGCCTGCAAACTATGCGCCAGGTCCAGGCGTTGCAGAATCGGCAGTCCAAAGGCGGCGGTTTTTCCGGTACCCGTGCGCGCCTGCCCGATAATATCCGCACCCTTCAGAGCGGCAGGAATCATTAAGCGCTGAATTTCTGACGGCTCGACAAAATGCAAGTCATCAAGCGCCATGACAATCGCAGGTTCAAGCCCCAGAGCGGAAAAAGCGTTAGACGGTTCAATTTGCGACATGCGGTCCTTGTAATTTCTCATCTGTTATCATCAAGGTTATCATACGGCTTGATTTGGCGGGGTCAACTGGGGGCCGGCCTGAAAGCTCCGGAGGAGTTTAACGCCCGGTGCGGGTTTGCCCGGTGGCGGCACCGCTACGGGTCATCGTCCCATGAGGAGTCTATGGAATTTACCGTTATCAGTATTGGCACGCTCTCAAAAAATCCCCTGTGGCAGGAGCGTTCCCCGATACGCACCAGCCACAGCACCACCACACTAATTCGCAGCGCGGCAGCGGTCATTCTGGTGGATCCTTCCCTGCCGGCCCAAATCCTGGAAGCACGGTTGTTTGAGCGTACCGGATTAAAGCCGGAGGCAATCACCCACGTATTTTTAACGAATTTAAAGCCCGTTCATCGACGCGGACTGGATTTATTCCCCAAGGCGATCCATTGGGCCGGCGAAGTGGAGTTGGATGTCGCCCGGCAAGCCCTGGCCGCAGCGGCCAAACATCTGGGAGCGCATGCCGACGGGCAGGAAAAACTCACCGCTGAACGGAAAACTTTAGCAGCCATTCGGCCCGCCCCCGATCAACTTGCCGATGGCGTAGATTTGTTCCCCCTGCCCGGCTACACCCCCGGCCAAGCCGGAATCCTGCTGAAGTTCCCCGCCCGCACCGTGATGATCACCGGCGATGCCGTCCCGACTCAAGGGCACTTTGAAGCCGGCCAAGTATTCCAGGAAAGTTTTGATATTAATCAGGCCAAAGAATCTTTAGCGGAAGTGTACGAACTGGCCGACATCATCATACCCGGCCACGATAACGTATTCGTCAACCCCCGCGGGCAATAGAGCACCGTGGTGATAACCCGGTAACTGGTTTGCGGCACTGGATCAACCACCGGATTATCATCCGGTGCTCACGGAGCGTGTCGTAGAGCACCGTGGTGACAACCCGGTGGTTGGTTCGCGGCGCAGCATCAACCATCGTATTCCCATGCGGCACGTAAGCCGCAAGTTTCCCCTCCAGGTTCAGGCGGGTGAAAATTGCTGGCACCGTTTTTGCCCTAACCCCATCCTTCTCGTATCCGCGTTTTCCGCGGTTCAAACCCATGTATCGTACGCAAAATAATCTTCTGGTGCGCGAAAAAAGGTACCTGGAACCTTTTCCGCTGCCAATGCTAAACCAACCATTCTTGTATCCGCGTTATCCGCGTGATCCGCGGTTCATTCCCATGGATCCTACGTCAAATAATCACCTGGTCCTTGAAAAAAGGTACCTGACACCTTTTTTTGTGTTGAGGGTTATTCCAGGGTGGACAGGGCGTCGTCGAGGGTGCGGGTCGTGGTGATTTGCATGTGTTGTGCGACGCCGGCGGCGGCGGCTTTGTCGGTTTCGCTGCGGTGAATGGGGACCAGCAGGCGGCTGTAGCCTAACCGGGCGGCTTCGCTGATGCGCTGACCAAGAGCGCCAATTTGCCGAAATTCTCCCAACAGGCCCAGTTCACCCATCACCAGCGTGCGGCTGGAAAGGCCGCGCTTCATGCGCGCTCCGGCGATGGCCAGAGCGATGGCGGCATCGGCGGCGGGGTCATTGACGCGCAGGCCCCCTACCACATTGACAAACACATCCTGATCCACCAGACGTAAGCCGGAGCGCTTTTCCAGAACCGCAATAATCATCGCCACGCGATTGGCATCGCAACCGCTGACCTTGCGGCGGGCGGCTCCTAACATGCTGTCGGCGGTCAGAGCCTGAATCTCCAGGGCCAGCACACGGGAACCTTGGGTCACCGCACAAATAACACTGCCGGGGGGTGATCCGGCGTGCGGTTCAATGAGCAGTGCTGACGCGTCCTGCACACTTTCCAAACCGGCAGCCCCCATGCGAAACAGACCCACTTCCAAAGTGTTGCCGTGACGATTTTTAACACAACGGACAATGCGGTGATCGTGATGCGTGTCGCCTTCAAAGTACAACACGGTATCGACAATATGTTCCAATAGTTTCGGCCCGGCCAGCAGGCCCTGCTTGGTAACATGGCCCACGAGGCACACCGCGGTTCCGCCCGCCTTGGCCAGATAGACCAATTCCGTGGCACAGTCGCGCAATTGGGATACGCTGCCCGGCGGTGAGGCATTGGTGGGTTCATAAATCATCTGGACGGAATCAATCACGCAAAGATGCGGACGCAATTTCTGAATTTGGCGGCCGATTTTCTCCAGGTTGGTCTGGGCATAAATCAGCAGGCGGTCATCGTCCACCCCCAGTCGCTTGGCCCGCAATTTGGTCTGCTGCGCGGATTCCTCACTGCTGACATACAACACCCGGTGGCCTTGCCGGGCCATGCGATCACCGGCCTGCAGCAGCAGCGTAGATTTGCCAATGCCCGGATCACCGCCCAGAAGCACCGCCGCGCCCGGCACAATTCCGCCGCCCAGTACCCGGTCAAATTCCGGCAGGCCGGTGGGCATGCGGGGAATATCCAGCTCCGGGATTTCCGATAAGGGCCGGGCGGGAACGTCATCGTCGGATGCAAAGCGTTCAGGCCCACTTTCGGAGGAAGCTTCCGATAAGGCGCGTGGCCGATGCGGGTCGGCGGCGGTTTGGGTCATTTGCTCAAAGCTGTCCCAGGCATTGCAGTCGGGGCATTTTCCCATCCATTTGGGCTGAATAGCACCGCACTCACGACAAACAAAGTAGGTTTTGGGCTTGGCCATGCGGGGAATTATACCGAGATATGAAGAATTGGATGGTTAAAACCTGAATTTTCGCAATAGGCAATTTGTTCCTATAAAAAAACTTGGAAGTTTTTGCTTGTGTTTTTGGGAAGAAAAGTCGAAAATAATGTTCGGATGAGTCCAACGGAGTTACCGAAAGGGGGTATCCCGACAAACAGCGTTCGATCAAAAATGGATTGAACTGAAATTACCGCGCCAGCGGCAAGAAATTTAAAGCGCATCGGAAGCAACACGCTATTGTTAATTCATTTTCATATCCGGTGCATTTAAGTGCCTGTCGTGGGGGCGGTTTTTCATGCGCATCGCGCGGGGGGTGCGGGGCACGGAGCGACCGGCTCGGCGAATCAGGCCGCGGCTCGCACTGGGCCGGCGTTTACAGCAATTCAGAAACGGTCCAGAGGATCCTGCCGCAGCGACAGCGGCTTGTCTAATAACTCACTTAAAACAAAAACACTGCGAAGGGTATAGGGATTATTCATGACCGCCCGGATGGTTTGCGATGGCGTTCTGGGAACTGCGGCGGATTTGGCAGTTGCGGTGGTGGAAGTTTTTGCCGGTGCTGAAGAAGTCCTGGCTTCAGAGGCGGCATCAGCTTGTGCCGCGGCGGCAGCGCGACCCTGGGATGGGGAGCGCTTAGCAATCACTGCCGGCACCGCGGTGTAACGGTCACCCTTGGCCGAGGGTCGCGATTGGCGGCCAGGTGGGCGCGCAGGCTGCCCGGAGGGTTTAACCACTTGCCGATTGCCGGCCTGCGGGGCTGACGAAGTGGAAGCTGCCGGGCGTGTGCGCATCGTCTGGCGAAGCGCTTCCTGCGCGGTGCGTCGCCGCGCTTGCTCGGCCTGCAGTTGTTGGATGCTTATGCGTCCGGCCAGAATATCCTGGGCCAACTGCTGGGGATCTTTGGGAAGCTGGGACATTTTTTATTCCTTTTTCATGGGAGCCGGGAATAAGGAACTTGGAATCTGGAACCTGGAACCTGGAATTTCAAATCTCAAATTTCAAGTCTGAAATCTTAGCCCTGCCGTCGTCAACTGCAGGCTACCTCGTGGGCTTCACCGCCGGCAGAGCCGGCGGCTTTGTGGGGTGTCGCACGCCGCTTCGCCGGGAGCACCGGATGATAATCCGGTGGTTGATCCAGTGCCGCCAACCAACCACCGGGTTATCACCACGGTGCTCTATCACGCGCCACGCCGCTATCCGTCACGAGCCTGCAGGGCGGTTGTCGGTGCCGGAGCCGGTGGCGTTGGAGCCGCCGATGGATTCCCGCATCTGCGTGTCGGCCTGCATGTTTTTCATGCGGTAATAATCCATAACTCCCAGATTGCCCTTGCGAAACGCCTCAGCCATGGCCAAAGGCACCTGAGCCTCGGCTTCAATAACTTTGGCGCGGTTAAATTGCGCCAGGGCTTTATTTTCCTGCTCCTGCGCCACGGCCAGGGCGCGCCGCTTTTCCGCTTCCGCCTGCGCCAACTGTTTGGCGGCCTCGGCCTGCGCGATTTGTAACCGCGCACCGATATTTTCACTGACATCCATGTCCGCAATGTCAATAGACAATATCTGGAACGCGGTACCGGCATCCAGGCCTTTGGCCAGAACGGTTTTGCTGATCATGTCGGGTTGTTCAAGCACATGTTTATAGGTATCAGCGGAACCAATAGCCGCGACAATGCCTTCTCCCACCCGGGCCACAATCGTTTCTTCGCCGGCACCACTGACAAGCTGCCGCATGTTGGTGCGAACCGTCACGCGGGCTTTGACGCGCAACTGGATGCCGTCCTTGGCGACGCCTTCATGCGTCTGCCGGCCGCTGGCGGCGTTGGGGACATCAATAACCCGCGGATTGACGCTGGTTTGTACCGCTTCCAACACATCACGACCCGCCAGGTCGATGGCCGTGGCCTGATCCCAGGCCAGCTCAATATTGGCCCGATGAGCGGCGATCATAGCTTTGGCGATATTTAATACGTGGCCGCCGGACATGTAATGCGCCTGCAATTGATTGGTCTCCACCGGCAGGCCGGCCTGCACCATGGAAATTTTGGCCGTGACAATGGCCCGGGCATCCACCTTACGCAACTTCATGCCGATAAGATCAAAAAGGCTGATGTCCGCGCCGGCGGAAAAAGCCTGCAGCCACAAATTAAACACATTACCCACCGTGATCAGCACGATGATGACAATAACCAGTGCGACGACGAACAGTACAATTAATCCAGCCGACGGCATACGGCACCCCCGAAAATTGTTCCAACACACCCGCGAACAGGAATCCAGGGCGTTACAATAGAACCGGCGGAACAGCGTGTCAATAAATATCGAGAACCTGGAACCTGGAATCTGGATTCTGGAATCTGGAATTCAGCATCTAGCATTCTGCACCCTGCGAAAGCGAAGCGCTTCCACATTCTAACTTCTAACTCCTAGGTTCTGCGTCCTCGTCCAACTCCTAACTCCTTATTTCTATTCATTACTCATTACTCATTAAAACCACTAACCTATCCCCTGTAACTGTCCCCTGTAACCCGTAACCTGTAACCTGGAAAGCACGAGTTGGCATTGGCGCTTCAGGCGGTACAATAGATCATCATGGGTGAACCACTGAACAGACAGAACATCGCCACAATTGACCCGGCGGAACTTACACCCGCGATGCGGCAATATCAAACCTATAAAGCTCAATATCCGGATGCGGTTTTGTTTTTTCGCATCGGAGATTTCTACGAAACATTTTACGAAGACGCCCGCGTTGTATCGCGGGCACTGGGCGTGGCGTTAACCAGCCGCAGCAAAGGCGAAAATGCCGTTCCCATGGCCGGTGTGCCGTACCATGCGGTGGATGGGTATCTGCAACGCATGATTGCCGCGGGTTATCGCGTGGCGATCTGCGAACAGATGGAAGACCCCAAACAGGCCAAGGGAGTTATTGATCGGCAGGTCACGCGCTTAATAACCCCCGGCACACTGACTGAAGATACGATGCTGGACGGCACAGAGGAAAATTTTCTCTCCGCGATGCTGCTGCTACCGGCCCCACCGGGAGATCAGGCAACCGCCGATCCGCTGGCTCCGCCGGCCAACGCTTCTGAAACGCAATGGGCCGCCCTGGCGTGGTGTGAATTATCCACTGGAAAATTTTTCACGCTGGTGGATTGCCTGTCCGCCTGCCGCGAGGAGTTGGCCCGCATCAGCCCGCGCGAACTGATTTATCCCGAAGCGCCGGACCATCAGATTCCCCAATGGGTCCAGCATGTATCTGATCCGGTTAAACTCACGCTGACCGCCCGACCCACCTGGCAACTCGACAGTCATCATGCGGTGGCAAGTATCCGCAAGCAATACAATGTTATGACCTTCGCCGGCTTTGGCTATGACGATGATCAGCACCCGGCCCTGCGCGCCGCCGGCGGTCTGCTGGCATATCTGCATGAAACACAAAAAGCGGCCCTGGAACATCTGCAGCCGCCCCGGTCGTTTGAACGGCGTCGCCACCTGATTATTGATCCGACTTCTTTAAGGTCTCTGGAAATCAATCGATCCATGCGGCACAATTCGGCGTCAGGGTCGCTGGTGCGGGCCTTGGATCATACCAAAACCCCCATGGGATCACGGTTGCTGCGGCATTGGCTGTTGTTTCCGCTGCGCGATCCGGCGATCATTGAACAACGCTACACCATGGTAGCGCGCATGCTGGAACTTGAGCAGCGGCTGGATGAACTGCGGATGGTCATCAGCGATTGCGCCGATATTGAACGCATTACCGCACGCATCTGCTGTCGCCGGGGCACGCCGCGGGATCTCATTGCGCTGGCGCGATCGCTGGAGACCCTTCCGACACTCATGCGCTTAGCGGGACCGAGCGGCTTTTTTGAAAGCGCTTCCGATGAACTGGCTCCGCTGGCCGCCCCGGCTGCGGAAATTGCGGAAAAAGTACGGGCTTCCATTGCCGATGAGCCGCCGGCGCATCTGCGGGATGGCGGCGTGATTCGCGATGGGTGCGATGCGGAACTCGACCGCCTGCGCACGCTGGCCACCAACAGCCGGGCGTGGCTGGCCAATTATCAATCCGAGCTGGCGGCCAGGACAGGCATTAACTCGCTGAAGGTGGGTTACAATAAAATCTTCGGATTTTATATTGAAATTACACATGTACATGCATCAAAAATTCCTCCGGAATTCATCCGGAAACAAACCGTAAAAAATGCCGAGCGCTACATTACGCCCGAACTAAAAACATTTGAAAGTGATCTGCTGACGGCCCAGGAGCGGTCCAGGGCGCTGGAAGTAAATCTGTATGAGCAATTACGCGAGTTCCTGGCCGGGAAATCCGACTCCCTGCAGGCCATCGCCGCCCAGATCGCCCGCCTGGACGTCATTGCCTCCATCGCTCATCTGGCCAAAATCCGCCACTATTGCCGCCCGGTTATCACAACCCGGCGCGAACTGCAAATCAGTGACGCCCGTCATCCGGTGGTGGAGCAGATTCTGGGAGAAGCTTTTGTCCCCAATGATATCCAGTTTTCCCCGGACGGCCCGACGCTGCAGTTAATTACCGGCCCGAATATGGCCGGGAAATCCACCTACATCCGGCAGACCGCATTATTGGTGCTGATGGCTCAGGCGGGGTTTTATCTGCCCGCCAGGCAGGCCGTCATCGGACTGGTGGATCGCATTTTTACCCGTGTAGGGGCGGCCGACGATCTGGCGGCCGGGCACAGCATGTTTATGGTGGAAATGACCGAGACCGCCAATATCCTTTTGCATGCTTCCGAGAATTCCCTGGTAATTCTGGACGAAGTCGGCCGGGGGACCAGCACGCTGGATGGTCTGGCCCTGGCATGGGCGATTGCCGAATTTCTGGCCGGCACCACGCATTGCCGCACGTTGTTTGCCACGCATTATCATGAGCTGACACAACTGGCGCAAAGCAGCCCGGCGGTCATGAATTACAATGTGCTGGTGCGGGAATGGGAAGATCAGATTCTTTTCATGCACCGCATTGTGCCGGGCAGCGCGGACCGATCTTATGGCGTGCAGGTGGCGCGTCTGGCGGGAATACCGCGCAGCGTTATTCAGCGCGCCCGGCAACTGATGGAACAATTGGCCGTGCATGTGGGCCGCGGCAAGCCCCGGGCCGCAGCCACCGCCGCGGCACCGCAAAGTGCGTTGTTTGATCCGCTGGAATCCCAGGTGGTCAGTCAACTGCAATCGCTGGACCTGGACCGCATGTCCCCCATGCAGGCCTGGGAAGCGGTCAAAATGTTTCAGGGACAACTGAACCAGCAAGCCGGGAAACGCAATTCCGGGGTGCATTGACGCGGGTGTCCCGCATTTAGCAGTTAGCATCCGGCATCCGGCATTCACCATCTGGCATGTTTTGGAAGCGCTGGGGTTGCGGTTTTGCTTCGCAGGTTAATGTGCTTGGCTTACGAATTCGCGCGATGATTTTTGCGCCGGTGCAGCAAAAGTATTCCACCGCACCCGGCGGCCAGCAGCACAATAGCTGCCGGTTCAGGCACGGCGAACGCGGTGTTGATGTCATTGTAAGACTGCCGGGCCAGGAGTTTGTCGGCTGCGGTCGTGGGATGTTTATTTCCCCAGAATAAATACGTATCGGGATTAACGCCAACCTGCCCCCGTGCGGGGGTGGTCACGTTGGTAAATCCGTAGGCGGACGGATTGCCGATAATGTTGGTAAAAAGAGTGTTGACATTTTCTCCCAGAACATGAACACCGCTGGTGTTAAGGGCGGCAACGTCGGCCTGCCAGGCGGTGTTAAAGCTGGCGGTGGCCAGTGCCGCAACATCCTGTGTTATGGCTCCCCCGCTGATGGCCGCCGGGGTCAGATTCAGCGGAGGCAGGTTGACCCATAGAAAATATTTTCCGCCGGCGTTGGCGATCTGCTGAATTTCCGCGTCAATGTTGGACGCTGCGGTGGTCGCAGCGGTTTCGATTCCCGCCAGCGTGGGATTGGATTGCGCAGCTGCCGCGGAAATATCATTGGCTCCGCCCCAGAAAACATACAAATTGTTGCGCGATGCGGCGGGATGGGCCGTCAGGAACATGTTCACCTGCGTCGCCAGGCCCGGCGGCGTGGAGGAACTTCCGGTAATCGCCCCACCGAACGCATAATCCGTTCCGCCGCTAAGCGAAGGCGTCAGCGGAGAAAAGCCGGCGTAGTTGTCATGCAGAAAATTGTTGTTCAACTGCTGCACCCACACGCCGATAATCGACGTACTGGGCGTGGTGTCCGGCCCATCGGTAAATTCACCGGCGGTATCATACGGGGGCGGGGGCGGGAAAACCGATGTGCTGCCCGCCGTGGCCAAAGCCAGATTGCCCACATCCGAGAGGCTGTCACCAAAAGCCACCACTTGGTTAAACGGCAGTGTTGACACGGCCAGCGCCGAAGCCCGGCTACCGGCCAGGCTAATGCCTGCCGCCGCCGCCAGAATCATCGCGATCCCTTTTTTCTGATGTGTGCTGATCATTTTTTTACCCCTGTAGTCTAAGAGAGCCTCGGAGAAATTCTTACCCGTCTGAGTTTATCGGAACGGGCCTGTCGCGGTCAAACGGCGCTGCGCTCCCCCGCAAATTATGAATTATTATCATCCGCACATTTGTCACACCGATTCGTTGATCGGGTACAATTAGCAGTTGCCAGGCAAGCGGTTCAAGGCGATGGTGCGCACCGACAGCAACAATCGGCCTTTCTGCGCGTTGGACTCTTGACACGATTGCCGGGCGGCAGCGGTTGGATTT
>JAKBAC010000067.1 GCA_021809365.1 Planctomycetota bacterium | reverse complement strand
ATTTTCTTCGGTACGCGCGGACGTTATCCCCACGGCACATCATGAGGTCATTGTCCGTTATATTGTTAAAGAGCGGCCGGTCATTCGCTCCGTGGAAATCATTGGCAATGAGCATGTTAAAACCGACGCAATAGTGGATTCACTGATGGCTCATCCCGGCGGAGCCGTGGATCCGTTTATTTTTCAGACCGACCGGCATGACATTGTGCGCCTGTATCACAGCAAGGGATTTCTATTTGCGCGCGTGAGCGTTAACCAAAAAGCTTTGGCGAACGGCCTGGTGCAATACCATGTCACGGAAGGGCCGCGGGTATATATCAGCAAAGTTTCATTTGTCGGAAACAATTACTATCCGAGCTGGTTTTTGCATTTCAAAACCGACGTGACCGCCCGGTGGAAATTATTCTGGCTTATTCCTATTCACGATGGTGTATTACAGCATTCGGATCTGGAAACAGATTTAGCGACGCTCCGGGATCTGTGGCTGAAAAAGGGCTTTCTGGATTGTCGGACATCCTATAATTTGCAATACACGCCGGATTTTAAGCATGTGCGGGTGCAATACATTATTCATCCCGGCACGCGGTATCGCATCGGCAAGATTATCTTTAAGGGCAACCACGTATTAACGACCGCCGATCTGATAAAAAATGTCACCATGCCGCCGGGCCACTATTATAATCGGGGCCTCATTGAAGCTACGAAAGATCGAATTGCCGACATCTACGGAAAACTCGGCTACATATACAGTCGCGTGGCTCCGTCTTATGCGTACACGTCGCAAAAGGGCGTGGTGAATCTGGTGATCCGGATTTCCGAGGGGCAGGCGTATCAGGTAGGCCGGGTTATTATTCGGGGCAACGCCAAGGTGGAAGATCACGTGGTGCGCCGCCAAGTACGGCTTTACCCGGGAAAGCTGTACGACACAACCGTCGTGAGAAGATCCACTTCCCGCATTCAGGATTTAGGGCTTTTTACTCATGCCAATATTACGCCCATCGGCCACCAGCCCAAAACCCGCAATGCTCTGGTGAATCTGGATCAGGGACAAACGGCGCAATTTATGATCGGTGCCGGCGTGTCCTCCAGTGCCGGCCTGATCGGGCAGATCAGCGTGACGCAGAAAAATTTTGATATCACCGATACCCCCCACTCGCTGGGAGAATTTTTGCGGGGGCAGGCCTTTCAGGGCAACGGCCAATATTTTAATATTACGCTGGAACCTGGAACAGTGTATCAATTATATCGCGTTACCTTTGGCGAGCCTTATCTGTGGGACAGCCCTTACAGCTTCCGCAACAGCGCTTATTACTTTACCGAGTATTACAACACGTACAACCTTAATCGCCTGGGTGATCGCGTCACGCTGGGGCGGCGAATCACGAACCATCTGGAAGTAACGATGGCGTTCCGCTGGGAGGATGTGAATGTCAACAATATTACCGATGTCGGCCCACCGGGATTTAATCCAACCCAACCCGACGCGGCAGCGGAAATTTTTGCACAGGCAGGCTCGCATTACTTAAGCAGCATCAAACCAGCCATCGTATTTAATGATACCAACAGCAGTATTTTCCCCACCCGCGGCGTGGTGGCGGGCGTTTCGATGGAACAATTTGGGGCTATGGGCGGCGGCTATACCTTTACGAAATTTAATATTTTCGGCACCTATTATCACACCCTTTATACCGATTTATTCGGCCAGAAAACCGTCCTGATGTTGAAGAACGACTTCGGCTTTATTCCCTGGGGAACGTCGGTATTTTTTGAACGCTTTTATGCCGGCGGCATCGGCTCATTACGCGGCTACACCTATCAGGGCGTCACCCCGCGATCCGGTCCGCTGCAGGACGGCATCGGCGGCAACTTTATGGACGTGGCCACCGCCGAGGTAAACTTCCCGGTGTACAAGAAAGTTTTACGCGGCGTCGTATTCGTTGATGCCGGCGACGTGGAGCCGAATGTGCATCTGGGCACCACGGTCGTGGATGCGGGTATCGGAATCCGAGTCGTGCTGCCCTTCTTCGGAAAACTGCCGCTGGGCATCGACTTGGCGTACCCGATCCACCATAACCAAAACGACCATATTGAATATATCAGTTTCGCCCTGGGCATACCGATGTAATCAGAGCCGCCGGGCGATATAATATCTTTTGGGTTATCAAGCCGGTCATGAAGTACTTGCAAGGATACTCTTGATGCAATGGCATAAACGCTATTCTTACAGGCAGTCGCTTCCCGTGCTGGTGCTTTCCGCGATGTTGCTGTGCGGCGTTATGAACACTGCCCGGGCCGCACAACCCAAACTTCCAAGTCTCGCCGTGCTGCCCTTTGTGCCCGCAACCCGAAACGTCAGAAATTTGGCCGGCAGGATGCGCTTTGCCGTGGCGAAAAAAATGTCGCGTAACGGCCATTATAAGCGGGTCGATGACCATGACGTCAACATGATGATCGACGCCCTGCAACTGCCCTGGACACCGCCGGTCACGACCGCGACTATTCAATCCGTTATTAAATCACTGGCGACCGATCAGACCGTCGCCGGCTTTCTCACCGGGCGGCGGCTTACGCTGGAATTGTTTATTGGCACAACATTAACCAGAACCGTTTCCGCGACGATTCCTCCCAATAATACCAGTCCGCGATTAACCATCGAAAAGATGCTCACCAATCTATGCAGCCTGCAGTTTCAGCATGTACGATCCTGGCAAATTGATCCCAGTGCCGCGTTGAAAAAAATATTTGACGCTCGAGCCAATCTGGTAAAAGATTCGCAGTTTGCCCGGGCTGTGCAAAATGGTTCCCGTGCCCGGGCTTGGGATGTTTTTCTGATGAAGCGGGAATATCACCCTCCGTTGATTTCCAAGCCTGGAGCAAAGACGCTGGCTGCAAATCATGCCGCTGTTGTGCCACAGAGCGTCGTTACACCAGCCGCCCGCGGCTACTGCCTGATGCTCCGCACTGATTTGAACATAGCGCAAAACAACGGTCTGGCATGTGAAAGTACGTGGATACCCGTGACTCAGGGCCATCGGTACCGTTTTATGGTGCAATATCACAGCGATGGCCCGCGGATTCGGATTTTTATCAACGGTTTTGCCTACAGCCCGGACCAATTCAGCAGCCCCAACAATCCCGCAAGCCAACGGCGGGAGATTTACCGCTGTCAGGTTTTGCCGGTTAAAAAAAACACCGGATGGAGTCAGACCGGAATCGACTTTACGCCGCAATCACTTAAAGGCATGAGAAAAAAATTCCCCATTCGCTGGGTACGCATCGACTTTTACTCCTACCTGAATCCCGGCAACGCCTTTTTCCGCAATGTGCAATTAAAAGATATTTCCCCCCAACCGAAGGGAAAATAACCGTCCGCGCGTCAGCACCCAACCACGACGCCCCCGCGACAATCAGGTTTAATGTACCGGCGTCCCCTTAACTCAATGCGGCAGCGTTGAGTTCAACGCGGAATATAATCTGATCCCACGATACACTTCAACCCGTCACGATTTGTTCTCAATTTCCCCCCCGGATTCCAATTCCCCCCAAAACGGAGAGATAGGGATTCTCGGTCCGTTGCGACTCCCCCTGTGGCGGAGTTAATAATACCGCGAAAACATTGTGTTTTGCAAGCGATCTAATTTTCATTTTCTCACAGCGTTGCAGGCTGTCGCAAAGCCAAACGCCACAAAAACGCCACAAGGCTTCGTCCTCACCTATGCTGGCCGCCGCAATTTCTCCCATTATAAACAGTGTTTCTTCACAATCCGAAGAAGCGCAATATCAAGCAAACGGGGGTGGCCTACCAGCCTGCTGTCTGCGGAGTTTCAAAATCAATTCAAGATCAAATCCCTTGGCTTTCAATTTGGCCGCAACTTCCTGGGTGTTCATAAAATAGATTTCACGTTTAATAATACCTAACTCCGCATCCACGTAAAACTGGCCATCCTCACGCTTGATCACCGGAGCCAGCATAAACTCCCCGTGTTTATTATACTCCTCGCGAAACCGCACCAGCATCGGAGGCGAGCCCGGTAGATAATCCATCTTGTTGGTGCGATAGTATTGCCCGAATTGTTGCAACTCAATGATCATGTCATCAGCCGTGGCATGAGCCATCGTATTGTCGGGATCGGGACAGAGATGTACGAAGTATCCCGGTACAACCCCGGACAACTCCCCTTCGATGATCGTAACGCGCAACTCTTCAAATGAATCTTGATTTCCAGAAAGGTCTTTCCATGTTCTAAACAAAGCGGTTGCGGCGTCACGATTATCCAGCACAAGGCCCATGATCGGGGGAGCTGCGCTGTCGGGGTGCCAGCGGAATGTAGTTCCGTGCCACCGGACGTTATTCCAGTGACTGCTCCTTAGGAACCGGATTACCGGAAGTGGACAATCGTGTTCCATTACGCACCTCATAGTACTATATCTCAAATCGTGCTCTTGACTCGGTGGGTTGTCCCCGCAGCCAACCGCCTGCACGCCGTAACATCGGGGGAACAATAACATTAACATCTGTCTATCTTTAACCGCGTGATCTCCTCCAATGCACTAATATCCACAGATCGTGGCACGCCAACCCTTCTCTCTCCATTCTTCCACCGCACGGTCATTGTTCGACGAACTGGATTCCCCTCATCTAACACGAGTTGTACTAGGTCAGTTCGTTCGATCAGCACTGACCCAGATATCAAATCGGTGATCTCTATTCGGCGGCGATGCACTGAAACGCAAGTCGGAATAAACCAATGAATTTTCGGCAGGACGTACCGGTACCCGAGTATGAGCGAGAGCGAAACCACGAGCATTATAGCAAGGGCTGCCCCAGCTAACAACGCTACGTTTATTCTATCGGGGAAGACGAGGCAAATCACCGTGCTGGCAACAAGCCATGTGACGATAGCTGTCAGTGCAGTTTTTTTTAGTATTTTTAGTGGAATTGGCCAGTCCAAAACGACATCGCAGGGCTTCGCATGGTGTGACCAGTACGGCTCAAACCAAAAGATTAGTCGGGCTCGCGGCATTGGACAACCTCCCCTTTTTCGTTCTTCAGTTCGGCTCGTCGAGGAGCGTACCCACCGGCACGCCAACCACGAACCCGATGCCTTCGGCAAGCACTTCCTTCATCGTGCCCTCGACTGCACCTGCGTTGGAGGCGGCAAACGATTGGCCGAAAATGGTTAATACCGCGTTGACGCCACCGGCAAACAACGCGTGGGCCAGGGCGACCCGTGCGGACTCGCCTGTATCGAACCCGGAAACCAAGTCGGTTATTGATGCCGTAAGACCACTTACTGCAGTCTTGAGCGCGAGGTCCGCGACCGATGACTCCGTCAGCCCAAATGCCTCCGAGAATCCACCTCCTAGCCCGACACTGGCTACGCCCCCGGCAAAGCCGTCAAGGAAAGCTTGCCGAAGTTGATTGTCGTCGATGGCTTGGTGCGTCGCGAATTCGGCTGAAATTTTGGATGACATCGATGCCCCCCCTTGCAGGGTACCAACTGCAAGGGCTTTGGCGACGCCAGCTGGTCCGCCAACATCAAACGCAGCGAAGAGAGATGCACCAATCGTAAATCCATCGATAAGGCCCCCTCCAAATCCCGTCCAAAAGCTGCCGTTATCTTCTGCCGATAGTACGCCGTTCACGGTTCCAATGGTCACTCCTGAAATGGCACCTGCGATACTGGCATTGATGGCCAACGAAATGGCCACCTCTGGGATGGAAAATTGCCCACTCGGATCAATCATATTCACGGGATCAGCACCGCCATAGATATATTTGTTCAATGTGATGGGGTCGGTGGGCTGGCCTTCAAAGGTGTCGAGAGTGGTGAATCGTCCAATTCCAGAATCGTAATATCGGTGTCGCCACAGGGCGACATCGGTATCGCAAGTGCTAAGGCCATCAGTGTCGGCAATCATTGGGGGTAAGAGTGTGTTGAGCATCATTGTCCGGTCCTTTCTTTTGTCATCAAACTGCAATCATCCATTTATTATCCACCATCACCGCGCCCTTCTCGCGCCGCAACCGATCAAAGGCTGTCTTGCCCGCAGTTTCTTCGCACGGGTTGCGTGGCCAATCCCGATCCGGGTACATTACTTTGGTCAGCATGTGCGTCATCCAATAGCCATGGCCAGGCGTGGGCCAGAAAGTGTACGCAACGCGCAGAGATTCAAGCGACTCTTTCCGACGTCCCGCAACATCCAACTGCGAGGCACGCGTAAATGCAAAATGCGCCAACTCCTGCTGAGGCGTCAGGGATATCAGAAAGGTCGGGCGGATCCGCTCTCTATCATGGAGTGCTGGCGACCATTTCATCGGATGCTCGTGGTAATACTCGTCTGGAGAGGAGTTAAACCCCTGCTCATGGTAATCAAAGTTGAACCGCTCTTCTGGCGTTTCCCAGCGACAGAAGCAGTGGCGCGGGGCCAAGACCAGCTTCAGGGGATAACCCAGTCGGCGGCCAATGGCCGTTAACAATACGGGAATTGAAGCGCAAGTTCCCGATCTTCGGGGCCCCACCAAGCCATGAATGAAAGAATCGGCCGGATCATCGAAGTTATCCGGGGTGGCAATGCGATCAGGATTGTAATGGATTCCAAAGTCTCGCCTGAGCGTCTGGATCAGCGTGCCCATATTGAATCTGGCTCGCGACTTGAACTGCGCTCGGTTCGCATGGTAGTGTGGCAAGTTGCGAGCGGTCTGCTTGCGAATGTGGGCGGCCCATTCATCAAGCGTCTGAAGAGCTTTGGCCATGCAAAGGTCTTCAGTGCCGGGCAGACCGCAGGCAGAAATTAGATTCATCTCAGCGATGTCGTAGCTAACAATTTTCTCGGCTGGCGCATTGTAAAGGCGGCTAATGGCCATTCTGCCATATTGATGGAGATGTTCGTGCGTATCTACCATTGCACCGCCGCCCAGATTACTTCACCATTGGCGTGGATAATAAACGCCGAACCGGGGAGTTGTCAATCTCGGGGCAGGCTGGATATACGGCTTTACGGCTCGGCTAACGACCCAATATAACCCAATCAAGATCCCCCTGATAAAAGGCCAACCCAGCGCTGGCTGGCCGGTCGCCACAAGAGGCTTTTCGGTCGTCGATACATAAGTATGAGACCGCACGTGTTTACTGCACCGACGCTTGGCTCGCGTAAGAAAACCGACTTGCAGCAGATTAGTCGCATAACCCCGCGCGGCCCGGCCGCAACCAAAAGGAGGGGGGGGGGTGAATAGTTTCCAGGGCGGCGCGCTGCTGATCATTGATTGAAACGGCAGGTGGCGGATTACACCGCTTCGGCGTCAGTGCCGGCACTCCATCACGCATAAAATCTGCTCGCCAGACCCATGTCGTGCGTGTGCTGATTCCCTCCTGCCGGGCGATGTCTTCCAGGGAGCGGCCTTCGGAAGCCAGCAGTACAATTCTGGCCCGCTGGGCAATCCGGCGCGCCGTCTTATCCCCGCGTTCACCGGCTTGAACCAACTGACGCAGTACCGTCTGCTGGTGCGGATCGACCAAGGATGAACCGGTTGTAGACGCGGTGGCTGACATGGGCATCAGGATAACATTCCGCAGTGCCAAAGCACAAGGAGCCTGTTCACGGAGCCTGTTCAGGCGAGTCGGCAAGTGATCGGGCCAATGCCGCCTGTAACATCGAGCACATTGCATCGGGCATGGGTCGGTTCTCACTTGCTTCTCACGAGGGTGCCGGCAGGTTCCTGATCCGAATACCGGGCTGCACGATCAAATTGAGCGGAAAAGCTCAACGAGTTGCTGCGGAGATTATCCGTGCTTTGGCAGACCCACACCTGCACTGCCATACGTTGTGTTACACTTCCGGCCGCCAATAGCATCCAAATGGAACCTGGAAGAACCCGCAAAAACCCACTGGGTTCCCTGTAAGTGCTCTCAGAACAATCACTTGCAGAATTCTGGGTTCCAACTCCTTTATCCTGCCTTCCGCTTTTCAATCGCTGAAATCAACGCTTTGGAATTGTTTGCAGACCTTGCCGATCAACCGAGCAAGAGCGGGCAAACGGGGCAGTCGGTGCGAAATGCTGCGGCGGCTATGGCGCGCGGTGTCGGGAGAATTTGGAGTTGCTGGGCACCTCCGGCCAAGGTGTGAACCTGTCATGGCCGAGCTTATGTGTGTTGCCGGAAGCGGTAATCTGCGCTGCACCGGATGCGCCCTTCGGGGGGCCATTTGTCATTTTGGCAGGTACTCTGCGCGCACTGATGCAGCGCGAAAACAGAGCGCGTTGTCAGTGCGGTGAACCTTTGGTGGAAGCCGCTGGCCGGGGTGCGCACTGGTAGAATTACCGTCCGGCGGCGGGGGCAATGGCGGAGTCGGTTGGCACTTGGCTTCGGGCTGTCCTCTGCCCCGACTCGACACGAAAGATGACGGCCTTGGGAACCGGGCAGGGAAGGCTATTGGGATGTCACGGGTCGCGCCGTGGGCGAGCGTTCCGGGAGATCTTGGCGGTTGATCAGTCGGCCTGATCCGGGAAGGAATAGGGCTGCCTGACATACTGCTGGCACGGCCAGTCGGCAACACCCGGAGCCGGTGGCGGGCGCGATATGCATCGCGAAAAGCCGGCGCGGGAGAGAGAGCAAGTATCCTTATTGGTGGCGTGGCCATCGGCCGACACGGGACGGCGGGCAACGGTGCGGAACGCCAACTTGCCTGTGTCACGGGGCGCGGCAAAACCATCCACCGAACCAAGTCAGCCAAGGTGAAGGCGCCCCTCGGCAACCTGGCAGTTACTCCGCCATGTACCGTGGGCGACAGCGCTACCGGGGAAGCTCCACTGGTGATTCGGAACAGCCTCGAAACGTCGCACAGGTCAGTTCTTGGCATCTCACCAATGCCCGTGGCGGGAGCTTCCAAAACCATCCCGCTCATCCATTTGGTTGTTTCCACAACATAGCCCACCTTGGCCTACCACGTCAGGGGGCGGGAAGCCAAGGCGGGCGGTCTGATAGTGTCTTTCGGCCAGTGCTTTGCACCGGCTGGAGCCGGAGCAATCCGGCGTGACGGAGCGGAGTAGAACGTAGCGAGGGCGCGACGGTTGCCCGGCGCAGGCCGAGGGCAAAGCACGGTAGTTACACGATTGATGATGCCAGTGGAACGTTGCCGCGGCGCGGCGTCTTGGTAATGATGGGGGCCGATGCCGATGCGGGAATTACTCGTCCGAGGATGACAATCCAAACCGTTGGCGGTGCCGCATGGCGATAGTGCTACGGGTCTTGGCGTCACCTTCCAGCCAATGGAGAATCAATGCTTCCAGCACCAGCTTGGGATTGGCCAGATGCCGGGCACAATCTTCCTCAAAGGATTCAAAGAGTTCAGTATTGAACCGATAGGTTCTCTGGACGGTCAGCGGTTTGCCGACACTCTTGGCGGCCTTTACTGGTTTGTTTCGTTTGGCCATAAGAGCCAAAGTCTACATGGTCATCCGCCGGCGGGCAAGCGGTACATAAGATGTGTCCCTTTAAGGCGACAATCCGTCGCAATGGAGGTTGTCTTTAATAACTACATTGACTTTATCAATGACACACGCATAATGTGTTCGTAGTGTGTTGGGGTGCGAGCCTTCGCCCCTTTCACGCAATGGGCGGAAATGCCATCGCCCGGTTTGCCTGGCTCGGTTTGGAGTGTTACGACCATGGACATTGAAGCGAACAAATCCTTTTCGGGCGGTGGTGTGGAATTTACCGATGATGTAAAAGACGCTATTGCCGGAGCCACAGTCGGCGTTGCTACGATTTCACCGACGGTCAATCCCCACTTTCTCAATGGAAGCAGTGCCTCTGTTTCCGCGTGGTCACAACGCTACGGCCAGCGGCATCGGCTGGTGCGGATTGTGGATTTTCCCTTGGGCGTAACCGTTCCCCAGCGCGTGCGTATGTATCGCCGGGGCGACCACTACATCCTGCAATGGTGGGACCCGCAAGCGCGCAAGAATCTTTCTGATCGGGTCAATGGCGATCTGGTGGCAGCATTAACCCGCGCTCGGCAGATTGAAGAACGCCTGGCTCGGCACGGATCATCCGGCTTGGCGCACCGTCATATCAGTCATGCCGAACTGGTAGAGGCTTATATTGTCGATCTGCGGCGGCGGGCCGATGCCGGGTATATCCGGGTATCGACGGTACGACGTTTGGGTGCCGCATTGCGGCACTACCTGGCATTCTGTGATGCTATTCAGAGCCACTTTCCATGTCCTTCACGCGTGCGGCGGGAATTTGCCCTTCGCCTGGCCGGATATTTACATGAAACAATGATCTCACCTAATGGCCATGCCCATACGGCTTTACGGCGAATGAAGAGCCGGGGGTATGTGATGGATACCGTGCGGGCAATGTACGCTTGGGCCAGTGATGTGCATCGGGGTAATCTGCTGCCGCCGGAATGCGGTAATACCTTCCATAAGAATCGGGATGAACATAGCGGTTGCTCGGGAACCGGGTTATTGGGCGAGCCGGATATAACGGTTGGCATGGCGGCAGACTTTCTGAAGACTTGTGACCTGCATCAGTTGCCGATGTTTGCCTTATTGATCTGCTTTGGTCTGCGGGCCGGTGAACCGTGCATGTTGTTTCACGAGCATATTGAAGATGGCTGGTTGAAGGTGGTATGTCTAGAGGAGTTGGAATACACCACCAAGGGCAAACGTGACAAATGGCTGCCTCTGATACCGATAATTGAAAAGACCCTGGGTATTCATGGAATTAGTGGCCATGACACCGTTGGCCTGCTGCTTCGGCGACGATATGCGGGTAAAGCCAATATCCCTTTGCTGGGGGCATCATTGGAAAAGCTCACAACGGAATATGAAGAGCGTACGATGGGCATCAGTGAAGCTGTTCGGCGGGAAGAGATTCGCCAAGCTATTCTGCGGGAAGCCGGGGGATTGGATTACGATGCCATCAGCCGGCAATTCCAGCGCATTCGGAGCCAACTGGGCTGGCCCGACACCGCTACGCTCAAAGACTTCCGCCACCTGTTTGCCACCTGTATGCAGAATTCCGGTATGCCGGAACGTTACATCAAATATCTGCTGGGCCATACTCAGGGCCGGGAAGCCATTGTGCATTACGCGCACTTGAATCAAATACGGCAGCATTATGAGGCGGCGTTGCAATCCCAGATGAAACCCGTGATCGAGGCATTATCCACACGTTTGGGCATTCTGGGATTGTAAGGTGGCGGTTCGGGATTGAATCCATTCACGCGCGACACTGACAATGCCTCGCTTCGCCGTGGCCATGCCCAACTGTTGGCGGATCGTTTCAGGGCGGCTATGGGTATAAACTGCCGTCATACCCAGTCCGCCACCGGGTTTGGAACCGTCGGCGGGCCGATGGCCCATCAACTGGTTGCGGATCAGTGGATCTACGTTGGCATCCTGCAGGCAGGTGGCAAAGGTATGTCGCAATAGTTTTGGGGCGGTGGCTTCCGGCAGGCCGATTCTGGCGGTCAAGTGAATAAACGTTGTTCGGATACGGTCTGCATCGGCGGCCCCGGCGTCACGCCATATACCGGCGGCA
Source organism: Planctomycetota bacterium (assembly GCA_021809365.1). The sequence continues at coordinate 5,366 of JAKBAC010000067.1, read as the reverse complement.
AATTGCAGCCGTTGTTGGCGGGAGATGGGTTGTTCGGATAATGGTATCCGGCCAATGCGTTCCTCCAGAATCTGCTGCAATTCTTTGCCGGTCTTGCCAGCCAGTGATGCCGGTGAATCCGGTTGATACTTCTTACGTAGAAACACCGGCCCGGCCGTCCTTTGACCTATGCTGATACGGAGCACCTCCACGAGTTCGGGAATCAAGGGTATATCGCGTTGGTTGCGGGTCTTGACCTGCCAGCCCAGTTCCGGCTTGTTGCGGATTCGCAAGATGCCGCCGGCAAGGTCAAGATCATCGGGCAGCAGTAGGTGCGTCAATTCTCCGGGGCGCAATCCGGTCAGCATCAGGGTCAGAAAGATGGGAAATTCCCACGGATCACAAGCTTTGAGAAACGCCACCTCCTGATCCGGTGTCAATATAGTAATCGGCTTGGCATTCTCAATGGGCATACGGTCGATGCCGATGACGCTGAAGGGATTTTCGGCATAAGGGGAAAGATGCCGGCGGGAACGGGCATAGGTGAACATGGATCGGCAGACTTGGAGAATGAATTTGATTCCCTTATCGCGCAAGCCCCGTTTACGGGCATTGGCATGGCCATTGGGAGCTTTTTCAAGTTGCCGTAAGTAGGCGACAAAGGACTCGGCATGTTGCGGCGTGAAGCCGGAAACCAGTCGCACCGGTGTTACAGCGCGGACAAACTCCAGCAAGTGATCGGTGGCGGCGCGGTAACGGCGGATACTGGAAACCGAGGATCGCAGCACTTGTTCGTGATGGTTCAGCCAGCGCTGGCGAAGTTCAGCTATGGCAACGGGTTCAAAGCTCAACACGCCCGGAGCGCCGATGGTGATCTGGGCGTTGGTCTGCGCGGCCAGCATGCGCGCCGCGTCACGGTCTGAACCGACACGCGGGCGTTTACGCTGTCCTTGCTCAAAATAACAGAGATACCAGACCTTGCCGCGTTGATACCCCCGGACTCGACCAACGCGAAACGATGTTGCGGTGCGCGCCATGACGAAAACTCCCCGGCGGAGTGGTCCCACGCCACAAAACGCCACAAATACCGCCACAAAAGGGAGCTTCCGGGCACGCCCCGGAAATGCAAGTGGCCGTAAATCATATAGTTATGATTCACAGCCACCGGGAAAAACGGAGAGATAGGGATTCGAACCCTAGTAGGACTTGCGCCCTAACCGGTTTTCGAAACCGGCGCCTTCAGCCGCTCAGCCATCTCTCCTTTGCAAGCACTCTTGAGGCTTGGCAATGGATGTCATTATCATGCACGCATCATTGGCGGAAGGCAAGCGATGGTTCGCCTGCGGTTATGTGCGGGTCCATCAATCGAATTTTCAGGTAGCTACTTGAGCGTCATGCCTTAGGACCCTTCAGATTCGCCGGATGCGGGCTGCTCCGCACCGGATGAAACAGTCAAAGTTATCGGACGGGTCGTGTCCTGCCGGGCCAGTTGACCGCAGGCGGCGGCGATGTCCCGGCCGCGGCTGCGCCGCACGTGCACATTCACCCCGCTGCTCCGCAACGCGGTTTGAAATTCCAGCATGGTTTTTCCGGATGGCCTGCGGAACGGCAACTCCGGCACCTCGTTGTAATAAATCAAATTCACATTGGCCCGCAGCTTTTTGGCAATAACGGCCAATTCACCGGCATGTTCCGGCAGCGTGTTAACCCCGTCGAGCATGATATATTCCAGCGTTAATTCCCGTCCGGTCGTCTGAAAATAATATTGCCCCGCTTCCACAATTGCCGCAATGGTTATGCCCCGTGCCCAGGGAATAATGCGCTTGCGCAAGGCGTCATTGGGTGCGTGCAGGCTTACGGCCAGCGTCACGGGAAGGCCGGTATCAGCCAGTTGTTTAATCTGCGGCGGCAGACCAACCGTGCTGACGGTAATTTTCCGCCCGCCGATCTTCAATCCCCAGTCCGCCATCAGGATGCGAATCGCGGCAACCGTGGCGTCAAAATTCGCCAGCGGCTCGCCCATTCCCATAAACACCACATTGCTTAGCCGCATTTTTTCAGGCAGCAAGGCGGTTAACCGCAAAGCCTGTTCCACAATCTGCCCCGGCCGCAGGTTGTTTTTAAGCCCCTGCAAACCGCTGGCGCAGAACGCACATCCCACCGGGCAGCCTACCTGCGTGGAAAGGCAGGCGGTTCGCCGATGCGCCACGGTGATGTTGCCCTCGTCATCGGTGCGATCATCATCGGAGGGAATCATGACGCTTTCGGTCAATCCCCCATCGGCCCAGCGGATTAATATTTTCTCGGTTTCATCCGAAGCCCGCACCTGTCGGGTCATTTCACCGGTAAACAGCGTATAGTGTTCCGCCAGCAAGGCTCGATCATTGAGCGACAGATTGGTCATCTGCTCAAAGGATGCGGCCCGCTTTTTGTATATCCATTCGATAATTTGCGCCGCCCGATATTTCGGCATTCCAAATTCCGCAGTTTGGGCCTGCAGGTCCCCGGGGGATAAATCCAAGATGGAAATCTTCGCGTCATTCATGCTCAAATTATAACCGATAGCCAGGAGCCTGTCCGAGTAATCTCCACAGGAATCACAGAAAAGCGTTGATGACGCCGAGCCTCCCTATTATTAATTCGGCCGGCCATACTGGTCCCGTAAGCCTTTTTGTAAGCATGTTCGGGTTTGCCCCGGTCAATTAGCATCCGGACCGATGGGGTCCTGTCCAGAGCCGACAGCGGAGGGTATTCTTTGAGTTTCAGGCCGCCGGCGCGATGTGATAGCCGAGGCTCCTGCGGCGAAAAATCATTCCACTTCCGCAACGACCGGATTAGCCAGAATGCCAATCTTCTCAATCTCGACTTCCATCTGGTCGCCGGGTTGAAGCCATAGCGGCGGTTTGCGGGCCATGCCGACGCCTTCCGGTGTGCCGGTTAAAATCACTGTTCCGGGCAGCAGGGTCGTGGAGCCGGAAAGAAATTCAATGATGCGCTCGACGGAAAAAATCATGTCCGCGGTACTGGATTGCTGCCGCGTTTGACCATTCACGCGCGTCTGGATTCGCAAATTGTTCGGATCGCCGATTTCGTCCGGCGTAACAATCGCCGGCCCCAGGGGGCAGAAGGTGTCAAATGTTTTTCCGCGACACCATTGTGATCCACCCCGCTGGATCTGCCAGTCGCGCGCGGAAATATCATTGGCGGCGGTAAATCCCATTACGTAATCAAGCGCCTCATCCGCCGAAACATTTTTGGCCTTGCGTCCGATCACAATAGCTAATTCGCATTCGTAATCCACCTGATCGCTGTTGAGATGCCGCGGCAACGCCACGGGATCACCGGGGTTTTGAACGGCTGCGGGATTTTTCATAAACAGCACCGGAAATTCCGGGATGCGCGCATTTGTTTCCGCGGCGTGCCGCCGATAATTCAAACCGATACAGAAAATAGCCGTCGGCTGAACCGGAGCCAGCAGTTTCACCGGTCGCAGCCGCTGGTGTGTGATCGTAAAGGATTCAAACAGATCACCCGTGATGAGCCGGACTTGGCCGTCGGGTTCCTGTGCGCCGCAATGGCATTGACCCTGAGCATCAGAAAATCGCACGATCTTCATTCATTGATCCTTTATGTTTTCCAACACGCACGCCGCTTATATAACGATCTCATTTCTTAACACTTCACTACACCAATGCTATAACGCACGATGACGCGGCATTTGTCAAGGCCGTTGATCACTGCGGCGGTTATCGTATCAGGCTGGACTTGGCTGGACAGAATAGTGCGGGTATGATGCACAGACAATCGCCAATGGAATCAACGCAAAGTGTTGATTTTACCGGCGAAAATACATCACGTGCCGCCGTAGCTCAGTTGGTAGAGCGAAGCTTTCGTAAAGCTTAGGTCTTGGGTTCGAGTCCCAACGGTGGCTTTAGCAGAATCAACCGTGCGATCAAAGGTCCATCCAAGCGATCTTAACTTTGCGGCCACGTCGCGATATTTAAATCCGGACAGGCGTCCCATTACCGCAACCCCACCGGCACCAGTAGATCTCGCGACGCTGCGACGTGGGGCAGCAGGGCTTTCGGCAGGGGATCGCCGTGCTCAATACATGAGTCCGCAATCTTTCGCGCCAGGGACTGGGCAATTTCTACCGCCTCCATCACCGAGCGACCCTCCGCCACTAATCCCGGCACGTCGGGGCTGGTGGCCACGAATCCGCCCTCTTCCAGCGCTTCAATGTGCAGTCGAATAATAGCTTCATCCATTGCTATTGGCTCCGTTGGGATTAACAACTCCGTTTAAGTATAGCAAAGATAGGCAAGGTTACGAAAATACGGCAGAGGAGGGGGGCTTTAATCCGCCCGCGCCCGGCGTGGCGATGCTTCCCAGAACAACAGGATATTGTGCGCCCGTCGCGGTGGGGAGGTTGCCGGGAATGCGTTGCAGCGTCAGGGCGGCGAGGACCGCGAATGACAGGGCTTCTTTGGCTTGGCTGATAATGCCATATTCAGAAATGTTTCCCACCTGATAACACTGAAGTATGGTCAGGTAAGTGCGGAGGCGGTCCACTAAAACCGGGTTTTCCGCGCCGCCGCCGCACAGGATGACTTCCTGCGGCGCTTGCGGTAGATATTGGCGATAACTTTCCGTGATACTCCACACCGTTAGTTCCAAAGCCGTGGCCACCAGATCGGGGCAACTGACTTTTCGGAATTGCTTCATCATGGCTCGAGCCAGGGGTTCGCCAAAAAGTTCACGGCCTGTGGATTTGGGTGGGGCCAAATGAAAATATGGCATGGCTTCGAGCTTGTGCATCAGCGGCCGGTGAACCCGCCCCGCCGCCGCCAATCGCCCGCCCTGGTCATACGTCATCTTGCCTCCGGTTGACAGTGTGACAAAGGCGTCCATGAGCATATTGGCGGGGCCGGTATCAAAGGCCATTATTTCCTGCGTTGCCCCGCGTGGCGGCAAATAGGTCACATTGGCAATACCGCCCAGATTCTGGATGCAGCGCGTGCGTCTGTGGTGTGTCAACAGCAGTTTATCCACCAGCGGCACCAGCGGTGCCCCCTGTCCGCCCACCGCCATATCCGCCGGCCGAAAATTTCCCACGGTGCAAATCCCCGTCAACGCGGCAATGACCGTGTTATCCCCAATTTGCAACGTGCTGCCCGATTGACGCTCCGGCGATGGGGGCAGATGGCAAATGGTCTGGCCATGACTTCCGATGGCAATAATTTTTGATTTATCCACGCCTGCCTTTTGCAGAATGTTGTTGGCAGCACCGGCGAATTCCCGCGCTGTGAGCATATCCAGTTCGCAAATTTCCGCGGTGGCCGTTTTGCCCGGTGCCATCACTGCCAGCAGTCGCTTCCGCAATTCCC
>JAKBAC010000066.1 GCA_021809365.1 Planctomycetota bacterium | reverse complement strand
GGGGCGGTTTTACCCTGGTTGAACTTCTGGTGGTTACGGCCATTATCGCGATCTTAATTGCGCTGTTGCTTCCCGCACTGACCAAGGCCAGAAAGTTGGCAATCAGTGCGGCGTGTGTCAGCAATTTGGGACAATGTGCAGCGGCATTGCAAGCCTATGCCGCTAACTATCAGGGTGTAATTCCGGTAGATAACCAACAAGTGGGTGCGGCCGCTGCTGTTTCCTGGGCGAATTATCTCCTGGGTGGTTCGTTTTCCAATACCTGGACGGTCGGAAGTGCCTCCGGCATCAGCCAGATAAACCTTCCGGGGGGTTACCTTACAAATCAGGCCGTACTGACATGCCCCAATAACGCCCCAATCAGTGGCCCGGTCGGGATGGCACCTTGGACATACGGAATTGTTGGGGCGGATATCAACTATATCTGGGCGCAGGGGGCGCTGCCATGCGACTTTGGAAATAGCTACGGTACCGACGGACTAAGCTCGTTCGAAGGAATCAAGCAATCGCTGGTTCCGAATCCATCCAATTATGTCCTGCTGATCGACAGCGCCAATACCTTCAGTTCCCTCCCCGGGACGGGACCTGCCTGGCGGGCGTGGTATCTGAACACCAATAAGCCAGAAGGATGGTACATGGTTGGCACCCATGTAGACAACTTCGGCGGAAACAGGTCCGCAGTGTGGATGGCCCATGGCACCGGTACCGGTTACGGCTGGGCGAATGCGGCGTTTATTGACGGCCATGTGGAATCTTGTCGAGGCTCAAGGCTGGTCACTGCGGAAAATGGCAACACTTATGGTTGGTATGAGTTTGATTCACCCATGCTGCCCGTCACACCAAATCCCACACAATATCACGGCTTCGGGGCATGGTGGGATCAAAATGGCATCACGCATGGAACCGGAAATCCAGGGGACCAGGGATTGCCTCTGGTCAATTGAATTCGGATTTGAAAATCACAGGAGTCACATCTGGCAGTCGGCCTGGAGCGCCGCGCGCCGAGTTGGTTTCCCGGCCGGTTCACTGGAGCTCGGCAGCCCGCCAATCCGCGGCATGCGATTATTCCACGTCACCGCGATAAAGAACGCCTGCGGATGGGATGAAGAAAAATTGTTTGTGGCGCGGCTTGCGATAACTACGCGGGAGCTTCACGGATCATAACTGTGCAAATCATCGGCCGTGCCGAAGATGCCATCCTCGCCGGCGCTTACAAAGCAGGGCGCGCGGGGATTATAAAAAATCGAAGGCAAAAACAATATGGGGCGTCCCCACGCGTCATTGATCTGGGTAATCAGCAACATGCTTCCACCATTGGGCATTGGGACAACTGAGCTTGTTGCCATCGAAGGCGGAAGGTGCGTGAGAATATTGGCTCGTATATGCCAGATGCCATTGGAATCTCTGTAGGTGTACAAGCTCTGATATTCAACAAGGAATGAATACATGGAACAAGGCACTACACCGGCGTTTTTGTGAACAACTGTGTGCTCCGCGCCCAACAATGCTTTAAGTGTCGCTTCGGTCAGATCGCACCGCGAAGTGTTCAGTACCTGCTGCCCCAGCGCCAGGGTAATCCCGACCAGTACGCCTATCACAGCGATAACGACCAGCATTTCGAGAATGGAAAATGCTGACTTACTTCGGCAACATGCGTGCACTCTCAATCTCCCAAGTAATTTGCGGCCATGGATGTGGAACGAACCGATCGTTCCACATTGAATACTGCGGAATAATGCCGGATACGCTGGAGAAAAGCAAGCGCTACGGCTCCGTCATTTCCTTTCGACCTTGCTCATCATGCAGCCAGGGGATACTGTGGAGAGCATGGTGTTGCGTCGCTTATTATTGACCGTCTTGAGTTGTTGCCTGATCGACTGCCTGGCACTGGCGGGAGAAATGAGCGCGTGTCATGCCGCCGCATTGTCGATCAGGGATTCCCGAGGACATACCCCATCCATCTCCGTGGCTGCGGGTGTCCATCCGTCGGCCAATTCATGGGCGACCGTACGCATCACACTTCCGCATCTGACGGTATCCAAAGTCATTGTCTCGCTGCAGGACCGGCGGGGCGGGCTGATCGTGCAACGCCAACTTACTTCGGCCCCCGCAGCCATTCTTATGCCATTGCCCTATATTGTCGGTGTCGCCGGGCCGGGTGGAAGTTGGCCGGTGCGGCTGAAGATTTGCCATTCCGCGAAAACATTGGTAGCGATGGATCTCAACCTCAATCTGCCATTGGTTCAGACTGCGACTTTCCGTACTATTGCGGTACCGCGCGATGTTGCCTCGCGTGTCAATGCCGTGGCCACTGCAATGGGGGAAAAATTTGCGCCGATGTGGATTTCCCGGCGACAACTGGCATCAACACCGGCGCTTAATTTTTCCTCATGCCGGTTTCTGTTGCTTGATGATTCCGCCGCACGATTATTATCGCATCATCGCGTCATGACGCTACTGAGCCTGGGTGTGCGTTTTATTGGTATCGGTGCCAGTCCGCCCGAAATTCTTCCGCATCAGTCGTGGCAGAACATCGGCCAGGGCGATGTGGCGAAACACATTTGGGTTACGCCAAAATTTGATGGATTGGTGCATGGCCCACCGGTTGTTGTTCCACATCTGGCCCGGATGCGCATCAGCCCCTTGCGTGCGCCGGTCAGTTGGCAAATCACGGCATGGGCCATGGGGCCGCTGACAATTCTCATGCTCGGACTGCTGTATGTTGCGGTTATACCACGCCGTCGATTCCTATTGAGTATGGCCATCGGCGTAGTGCTACTTTCCACGGTAACGGTGCTATGGCTCACAGACACCACCGGAAGGGCCGCGAATATTTACACCTGGCGGACGTTTATGTCTCCTGGTCCGCTTAGTTTACGCAACACGCTTGTGCTGCAGCGCTCGTTGCGGGCACAGGTTCGTGTGTCGGGCGATTCCGCGGCCATAACGCTTCCACTGGCCTGGTCTTTGCACAGTTGGCTGGCGTTCCACGGTCTGCTCATTGTTCAGCGAAATACGGCTTTTCTGAAATATCCAATTACGCGACATGCAACGATTTTGACCTATACGCCGGAGGCTGTCCTTGGGGTTAATCCGCCGATCTTTGCCACGCTGCCGGCGCAATTCAATAGCCCCAATACACGCCCCAGTACACGCTCCAGCTCACGCCCCAGTTCGTGGTCGGGCCGGGAGGTTTTACTTTCCGGCGGGCAGATTTTTATGCCCGCGCATCGGCACCATGGCCATGATTTTGATGATTGGTTAACGCACCGCAACCCGCGAGTACAGGCCACGTTGCGGGCCTGGTTGCTGATGCAATTCAATCCAAATGAGCGTTATTATCTGCTGCCCCGGAGCCATCCGGTCGGGATTATCGCTATAGGCCCGCCAACCGCACATCCTGCTCCGCCAGATGTTGTCGCACCTCATCTACCTGCTCACCGGTGAGTTGTTTGAGGGCATCAAGATATTTCTGGCGCGTGTTGGCCACCACATCCGCCGGCAGTACCGGGCCGGGTGGACGCTTGTTCCAGGTGAGCGTTTCGAGAAAATTTCGCACGTATTGCTTGTCAAAGCTGACCTGTTCCAGGCCGGGCTTGTAATCCACCAGCGGCCAAAATCGTGAGCTGTCGGGGGTGATGACTTCATCAATGAGCATGGGGCGTCCGGTTTTTGGATCGATCCCGAATTCAAATTTGGTGTCAGCCAGAATAATGCCATGGGACCGGGCCGCATCCGCCGCGATGTTATAAAGCTTGATCGACGTGTCGCGCAATTCCGTCATCACATTTCGACCGACTTGTCCGCACGCTTGCTCAAAGGTAATACTTTGATCATGTCCGATGTCCGCTTTGGTTGTGGGTGTGAAGATCGGTTCCGGGAGCCGCTGGGAAAGCATAAGCCCGTGCGGCAATTTTACGCCGCAAATTGCGGAGGTTTTCTGATATTCTTTCCAGCCGCCGCCGGCCATGTATCCGCGTACCACGCATTCAATGGGGATGACCGCGGTCTTACGCACCAGGATGGATCGTCCTGCCAATTGTGTCCGGAATGGTCGCAATGTCGCGGGAAATTCCGCCGGCATCGTCGCCACAAGGTGATGTTGAATATGCGGCTCGAAAATTTTAAACCAATAATTGCTCATGGCGGTGAGAATGATCCCTTTGTCGGGAATCGGAGTCGGGAGGATAACATCAAAGGCGCTGATGCGATCCGTGGCCACAATTAAAAGTTGTGCGCCAAGATCATAAACATCGCGCACCTTGCCGCGCCGCAATGGCAGGCCTGGGATCTGTGTTTCAATAATTGCCGTAGTCAAAATATTCTCCTGTCTTTCCAAAATCCGACGTTAGCCGGAACCGCGGATAGTTTATTGACTCGCCGCCGATTTGCAATCGCCCGATTCGTTTTTTGCACTGTTTCAATAGAAATGTCACGGGCACAAGTTTCAACAAAAGTGTCACCCTCCGGGACGAAGTCCAGCCTGCACAGCGCCGGGCCGGCGAGGCGAGCCAGCGAGCGCAGGAATACGACGACAGTATTTACCACAACGACACAACGACACAAAGTTACGACGATGGAACGAAATGCTTCAACGAAGCGCCGCGCTCAACGAGAAACGAGCGACGAGCAACAGAGTGAGAACGCACCGCAATGACGCGGGGACGGAACGACGGTAAGCCACAGAGGGCACAGAGATCACAGAGTTGGGATACGACGATATTTACCAGAATGGCTCGAAGACACAAAGACACGACGACGGAACAGATGAGTAGTAGGGAGCGGAGCTGCCGCTGCGACGGCCAAGAAGGTGCCCAAGTTGTTGTGGCCCCCCATGGGGGCAGTATTTAGCATTGAGGAGTTAGGAGTTAGAAGACTTTTTGAACGCGGAATGGGCGGGAGCATCGTAATTTATTTGTGTGCGTAGCGATCCTCATGGCTGAGACGGAGCCATTGATGCAGGCATGTTATTCATTTGTCAAAGAACATTGTTCAGCGGGTCTGAACTATTCGTAGGGAGGGCTATAGGGTGGCACTAAGAGGGATAATGCGCAACAGCGCTAAAACGTTAAGGCTTTGGCCCCGAGAGACCTGGCAGAATCTGTCACAGGCCCGGAGCGATGCGTAAGTGCCTGTTAATCCACGTTTCATAGAAAAACGCCTGCCATCCAAGTTTCAATTTCATTCATACGAATTAAGAGATAGTCGTTTTACCTTTAATTGTGAAGCCTGAAATTAAAGTTTCCTTCAATAACGAAACGAAACCACTATGTCCTGGCACCGCTACGCCGCAGCCAAAACGTTTGCCGATGGAACAGGGCACTAGCCGATTTTCGCAGTCCAGTTGTCGAACGCCTGTCTCCCGGCCCCATATTTCATTGGGCTGGATCATCGCGATATTCTGATTGCTCCGGCAAGCCCGGGGGGCTTATTCCGGCAGGAAGCGCCACCGTGAGAGGAATGGGCTTGTTCGGATTTATCATGATAACCGGCAGGCCGATATGGACCATGGTCAGCAGGTGCACGGCATCCCAGTTGCACATCCGAAAGCAACCATGCGAACCCGTTAAGCCGATATGCTGGGGCACCGGGTTGCCGTGCATGCCAACTCCCGGCAGGTTCAATCCCATCCATACGATCCCCACGGGATTGCGCGGTCCGGGCGGAATAATGAGACGATGATCAATATCGGCCTGTGGATACATGGACGGACGAAAGGTGTAGTTCGGATTCAGCGCGATGTCTTTAATAACGCCATCTTCGGTCGGTAATTCAGCCTTATGTGCGGCGATGGAACACCAGAAGAGCGCGACCTGCTGGTTATGCCGGTTGTAGGCCCGGATGGCTTTTTGTTTGAGATTCACCGTCAGATACGCCACATGAACTTCAGGGAAGGTCTTTTTGTCCTGATCAATGACGGCGTGTAATCCGCCGGGATTGCCAAAATCGTTCGGGCCGGGAAAGGGGCGGATATTCGGTACGTTGAGGGTTTGTCCAACCGACAGATCGCGCAGGTTCAGCTTGGGGTTTAACGCTTGCATCAAGGCGATGGTGCAATGAAATTTTTCGCAAAGACAATCTTCCAACGAGCTGTACGGCATGCGCGAACCGGCGGCCATTTTCAGCCACGTCCAATGCAGATGCCCGACCGCATCGGCATCATCCTGGGTGATGGTGTACTGGGCCAGAACATGCTTGACATCCACTCCCAGCGCATTGAAGACCGCGGGGTTATGTGGATCCAGCGGATTAACCCCCGGAAAAAATCGCGCGGCATACTCCTTGAGCGCGGTGCGGGAATGGGGGCCGAAATTGCCGTCGAGAATTCCAGGTGAAAAATTATTGGCGGCCAGAGCGATCTGCCAGGCCAGCGCCACACGTTGCGTATTGTTAATATGGGGTTTCCCCGGATTGGGAAAGTCGGCATCACTGGAGACGTGATTGTGTCGGTCGGCGGTCCCCGTGGGTGCGGACATATCCGAGGCCCGCGCCGTTAACGCGCCGGCAAAAGCCGCTCCGATCAAAGTCATGATGGCACACATGGTGATTAATCGAAAGGTTCCGGATCGAACTGTCATGATGTAACCTCGTCGCCGTTCGTCAGCAATTTAGTGTGATGTCCATATCACGCGAAGCTCAATGGCGATCCAATAAGCTATTATCAGACATCCATACGTAAAAGGCTTAGAAAAAGTGTGGAAAACTAAATTTTAATTTTTGCTTGTGTCGTTTGACGCCTTGGCGTGTGGTCAACTAGCATACATACTTAATTCGGGCCTTGGGTCTGGTGTGCTTGGGAAAACCGAGCAGCACTTAACCGCCTGGGCAGTGCTTTGGATCAGGTAATCGCCGACATGACGGACATGAACAGCCAGAACGACACCGGGCAGATAGCTACACTATCAAGCGTGCATCATGCGCACCAAACGGGCGATGCGGCACAAAGCCAGCCGGCCGCAGCCCCCGCCGCGCCTACGCCCGCCGCCGAACCTGTTGCAATCATCTCCGACGTGCATGGGAATCTCGAAGCTCTGACCGTGGTGATGGATGAAATACGCCGCCGCAACATCAAACATATATGCTGTCTCGGCGATGTGATCGGTTACGGTCCTAATCCGATGGAGTGTCTGGATACGGTAATCGAAAATTGCGAGTTCACCATCATGGGCAACCATGATTTCGCAATTTTCTATGAACCCTTTAATTTCAACGCCGCCGCGGAAAGCGCGGCGTACTGGACACGCCAGCAATTTGAAAGTGATCCTGATCGCGAGCGTCGCAATCGTCGCTGGCGGTATCTCGGCGGGATGCCGACACGTATGATGCATCCACAGTTTATGGCGGTACACGGGTCACCCCGCCGGCCCATCAACGAATATATTTTCCCGGATGATATTTATTCCGCGTCGCAGAAACTATCGCTGATATTTGATCGCGTCAGCCACCTGTGCTTTGTGGGCCATACGCATGTGCCGGGGGTTTTTGTGCCCCAGCCGGATTTTTATTCGCCGGATGATCTCAATAACCGCTATGATATTACCGTGGAAAAGGCGGTCATTAATGTGGGCAGTGTCGGCCAGCCGCGAGATCACGATCCGCGGTCCAGCTTTGCCATCCTGCATTCGGATCATGTGGAATTCATCCGTCTGGCTTACGATATACCCACTACGGTGGAAAAGGTGAGATCGATTGAAGCATTGGATAACTTTCTTGGCCAGCGGCTGCTGGAGGGCTCTTGAATCCCACCACCGACCCCGCTGACGCCTTCAACAGAGTAAGTAAGAGAGCAGGTTTTGCCACACCCGAAGCTATGGAAATATCATGGATATAAAAAAAATCACCCAGCTTGTGCTTGTTGCGCTGATTGCCGCCATCGGCATGCAGTTAATCATGGGGCACTTTTTCAACAAGCCCGCGCCGCCGGCAATTACCACGCCGGTGCCGCACGGCCCGCCGATTCAAGCCGTTGCCAGGGCGGCGCATCAGATTGTCCGCTTAGGCTCAAGCAACAAGGCGGATGGGAAAAAGTTTTTCCTGGCGATGTGGATTGATAATGTTTCCGCCGGCATCAAGCGCGTGGAACTTAACGCGCTACAATATCGCGAATCCGTGAACTCCTCCAAACCGCTGGTGCTTATGACGCATCGCGCGGGTTCGCCGTTGCCATATTCCACACGCGAAGTCACTGTCAACGGCGTGCAATATGACATTGGCTCTCTGGCGTGGTCGTTTGTGAACATGCCGAAAGTCGGCGGTACCCAGGCGACGCTGGAGCTGCAACTTGAAGACAGCCAGGACCATCCGGTGGCGCTGTTAAAGAAGATTTTTAAGATCAATCCGCAGAGTTACCAGGTCACCATTACTCAGGAAATACAAAATCTTACGGGCAAGCCGGAAACAATTCAGGTACGGATGCTGGGGCCGACCAATCTTCCCCAATTGGATCGTGAAGCGGATCTGCGGATGTTCTGGTGTACGGGCTATCGGGCGGCAACGAAGTATCTGGATACCACGGGATTCCCGCATCCGGGCGTGCAGCCGTTGCTGGCCGCGGATGTGCAGCCTGTGCCGCTGGGAGATTTCACCGGCCCAAACCGCCTGCTCTGGATCGCGTCATCGAATCGGTTTTTCACCAGTATCATGCGGCCCCTGCCGTACGGGCCGTTGAAATACATGCCTTTGGATAATGGCAAGCAAATTCCTTCGATTGCTTACCTCCAATCCGCCACGCTGGCGCGCGTTGATCCCAAAGCGGAACAGGCCAATCCGCGCGGCGTGTTGGCCGTGCGTGTGACGAGCCGAAACCTGCTGTTACCGGCGCATCAGACAACAGCCATGCCGCTGGCGGTATATATGGGGCCGCTCAAGCGATCCATCTTAATGGGGTCAGCCAAGGCCAATCCGGCCACGCCGGCTTATCAATACAATTTATATAACTATCTGGCGGTCATTGATTTTGGCCGGGGCAGTTACTGCTCCTTTTGCACGTTTTCGTGGCTGTCTCTGATTATATTGAAAATTCTGGATCTGATTCACCACTACATCATCGGCAATTATGGCGTGGCGATCATGATTCTGGTGCTGGCGGTGCGGCTGCTGCTACACCCGTTGACGCGCTGGGGCCAGATCAACATGAGCACCATGCAGCGCAAGATGGCCAAAGTGCAGCCGGAAATGGATCGCATCCGCACGAAATTTGCCAAGGATAAGCAACGCCAACAGCAGGAAATCATGGCGTTGTATAAAGAACGGCATATCAACCCCGCCGCCAGTATTCTGGGCTGTTTGCCCATGCTGTTGCAGATGCCGATATGGATTGCGCTATACTCCGGCCTGGCGGTGGACATCGACCTGCGGCAAGCGGGCTTTATTCCAGGATGGATCACGGATTTGGCCAATCCGGATACACTGGCGACATTTCATACGCCGTTTAATGTATGGTTCCTGGGTTACACGTACCATGGGCAGGACTTTATATCCATTAATTTGCTGCCGGTTTTACTGGGCGTGGTCTTTTTCTTTCAGATGCGCTTTCAGATGAAGCTTGCTCCGCCTCCCACGGATCCACAGCAGGCCCAAACGCAGAAAATTTCCCAGTTTATGGTGATCTTATTTCCGCTTTTTCTGTACAACGCGCCATCGGGTTTGAATCTCTACATTTGCGCCAGTACCCTTGGCGGCCTGGTGGATACAACATTGGTCCGCCGCCACCTGAAAAAATTGGAAGCGCGCGAAGGCCTCGCGCCATTGGATACAAAGAAATAGACCGGCTATCCAGTCATGCGCAGCCATCCGACGGATGCGATGCCCCATAAGAGATCCAATGTGATCACGAACAGCGGCGTGGTGGCACCGTGATTTAATCCCATAATCCTTTCATCCAGAAAAATGGGAAATACCACAAATAATTGAAAGGCGGCGGGCAACAATCCCAGAACCAATCCCCGCTTAAAAACAGTGTTGGTCAGCACCGGCAGCACCAGAAACAAACCGAAAATACCACCCCACACCAGATGGGAATAAATCCATTGCTTATCCGTGGACGCGGAAAGATCGCAACCCAGAAGATGAAATAATCCCATCTGCGTCATCAACCACGCCGCGGACAATTTGACAATGGCCCCAACCACCCCGGCGGCGAAACTCAATGAAATCTGTCCGGGCACACTGGAAGAACCTGCACCAGCCATAAGAACATCTCCTTAACCAGGTGGACATTATAATGGCGGATAGGAATGGCTCACACCGCGGCGGCTGTTGCCGCAGAGCAGGAGAAACAGAGAGTTGACAGTAGAGCGAATCGGGCCGCGGCCCGATTAGAGTAGGTGTGAGTAGAACAGGTGAACAGTAGAGCAAATTCGGCTAAAGCAAGAGAATAGGCTGTCGCCAAGAATACCGCGCCCCCTGCGGTCTACTTTCTACTTTCCCAACACTGACGACTGTTGCGCAAAACGCGCGGTGCAAGCACGCGCGGCAAAAAGGGGGGATTTGAGATTTCAAATTTCAGTTTGCGGAATAGGGCGTGGCAGGTTGGGCGCGTAAAAAAGACCCGGGGCATTCTTTGGCCTCGAGCCTGGTGTTCTGAGTTCCGCGGGTTGGGTCATCGCGGTTTTTTATGGGTTGGGCGAATTAGCGCCAGTCATGGTGATAAAAGCCGCCGCCATGAAAATCGTTATCGCGGTAACCTCCGTAAGCCCGGAAGAACGGATGATAGAAGTATGGGTGATAGAAGCATGGGTGATAGAAACCCCATGGATGGTAACCCCAGGAAAAATAGAACGATGGCCCATAGGAATACACCGGCGGTGCGTACACTGGTGGCGCGTAATACACCGGTGGGGTGCTATAGACAACTGGTGGCGGCGTGTACACCGGCGGTGTGTAAGCCGGAGGGGTGTAAACTACCGGCGGAGCTGCCGCCGGGGTGTAATAGGTTGCCGGTGGCGCATAATTGACCGGCGGCGGGACATATACCGGTTGCGGCGGGTAATAGACCGGTGGCGGATAGTAAATCGGCTGTGGGCAAAACAATGGCACACCAACACCAATGCCAAAACTGATACGCACATGAGCCTGGGCCGGCTTAGCTGCGCCCAGTATGAATGCCGCAGCGGCACTGAGCGCAAGCACCTTTGCCGTTTTGACCAAAGCATCTGAAGTTTTCATCAGCTTGAACGTATACATATATGCACTCCTTGCGTTATCTTGCCTGGGCCGCCAAGGTGCCAGCCCAACATCATTATAGCCAAGCCAGCCACACACGTACCAGCTTTCTATAATAAGCCCAACGCTTCGGGCGTTAACTGGTTGCACCCGTATCAGCAGATTTTGCAAAGAATTCTTTTCTGGGTCAAATGGCCAGTCATGCCCGGTATTCGCATGCACAACAGCTAAAAAGTTCTTGAATACAAAACATATATTCGCTTTAAGAAAGTAATAGGTCTTATAACCATTGTCGTTCGGGCAAGTTGCTTGGTATTCAGAGCGGGAGCGTCTAAAATAATGGTCGAACTGGATAGTGAGAGTCCGCTGCGGTGGATGGGAGTTCTGATTGTGTTTTGATCCCCCAACGCTCATCGTATCTGGAATCTCACGGGAGGAGTGTTGAGCAGTAATTGTCGCGTTTCGTCAGGATGGCGTGCGCACCCGTGTGTTTGGCCGTGAAGATGGTGGCCGAACTGGGGATAGCCTCTTTTGGAGCGTTATCCCGCAAGGATGCACCTGAAACCCGCTTATTCTGGAGAAACTGCTATGCGTCATTCGCGACCATTAACCCCTGGCGAGAATTGGGATCTTGCCATGCTGCTGGTTCTGATTGTCGGCATTCTCCTGGCCATCACATTGGCTTGGAGGCTAAGTCGTATTCCACATCTGTGGGCGGTTTCGCCGCCGCGGGTTATGGTCGCCATGAGCGAATCACCAAACCAACAAAATTCAGTGCAGCGGCAGGCCGCACCCTTGCCAACAACGCCCGCTATGTCCAATACATTCACCGTCGCCAAGGCGCATGCACCACTGGCTGACCGATTGGTGCGTGATGTGCCGGTGGTTCATGCCCGGGTAATACGACATACGGATTCCTACTGGTACCATGGGCGGCGGTATGTATTCTGGAAAACCCTGCGGCTCCGTGTCACCAGTTACGCCGCCGACAGACAATGCTGCTGGCCATATCCCGGTACCACGACCGCATCCGGTCAAAGTGTATGGACGAATCATGGACATCTGGTGGCTGCGGACACACGGTTGATTCCCTTTCATTTCATGGTGCGCGTGCCGGGATATGACGGCGATCATCCGGTGCCGGTGCTGGATCGCGGGGGTGCGATTCATGGATACCGTCTGGATGTGCTGGCCCCGACGTTATGGAGCGCGCAGCACTGGGGTGTGAAATTTCTCACCGTTAAAATCTATCGCCCGGTTGCCAACTGGTGAGTTTCGCCGCATAGTGTCACAGTGCGCAAAAGACTGATTGTCAATGCCGATGATTTTGGATTCTCCCGTGGAATAACGGATGGAATTCTTTATGCGCATCAATCGGGAATTCTCACCAGTACCACGCTGATGACCACCATGCCGGACTGCGACCGGGCCATTGATCTGGCCGGTGCGCATCCGGGACTGGGCGTTGGCATTCATTTGTGCCTGACCCAAGGCACTGCGCGATCCGGGCAACTTAAATATCTCACCAGTGCGGATGGGCAATTTCCACGCGAGGTGTGGCGTTTGCTTGAACGTATCAGCCTGAACCGTAAAGCCCTGGAGGAAGCGCGTGGAGAATGGGCTGCGCAAATTGAATATGCGTTAAAACGCGGTCTGCATCCGACGCATCTGGATTCCCACAAACATATTCACCATTGGCCCGCGCTGGCCGCCATCGCGCTGGACCTTGCCGCGGAACACGGCTTGTCCGGCGTTCGCTGCGCCAATGAGATAATTCTCCCCGCCTTGCCCGGATTATCATCGGGATATCGTGTGTTGCGTTTACTTGCGAAAAGGCTTAAACGCCGGATGAACCGCTGCGGGTTATGCTCCACCGATTCGTTTTACGGCCTTGCGGCGACGGGGCGATTTTCCGCGGAAATATGGTTGCGCCTGCTGGAATCCTTGCCCGAGGGAACTTGTGAGGTCATGGTGCATCCGGGATACGCCACTGATCTGACTGGCCGACAGACGCGGCTGACGTCAGAGCGGGAGTTGGAGCTTAACGGACTGTGCGATCCGCGCGTTGGAAAAAAGGTTGAAGAATGCCGTATTGAAAGGGTACACTTCGGGCAGATTAGGCATCGCGAAAAAATAACCTGAGCATTCTGGCTGGTACTTTTGGCCGCCGGCGGCGTTGCCCGCTCGTTACAGAATCCATGCGGATATGCGCCTCGCGAGCGCCTTGCCAGCGGTCAAAATATCTGCGCCATAATTGCTCACGTTATTTCTTCGCGATGCCTTACTTCGCCGCCGGAGTCGCGGATGGCGTGAGGCGGTATATTGTACGCGATCAGCCAATGGCGCGCATGACCCGGTGATTGGAAATATCAGGCAGTTCGTCCACGGCATCGAACGTCGGTGATTCGGGGGCCGCGTTTGCCGCGGGTGCGGCCGTGTCGGGTGGTTCACGCCCGGCCGCGACATCATCAGCGATGCGATCGAGCGCTTTAAGAACATCTTTTGCGGATCGGTAGAGCACATTTTTTGTATCGGGCGGGCGCAGGATATCATCGGTAATCTTCTTGAGATGGCGCGCTTCAAGACTCTTGGCGTTGAAGCGAATCAGCCCCTTGAAATCCGGATTGGAGTGCGGCTTGTTGACCTGTACCGCGAGGTAAAACAAGTCCACCGCCTTATCCACTTTGTGAACGCCGCCGCGCAGTACATCCGAAGTGACCTGTCCATTCTCACTCATGTGATAGAGCATCCGCTGAATTTGCGACGTTCTCATCATCTCCTCATAGAGCGTATGCAGAAGCGAGTTATCCGCAAATGCTTCACCGACACGCACGGCTGAACCAAAGTCGATGAATCCGACACCGCTTTGGGTTTTCACAAAATTATCCAGCCGCAGGTCCAGATGGATGACGCCGATGGTGTCATGCAGAGCCGTGAGCAATTCGTAAGACTGCCGCGTGAAATCAAGTTGCGAAATATCTTCGCCGCCGTTGCGCATCCAATTCATATAGAGCGTGCGGACAAATCCCTTGGAGTCATGCTCGACGCCCAGGCAGCGCGGGACACGATCGCAGAAGGGCTTGGGCAAATCGCGCGATAGTATCTTGAGCATCGCCGCTTCGCGCGTCAGAAATACCGGGAATATTTTCTCGGTGAACTTCAAGGCTCTGCGGCGCAGATCGTCCATGGAGGCATCCGGGAATCTGGTGCGCAGCCGCGAAACCACGCGATCCACCGTGGGCACATGCTTGGCCACCACGTAGCTTTCCTGTCCGATATTCTTCCGGGCCAGATGTACATGGTAAGTGAAGCGTTCGGTTGATTCTCCCGGTTTGATCAATTGCACTTTGCGGGCCACGAGATAATGCACCGGCCTACCCATGCCTGGTATCGGGATGCCGAAAATCGGCGCGCGTTGAACTTGCGGAGCGCCTTCAAGAACAAACCCTTCCCAGCGCGTAAAGCGCTGCGCAACTTCGTTAATCAGCAGCGCATTGGGCGACACCATGATCGCCCGGCCACCCCAACGCAGATTGGGAAATACGTCCTCCGGTGACAACGCCGTCTCCGCCGGCAGGAACAGGTGGTAAGGCAGTCCCCTTTCAATATTCTCCATCCCATGACTCACGCTGTTATGATATTCCGCATCCCGGGCAAAGACTTTATTTTGAATCAGTTTGACATCCGCGGATTTTTCAGAAAGATTCCGGATGCGTTGCAGGGAAGCTTTATCCTCGTTTTTCATCGCCATGTCGTTACCAACCCTTTAAGGCAAAATCAGCAAGTGTGGCAAGCCGCTTTTCGCAGGCACAATATCACCAACAGACAGACAATCGCCGATACGCAATACGGGCCACCAATCCTTTATCGGAGGCTCGCCCGCGAATCATCACATTTTAGCGTCCTTTTTCTCGTGCGCGTCCGAATAAACGTGCGGCGGGCGGATTATAGGAACGACCTTGACCTCGACGCACCTGGCGGACTTTGGTCATGACCGCGGATTTACCGGGAGGCACCAGCCACAAACCCCCGGACTTCCACCGCCAGTTTATGCCGCATCGGTGCCGGGTGATACAGCATGTGCCCGCCACGGAAAAATACTTCATGGATATTGCTTTGCAGCTTGCGGCTCAAATCCAGATGATCCATCGTGTAGATTGTTCCAAAGAACGGTGTGGCCAGATCAAAATAACCGCTGCACACCAGCACTTTCATATACGGATTACGAATCATCGCGCGTTGCAGATTGTCCGTGACGTATAGAAATCCCATTCCTCCGCCGCCAAAATGCCAGGGATAAACGTCATCGGAAAGGGTTTTGTATGGCAGGTTATTTCGGTATTTGAGATCCGCACGCACATATTGGCTGAAGGCGCTGGTAAACGGCGAAATGAATCGCGACATTGCCGGATCATACGGTGCCGTACCAGCGGTGGGATTCGGATTATAGCCGGTCAGACGCGTATCCATCCGGCCGACAACCCGCCGTTGATCACGCAAAAGTGATTGCTCAAAAAGCCCCGGGCCAATGCGCAAATTCGCCAGGAGAATCTCCCGCTTCGAGAGGCCGGTGTATTGTGCCAGCCTGGCGGCCGTCGCATCGCGCTGTGCGGAGCTGAGATTGCTTCCCTGTGCCAGTGCGGAGATATAATCGGTCAATGCCCAATGTTCAACGGTCTTAAGCGTTTTATGAAAATGCTTTTCGAGATCGGCGGAAAGTTTGTGATGATACCACGCCGCGGCGGTGTAGGACGGAAGGTAAAGCGGGTAGGGGGTATCGTTGCCGAAATTGGGCAGGAGCACCTGAAAATTCAGCGCGCAGGATATGAGAATCACGCCGTTAAGCGTCATGCCGTCATGTTCGGAGAGATAATCCGCCAAGCCGCAGGCCCGCGTTGTGCCGTAACTTTCTCCGGCAAGAAATTTCGGCGATCCCCATCGCTGATACATGGTGGTATAGAGACGAATAAAGGACGCCACCGATGCGATGTCCTGTTGCACGCCATAAAACTCTTTGCCGGGAACGCCCGGTGCGGGGGTGCTGTATCCCGTGCCTACCGGATCCACAAATACCAGATCGGTGGCCGTAAGCCAGGTTTGATGATTCGGCAGAAGCTTGTAGGGTGGCGCGGTGATGTTGCCGTTGGGCGTAAGCTCCACACGCATTGGCCCGGCACATCCCAGATTCAGCCAGACGGATGCCGCGCCGGGACCTCCGTTAAATAAAAATGTAATAGGTCGTTTGTCTGTTGTACCGGCGGCATTTCCCTTTTTTGCCGCATCTGCGGTATAGGCGATAAAAAACACTTTGGCCTGCACCTTGCCCTTGCTTGTCATAGGCAGATAGCCGGTGGTCACGGTGTAATGCAATATTTTCCCATGGATTGTGATGTGCGCATGAACCACGGAAAGGGCGTTGGGCGCGGCCTTGGGCAAATGCGCTGGTGTGGAAGCCGTGGTCGTTATCTTTGCCGCATGTCGGGTCGCCGACTGTGTTGTGGGAGGAACTCCGGCAATCGCCATTCCCGGCAGTATCACCGTCCAAATGAGAAAACAAACGCCGCACACCGCGATCCGCATAAACGTCAACTCCAATAATTCGTACTGTTCAGCCATATCCGTATCAAAACGTATACGGCCAAATCGCTTGATACGCAAGTATATCTTACGGGGTGCGTGACATTTCTCGCGGCCTGCGGACACCGCAATGGTTTGTCCACAGAGCGCCGTGGTGATAACCCGGTGCCGTTTGCCCTCGCGCGTACCAACGGCACCGCATTATCATGACGGTGCTCCAAGGGAATCATGTTCGC
>JAKBAC010000065.1 GCA_021809365.1 Planctomycetota bacterium | reverse complement strand
GCCAGACGGATAAGCGCGAATGTTCCAGCAACCGGGCAATCTGTTCATACGCCGGATCCACTGATGCGAAGGCCAATCTGGCCGCAACCACATAAACCGGAGCTGCGGCATAAAAGCCGGCAATGATCAGCGCGGGAATACTGTTGGTCAACGAAATATCAAGTTGCGCCGCCAGTTGTCCCACGGCGCTTTCCGGCCCCAGAACATTGGCCAGCAGCATGCCCATGGCCAATGGCGGCGTTAAAAGCGGAATTAAGACCACCAGCTCCAGCAGCATTTTCCCCGGGAAGTTTTTTCGCGCCAGTATCCAGGCCACAGGCGTAGCAAAGGCAATCATCAGCAGCACATCCGCCGCAGCGCAGAGAAACGATACCCATACCGCGCCCCAGTCCGCCCGCGTCATTATTGTATGGGGCAACTGCGGCCAGCCGGCTCCAAAGATAAAAGGCCACGCCAGCATGGCACACAATATCGCCGCCGGCGCGCCGATCAGGGTCCCCGCCAGCGTCAGACGTGTGCGGCGAACCGGAAAATTGGGCATCGCCGGGGCGGAACTTTGTTTGTGGTGTCCATCGCCTGGCCTGGGCGCACCTGCATCGCCTGACGTCATGAATGCCTCCGGGATCAGCGGACTGTCATCATGACGGGAGTATAACCGCAAGCCCGCATCCAGGGCCTGACGGTCGGGCTGTGAAGATACCGCATAAAGGCGGCCGACAGGCGGGGATGATGGGAATTTTTTAACGTCACACAATAGAAAATCAGCGGATGGCCGCGGAAACGCAGCCGCTTTCCCCGGCCGGATCGGACCACCAGTCGCGCGGCGGCATACTGACTTTGAAACTGCGGATCGCCTAAATTAATCTCCGGCGGCAAAACGACATACGGAACATGCGCGGCTCGGGCCGCGGACTGGTAAGTCAGGCACGCATCAATTTGGCCCGCGCGAAGTCGAAACATCAGCGAAGCTTCCGTAAAAATTTGTGCCGGATTTTCAACGGGACCGGTTATTCGTGTTGCCAGCGGCGGCTGATGATAATATTTTGCCGCCAACTGCAAACACAGCAGGGAGGCCCGGCCCTGCGGGTCGGTCAGCGGGTCGGTCCGGCCAAAACGGATCCCCGGAGATTCAAGCACCTTGTACCAGGGAGCATGGTCGGCTTTGCTGACGGCAAACTGTTTCGTCCGTGAACTGCGGCGGCTCCAAGCCATGACCATTTGTGTTGCGGCGAATGCCTGAGCTTGTTGCACCAGTTTGGCGCGTTGCAGGATGCGAACCGGGCCGCGCGTAATGGCCAAAAATACATCCGCGTGAAGCTGACCGGATTTCAGCATTCGGGCCAGCCCGAATGCCCCGCGCCCAATTCCCTGATACTGCTCGTGATTCGCCGCCGCAAACCGTGGGCCGATGTAATGATCCATCAGGCGGCCCATCGATCCGGCATACGCGACAACCAGTGTCGCCGCATTGGCAGTTGTGCTCCCCATCGCAAGTCCGGCGGCCAGCACGCATGGGATTAAGCGGTCCGTTACAGACAACTTGGACGCTGAATACTTGGATGGGTTGTCCATAAATGCCGTTCCATGACAGCTCGTAATTATTACTTAAGCCGAAGCGTTCGCCAAGTCTTTGGTTACCGTCACAACAGTCATTTCGCTGCTCCGCCGGCGCAATAACGCGGCGAAGCATAAGCCGAGCAGCGCCAGGACCGTAAAGACAAACATCCCATGTGGATAGCCCGCTTTTCCCGAGATGCCCACAATTTGTCCCCACAGAGGCGGCAACAGAAAGCCGCCCACTGCTCCAATTCCTCCCACCAGTCCTGCGGCACTGCCGATGGCCTCAGGCACAGCCAGCGGCACCAGCTTGAAAACCGCAGCGTTATTCATCCCCATACCGGTGGCAATAAGCATGATGCCGACGACGCTAACGGCAAACCCCGCAGCCAGGGCGGCCACTATGCTGCCTGCGGCCAGTATCACCAGCGCGATGTAGCTAACCGTCTTGCCGCCGATCTTATCAGCCAATACGCCGGCACCAACCCGCACAATACACGCGAGGATTGACGCCAGGCCGCCGATTTGCGCCGCTTCAGGAATGGGCTTGCCATAATAGGCATGAAAGAAATTCGGCAACCAGACCGTGATGGCCAGAAATCCGCCGAAGGTGGTAAAATATAGAAATACCAACCCCCATGTCTGCCAGCGGCTGGCGGCCAACGCCAGAGAACGCCGGGCATTTCCCAAAGGAAATAATTCCTGTCCGTTTTCAGCCGCCAGGCGATGAGCTGATTGGCCATCTGCGCCGCCGGCAAGCAACTGAAAGTACCAGGCATTTTTCGCCAGTAGCGCATAAAGAATCGTCCCCGTAACCAGCAGCGCCAGCCAGATTTCATAAGTTCCGGTTAAGCCCAGATGGGATAACGCCAATGGCATCAGCAGTACAAATATTCCCGGAGCAAGATTGCCCAATCCACCGAAGATTCCCAACGCCAATCCCTGCCGGGCCTTTGGGAACCAAAAGGCAGTCTGACTTATCCCGGGGGAAAATGTCGCAATTCCGCAACCGCTTAAAAGCCCGAGAAACAGCAGCCACGGATACATCGCAGGCGTGACATGGCCGGGAAAATACAGCGCACTGGTAATAAACACACACAGCAGCCCCAAAATAGCCAGCGCCAGTAAAATCAAATTGGATTTTCGTCCGCCGTTCTTATCGACCCAGGCGGAAAACGGAATCCGCAAAAGCGATCCGGACAATAGCGGCATGGACACCAGAAGTCCGAAGGATTCCGGATTCAAGTGCATGGGGACTTTAAACTTGATGGCCGTTACATTAAAAAGGCTTACGGCCGCAAAGCCGACAAAAAAGCCGATGGTTGTACCGGCAAGGGTTTTCACCGACGTGCCCTTAAGCTTTATATTTTGTACAGTCATAATACAGGTCCTTAAAAAACAGCAGGAAAGTCGATGCAAATTCAATGCCATAGCGGTATGGTCAGAATTTCAACTGAAACTGAATTTCTCCATAAATATCCTGGGTATTGACCACCGAACCAACATTGTTGGTCAATCCAGCCTCATTGGGGATAAAGGTGACGGCGGTTTGAATTTTGGCATTTTCACCGCACAGGTAATAATTCAGGCCCAGCGCGTATTCTTCCATGACATTCGGAAGGCCGTCGGTGATAAGTTGATCAAATCGCCCGGCGATTTCCCATTTGTGCGGCACGAGAAAATATCCACTTTGGATGTAGTAGCCATATTGCGCTACACTGCTTTTGGGGAATCCCGGAATGACCGTGCCGGTGCCGTTGATCTGCTGATAAAACACCGCCGGAAAAAAAGACCAGCCGCGGTATTTGGATCGCCAGTCCAGCGTGACGCGGTAAAGATCGCCGTTTAGTGTATAGGGCGCGGCCAAGAAGCCCGGCGATGGCGCGGTGGATAATCCAGTAATTTTCGTGGAACTTTGCGCTCCGGGAAACGCATTTGCGGAACTATTTTGCGATTCATATCCCAGCCCCACCCCGACCGTCCACACCAGGTGTTTATGCCATTGCAAATCCGGCTCGTCGAGGAAGTCAATCGGTTTTCCCGCCCCGAAAAATTGCTCCCGTGTGTACAGGCCCAAACGATTATCGCGCCCCGTGCCGCTCACCGGCGACGCCGAATCCACCAGATTCTGTGAATTGCTGCCGTCATTAAGCATGACGCTGTAGGTCAATTTTCCCGGCCCGACCACACCGTAAATATCCGCTCCTAAACCGTATCCCGGCAGAAAAGGCAGCGAACTGGTTGCAAAATCCGGAAATTCCGATCCGCCGTTGTTAGCCATGGTTTTAATCGGCGCAAAGGGAATAATCATCGATCCGGCCCGCACATTCAGCCACGGAGCAAAGCTGTAACCGCCCCAGGCGTCGACCAGTTGAAATGTGCCGGCCGTCGGACTGGTGAAGGAACTGGTGCTGCCGAAGTTTCCGGCAAATTTAAATAAGATATGTTGAAAAAGTGTTCCCCCGGCAGTCAGCAGAGCATTGGGCATGCCAAAGCCCTGCATATCACCGGCTTCATTGCCGCCCAGGGCGGAACCGGGATCACCAATGATATTTTCCACATGCGAATACGTGTACCGTGCCTGAAGCAGGCCGTTAAAAGTCAGGCAGAATGTCTTACCACTGCGTACATAAAAGCCGTTGTCATAGCCGGCGGTCAGACCGGAATTCGCTGCAGCCTGCGTTGCCGACGCTTTGAGCGTCTCTTCCACAATCTGCCGCACGGCGGAATTCTCTTGCGCTTTAAGCGCCGCGACTTTTGAATTCAATGCGTGAATCTGCCCTTGCAGAGCAGCAACCTGGCCCGCAATAGAATTTGGATCGCCGGACGCCCGGGCACCGGATGCGGCCAATCCAAGCGCCGCTCCATAAACCACCGCCGCCTGAATCCCCCGGCTTTTTCTGTTGGTCATACGCTTACAATTCATGGACTACTCCTTGCAACCTGCCGGTATTGAAATACCGGAAAACGCCCTCGCTTCTGATGCGAACGCTCTACAATCGTCCGTCACCACAACCCGCTCTTCGTTAACTGTCCTGTCCGCCGAGAGCTATTATGCAGCCCGCTTATACATGAAGCAAAGTGATAATAAAGATATTACTCATTAGTTTAGCACATGATTTCTGCGATATTCAAGAGCACTTTTCCCCACATTAAACGCGATTGCTTATTTACTAAGCGTCCAAGATTTCAACCAGTACCGCCCCTCGAAAAAGGTGTCAGGTACCTTTATTTATGATTTGGCGGGAGTTATTTTCAATCCATCGCGGGCGGTGGAAAAAGCCTCGCCAGTTGCCGCGGATTGGGGAATATCGGGTTTTTTGTTCGTATTACGGATTCAATCCGGCGAGAATTCGTCTTATTTCAGGACGACAACTGCCGCAAGAAGTACCCGCTTTGGTGCTTTTGGCTATCGCCGCAGGATCCGCGTTGATTTTTCCGGCGTCTTTGATCGTTTGCTCATCGACTTGATTGCAACTGCAGATTATGCGCCCGGAGAGTTGTTTTCCCGCTGTCGCCCCGGGACGCAGCAGGGTATCCCGCAGATGCTCTAACTCCGTGCCGCGCTGGATAAGATTGTGATACTCGGCAAAGCGCGAGGAATCGCCTACGGTAATAACCCCTACCAGGCGGTCCTGATAAATCAGACATTTTTGATAAAGCCGCCGGCGGGGGTCATCAAATGTAATGACATCCGTTTCCGCGGAAGCCGGCATCACTTCGCCGGCGGCGGCGAGTTGGAAGCCGGGAATTTTAACCACTGCCGCGGGAACCGGTATGCGGCAGGGAGCATAGGAATTCCCCCGCAGGTATTCCGCCAATGCCTGGGCATGGGCCTGCGCTCCATCGGTGGTGCCCACCATCGCATTTTGATATTCGGCGCACTCGCCGATGGCATAGATGTCCGGGATATTGGTCCGCATGAATTCATCGACTTTGATTCCCACCTCACAGTGCAGGCCCGAATGGCGGGCCAGCTCAATGCGCGGATGAATGCCTGTGGCGAAGACCACCATGCCAACATCAATGTGTTCTCCCGTGCTTAGGCGGATTCGCTGCGGCCTTTCCAGGCCCTGTATACCCGCCAGATGCGCATTAAGTTTCACGACGATTCCGCGCGATTCCAATTCGCAACGCAGGTAAACAGCGGCTTGGTCATCTAATTGTCGCGTCAGAAGCCGGGCCGATCGGTGGACCAGCGTTACCGCCAGTCCTTTATCGCAAAGGGCCGCCGCCAGTTCGACGCCCAGAATGCCGCCCCCGATAATGGCCACCGCACCACCCCCCGCA
Organism: Planctomycetota bacterium; assembly: GCA_021809365.1. The sequence goes on along the minus strand of JAKBAC010000065.1, from coordinate 11,263 downwards.
GCTTCCCGTAAAATGGCATCCGCGTTCGACCGTGAGCGCAGTGTATGGACCCCATTGGCGGGAAGCGGGCCGGTCCATGTAATCGTAGGCTCTGATCCCGTGGCAAGCACCAGAGCATCATAGGGTATGGATTCACCGTTTCGAGTTTTGACACGGCGTTGTTGAGGCTCCAGAGTCTGAGCTTCCATGCCCGGCAGCAATCGCACCGCCAACGCGTTAAGCTCATTGGCACCGGCCACGAGCAAATCCGACCAGCCGTAAACTCCCATGATGTACATGGGAAGCAGGACGCGGTTGTAGACCAGTTCAGGTTCGCGGCTAAGCATGGTTATTTCATCAGTCTGATTAAATTTCCGATGCGCGCGGGCAAAGGCAATCGCGGCAGCCCCCGCTCCGATGATGACGATGCGCCGGCGCGGATGACGCAGGGGTGCCACGGAAGCGGCACTGTGTTTGAGTTCCGGCTGCTTGGATCGTGAATCAACCGTGTCATGGGTCGCATTATTGACGCGTGCGTCGGCTACCGAGCCGCGCTTTCCCCAGTGCATGGGTGCAAATATCACGCCCTGCCGAATGTCCGAAGTCAGCGTCGCGGGAACCTGAATTTCTCCCCGCCGCGTCTTAACCGTTACCATATCCTGATCCCGGATGCCGCGCGCGGCGGCGTCATCAGGATGAATTTCACAAAATGGACTGTCGATGTGCTCACGCAGCCGCGCCACTTGCCCGGTTTTAGTCATCGTATGCCACTGATCACGGATGCGCCCGGTGGTCAGCACCAGCGGGAACGTAGAATCCGGCACTTCGGCAGGCGCGTGATAATCAACCGCATGAAGAACGGCTTTGCCGTCAGCGGTGGCAAAGCGATGATCCGTGTACAACCGGCGGTCGCGGAATTGCGAATCCTGGGCGGTGGAACCGGCGGGAAACGGCCACTGCACCGGCCCGATGCGTGAGAGAAGATAATGTGACAAGCCGGTGATATCAATATCCGTTCCCGCCGTCAGCCGGGCATGTTCAGCGAAAATATCGGATGGAGAATCGTACGCGAACTGTTCCTGCCAACCCATGGCTCGGGCGAAACGCAATAAGATCTCCACGTCCGGCAGCGCTTCACCGGGGGCGTCAACAGCTTTTTCAAGTAACGATACGCGGCGATCGGCGTTGGTCATCGTACCGGTTTTTTCCAACCAGGTGGCCGCCGGAAGCAGCACGTCGGCAAACACGGCGGTTTCCGTGGCATGGATATCCTGCACGACCACATATTCCGCCTTCCGCAGGGATTCTTCCACTTTCCAAGCATCGGGCATGGAGCAAATCGGATTGGTGGCGATAATCCAGATGGCCTTCATCCGCCCGTCACGCAGCGCGGAAAACATTTCCGTGGCGGTGAGCCCGGGCTTGTCCGGAACGGACTTTACACCCCAAAACTTCGCCACCTGCTGACGATGTTCGGGATTCGCCAGATCCCGGTGGGCGGACAGAAGATTGGCCATTCCCCCCACTTCCCGCCCGCCCATGGCATTGGGTTGCCCCGTCAAACTGAACGGCCCGCATCCCGGTACGCCGATTTTTCCAGTGATAAGTGATAATGCGATCAAGGACAGATTTTTATCCGTTCCGTGCGAAGACTGGTTCAGCCCCATCGTCCATAAACTTAAAAATCGGCGATTTCCTCCCAGCCATTGCGCGGCGGTATGAATATGCTCTTCCGGAATTCCGCAGATTTCAGCGGTAATCTGCGGCGTAAATGGCGTAATAGCGCGGCTGTACGTATCCCAGCCGCGGCAGTGGGTTTCGAGGAACGTGGTGTCGATGTCCCCGTTTTTTAAGAGCAGATATGCGATGCCGTGAAATAATGCCACATCGGTTCCCGGAAGTATCTGCACATGCAGATCCGCCGATGCACAGGTGGCCGTGCGCCGCGGGTCAACGACAATTATTTTTGCCTCGGGATGAGCTTCTTTTCTCTGTTCAATCCGCCGCATTATGATTGGATGGCACCAGGCGGGATTGGCACCGGCGATAAAAAATGTGTCGCAATGATCAATATCCCCAATTGTTGTCGGAGGCCCGTCGGCACCGAGGGATAATTTATATCCCGTAACCGCTGAAGACATGCAGAGCCGGGAATTGGTGTCAAAATTATTGGTGCCAAGAAAGCCCTTGGCAATTTTGTTGATCAGATAATACTCTTCCGTCAGACATTGACCCGATCCGTAAAATCCAACCGCATCAGGCCCGTGCGTGTGAATGATGTGCTGAAATTTTTCCGCGACATGCGCAATTGACTCGTTCCATGATGCCCGACAGCGCGGCGCATCACGGCTGGTCCGTAACTGAGGATACTTAAGCCTCTGACGCGTGGAATTAACCACATGCAGGAGCGTGCGGCCTTTGGTGCACAACATGCCGCGGCTGACCGGGTGATCCGTATCGCCCCGCAGGGACAGAGTTCCATATTTATCTTTTCGGATTTCAATGCCGCATCCGGTGCCGCAATAGCAGCACGTGCTGCGGAGACTTGGCGCATGTTGCGGCGACGATCCTGCGGCAGGCGGAGAAATCACACATCTACTCCACAGGCAATTCGACGATTACCGACTGATCTTCCAGGCGGCACGGATACACCACCACCGAACATTGGCCCGCCTGATCGCAGCTGCCGTCCGTGAGATCAAAATGAAAGCTATGCAGCGGACACACGACCGTGCCTCCGGTGATCATACCTTCACTAAGCGGGCCCCCTTTATGCGGGCAGCGGTTGTCCGCAGCGTAAAGTTCTCCCTTGCGGGTGCGAAACAAGGCAATGACCCGATTGTGAATCTGGAAAGCCCGCCCCAGGCCCACCGGCAGTTCATCCCACAGGCACACCGCTACTTCCATCGTTTTAATTTCTTCAAGCATCTTGTGCATAACTGATTCCTTCATTGCCGTTATGGCGGCGGTTTGTTCCAGCGGATTAATTCCTATGGGTTCATCACCGGCAGCGCAACGCTGCGTACAGGTGCGAATTGCCCGGCGTACTTAGGATCGCGGCTATCGTCTTCCCAAGGGTCAATCGCCGCTGCCAGGGACGCCTCCACCCGTTCGTCCAGACCGGCACAAATTCCGTCCACATCATCCATTAACAGAGCACGCAGGCGGAGAATGCCGATGCGGGGAACAAAGTCATACGTTCGCTCGAGATAGCGCGCCTGCTCCTGGTAGTACTGCATAAACCGCGAGATGATTTGGATGGCTTGTTCCTGCGATTGCACGCGCCCCAGCACGTCGCCTTTGCGTACGGAAATTCCGGCGGCCCCGCCAAGGAATATTTCCCATTCTCCCCCTTCCGTGGCGATAACGCCGACATCTTTCACCGTGGCTTCGGCACAATTGCGAGGACATCCGGAGATACCCATTTTGACTTTGGCGGGAGTTTCCAGGCCCTGAAATTTCTTTTCAATGGCGATGCCCAGAGCCGTTGAATCGTTGGTCCCGAAACGGCACCAGTCCGATCCGACGCAGGTTTTACAGGTTCGAAATGCCTTGGTATACGCGTAGCCGGAAATCATCCCCAGATCACGCCAAATATCCGGCAGAGCTTCCTTCGGAATACCCAGCAGGTCGATACGTTGGCCGCCGGTGAGCTTGACGGTAGGGACGTTGTATTTTTTAGCTACCAAGCCGATTTTGACCAATTCGTCCGCGGTTGTCACGCCCCCGTATATTCGTGGAATCACAGAAAAGGTGCCGTCCTTCTGAATGTTTCCGTGCAGACGGTCATTGACAAACCGACAATCCCGCTGATCAATATATTCCCGGTTCCAGATTGATCTAAGCAATATCGCCAGGCCCATTCGCGATTTCTCATCATCTTTCTCGGCCAGGGAATCCATCACCGATGAAACGCTTTTAAGCCCGCGTTTGATGATTTCCGAACGTAGCGATGGTTTATCCAACGGTATGGCCGGCACATACCATGTTTCACTCGGGTCGGCTTTGACCTGACCGGCAATTTCTTCAATCAGGCCGTGAATCATTTTGCGGCAACTTCCGCATCCCGTCCCGGCTCTCGTCGCCTTGCCTACCGTCTGCACGGTGGTTTTACCAGAGCGAATACACGCGGCAATCTGTCCTTTGGAAATTCCGTTGCAATCGCAAATCTGCTTGTTGTCCGGCATGTCAGCAAGGCTGAATTCCGGTGCCGACCCCACCGCGGCCGGCGGGAACAGCAGATCGGCTCTGCGGCCAGGAAGGTCTTCGCCGGTCTGCATTTTGCTCTGTAAATCTGAAAAACTTTCCGTATCGCCCAGCAGGATCGCGCCCACCAGTTTGCCGCCGCGAATGATGAGTTTCTTGTAAATTCCGCCACTGGGTTCTTTATATACCACGACTTCATCTGACGGCAGGCCATCGCGCTGGCCCATGGACGCCACCTGCACATCCATGACTTTAAGTTTGGTGCCTACCGTCGAGCCGGTATAACCGACGGCTTGGCTGCCGGTAAGATGATCCGCCAGCACGGTGCATTGTTCCCAAATCGGTGCTACCAATCCGTAGACTTTCTCCCGATGTTCACAACACTCCCCAACGGCATAAATATTCGGATCGCTGGTCTGCATCTGATCATTAACGACAATGCCCCGATTCACAGTGAGGCCCGCTTCCTGTGCGATTTCCTTGTTGGGGCGGATACCGGCGGACACGACAACCATATCACAATCCAGCGTCGCACCAGTCTTAAATCGAACCGCACCGGCAGCGCGATGTTCATTGGCCACAATCTCCGTTAATACCTCGCCACAATGTACCTGAACCCCAAGTCCGGCGATGGTGCGGCCCAGAATCTCCCCCGCCGCCGGATCAAGCTGCACCGACATTAAATAGGGGCTGATATCAACAACATGGACTTCCGGGCCGTGCGTCATCAGGCCTCGCGCGGCCTCCAATCCCAGCAGGCCCCCACCGATGACCACGGCCCGCCTGGATTGCCGCGCCCATTTCGTGATGCCGCGGCAGTCATCCAAGGTGCGGAATACAAATACCCCGTGCAGATCAATTCCCGGTACCGGCGGCACAAACGGACGGCTGCCCGTTGCAATAATTAACTTGTCATAGTCAATCAAAGAACCGTTGACCAATCCGACGCGTTGTTTGACAGGATCAATTTTTATCACCGCCTGACCGGTGATAAGCCGAATGTTATTTTCCGCGTACCACGGCACGGTGTTGAGCATGATCTGCTCGCCCGACTGCGTTCCATTAAGCACATTGGACAGCAGAATGCGATTGTAATTCCCGTAGGGTTCCACACCGATAATGGTGATATTATAATCGGATCGTGAACGATTTAATATTTCCTCGGCGGTACGGGCACCGGCCATTCCGTTACCGATGATGACGACATTTTCTTTATTTTCTCGAATCATTTTGCATCCTCAAATTCCGGCCATGCCATTTCATTAATTTGGGAACATCCTTGCCCGACTGCCGCCCGGCCGCGGATGACACACTGCCGCCGACGCTTCGAGCCGGAGCGTCTCCCGGTGCCAATATGCCGCGTCGCAACGGCATGACCGGAAAATCCTGATCAGTAAACTCCAGGTTCAGAGACGCCGCGGCCCGGGCGAATAAATCCCGACGAACGCAGCGCAGGGCAATCGCTTTAATATCCGTCTGCTCATCGGCGTGTTGCCAGCGCTGCATCTGCTTGAGGTACCACAGCACATGCGTGGCGGACGGTGCGGAATAACGGATATCCCAATCGCGAAACGTCCAGTCAGGGGGGCGACTTGTAAGTGTCGGCCCGCAGCCCACGTCGCCGCAACCGATTCGCAGGCTGGAAAGAATGAACTCCGGCGGCATATCAAGATATGCTTCGCGTGCCAATATCCCAGCCAACTCTTCATGGTTTGCCGGATCATTGCAGTAACGGCATGACAGCAGAAGAGCGACGATGGCTTTGACGACATCATCGCTTCGACTTTGTACAAAGCCTTCAGTAACCGCCAGAACTTTTTCCGGATGGCGCGGCAGAATATCCGTCGTGGCGCAAATCACGCGCCCCCATCCCTGCTTCTGCGCCAGCAAGCCCCAAGGCTCACCCACGCAGAAGATATCTACATACCGATTGGCCATGTGCTCGGCTACCTGCATGGGAGTAAGCTGCGTTAATTGCACATCCCGATCAGGATTTATTCCCCCGTCGGAGAGCCATTCCCGCAGCAAATAATGATGCATGGAAAAGTTGGACACGTGCGCACAGACCAGTTTTCGCTGGTATAACCCGGAATGAATCAGCCGACTTAGCGCGGCGGCGGAATCGATACCAATTTGCATGAGTTTTTCGGAAATCACAATGGTATTGCCGCCGGAGCCTAGCGCCATGACCGATACCATGGATCGCGCGAAATCCGGCCAGCCCAGTTGGCTTGCGATGGGCATTCCCAAAAGAGAGTGGCACGCATCTAATGATCCGTAACCGAGCTTATCCCGGACGTTCATCCAACCAATTTGCCGTTCTAATGTCGCGTCCAGACCTTGGGCTTTAAAAAACCCTTTGGCCTCCGCGACAATCAGCGGTGCGGCGTCAATTAATCGGATAAAACCAAATCGCACAGCGGAATTCCTTTCGCGGCCTATAACTGCCCTCGCGCAGCTGTTTCAGCGCGTCTACCACTTCACGCAGGCAAATGCCGTGCCGCTGTCTCCGCCGTACAGCCCGGCTGCTTCCGGTTGCGTCTATGTTGCATTATCGTAGGTGCTGATGTATAAATCAAAATCATAAAAGAAATGGCAATCATTACTTTTAAGCATGGTGAATGCATGGATGATGTGCATCAGTTGAAGATTTTTCAGGCCGTTGCCCAACAATTAAGCTTTACCAAGGCCGCACAGGTGCTGCATCTAACGCAATCCGCGGTAAGCCACCAGATTGCCGCTTTGGAGCAGGAGCTGGGCGGAGCACTTTTTCAGCGGCAGGGCCGCACGATTGCCTTGACCCCCGCCGGTGAGGCGCTGCTGCAACAAACGCGGCGCATTTTATCTGTCATACAAGAAGCCAAGTCTGTGGTGCATGAAGCCTTTCGCCCGGGGGCCGGTAGTATCCGTATCGGTGCTCCGGCCACGGCGTGTCAGTTTATCTTTCCCGCCGCAGTGCGGGAATTCCGCGCCAGTTATCCCGATTTTCAACTTTCCATCACGCCGGCGGATTCACCACAAGCCACGCAATTGCTGACCGATGGCGTTATTGACATCGGCATTGTTCTGTGCGGGCCGAAATCGCGGCAACTGGCCTACGAGCCGCTGCTGGTTGATGCCCTGGGCTTTCTGGTAAGTCCACTGCATCCGTGGGCCAAACGGGGTGCAGTGGATCGTTCGCAACTGGTCGCGCAACACTATGTTCTTTATTCCCGTCAAAGCACGACATTTCATATTGTGGAGGCCTATCTTTCCAAAGCCGGCGCACCACTTAGAAACTGGACGGAATTAGGCTCCATTGAGGCGATCAAGGAACTGGTCAAACTGGGGCTGGGAGTTACCGTCAGTGCTCGCTGGAGTGCCCGCCGGGAAATACAGGCAGGCCAACTGGTCTGGCTTAAGCCGCCCGGGGGAAAAATTACCTGTACCTGGTGCGCCGCCTGGAGGGCCAATCGAACCCGCCGGGCCGCGGAACATACTTTCTGCAGCTTGTGCCGGTCGTCAGCCCAGGAAATTCTGGGACAGGCCGCTGCCTCTGAAATCTGATCCGCAACGCCAACAAGCATGCCCGCGCGCAGGTGGGCGTGGCAATAAATCCGGGCGGGCCACCGGGGTGCGGGTTTCCAAGACGAACCATTCTCTTAGCGCCGGCATTTATGCCGTCGATTTTGCCGCTTGCCCGAAAATATTGCCACGCCCGCGCAGGCCAAGGCGCGAGATTGGCCTTGCAATTCAAGGCTCCTGCCCACAAGATTAGCACCACGGTCACGTGCGACCGTGCCGGGATGAATGATGGCTGGTTTTTTATTACGTAATTTGGATGTCCTGCTGCCTATGCTGGCGCTGTTGACCGTGGCGGCTGTTTTTGCGGCGGTGGAAACGACGTTCTTTTCCCTGACGCGCCATGAACTCTATGAATTCAAAACCAGCGGCAAACGCGGGCAGGTGCTGGCGGCGGCGTTACGCGAGCGCAGCCGCCCGCTGCTGGTGCTGATTCTTCTGATCAATATGGCCTGCACCATTCTTTTTTTTGTGCTTAGCACCATTGTGCTCCAACGCCTGAACCGCCATTACGGGGGCTTTGTGGCTATCGCATTGAGCCTGGTGCCGGTGGTGATCGTGGCGTATTTCGGGGAACTGGTGCCGAAAATTTTCGCCCGGAGATTCAACCGCCGCCTTGCGGCGGTGGCGGCGGGTCCTATGACGGTGCTGATGCGCGCTGCGACACCCGTGCTGGGAGTCATTGAACGGTTATTAATCAATCCATCGCACCGGCTTCTGGGGCGCAAGGCCGGCCCACATTTGTCGCTTACTGAGTTGCGCGAATTGCTGCGGATGAGCCGCGATCAGGGGGTCATTGATACCGCGGAAAATCAGGTGATTCAACAAGTGCTGTGGCTGCGGGAAATCCGGGTGCGGCATGTGATGGTGCCGCGGGTGGATATGGTGGCTTTTAATATTCAGCGTCCGATTTCCGAACTTTCAGACCTGCTGCAGCGCAGCAGACTTTCCAAGATTCCGGTTTATGATCGGGACATTGATAACATTCTGGGGGTTTTGTATGCCAAGTCGTTTCTGCTGGATACGCCCGCGAGTTCCGCAGCTTTGGCACCCCTGCTCAGGCCCGCGCATTTTGTGCCTGAACTTCAGACGCTGGACCAACTGCTGGCGGGATTTCGCACCCGACACCTGCAGATGGCGATGGCGGTGGATGAATATGGCGGCATCGCGGGCATGATTGCGCTGGAGGATGTCGTCGAGCAGCTTATCGGGGAAATTTATGCGCCGGATGAGCCGATCAAAATACCGGTGCGGGAAATCGCGCCGGATGAATTTCTGGTATCCGGTGATTTATCGCTTCTTGAATGCGGTGAACTTTTTGGCGATCCGGTCAAAGCGCCGCATATTTCCACCATTGGCGGACTGATTTATGCCCAGCTCAATCGCGTGCCCCGCGCCGGTGACACCGTCGTGTTGGATCGCCTGCAATTAACGGTGCAATCCATGCGCGGCCGCCGGGTGGATCAGGTGAAGATTGTTTTACTGGATGATGCCCGGCATCCGCAGCCGGAGGACCGGCCATGACACCGATCACACCGTTTATGTATAGTGCCGGGACGGCAACGCTGCATTTCCCGTGGTATGCGGTGACCGGGCCATGGCTGATTCTGGCGATTCTGGGACTTTTAGGGTCGATGATTTTCAGCGGGCTGGAAACGGGCCTGTACACCGTTTCGCGGTTGCGGTTGCAGTTGCGCTCCTGGCGGAAGGAGCCGGCGGCGCTGCAGATTGAACGCTGGCTGCGGGAACCGGCGGCGGTTCTGGCGGGTTTGCTGATCTGGCAGAATTTATGCAATTTTGCCGTATCCGCCGGGGCAACGGTGCTGCTGCGGCAGGCGCGAATTCCTGATCAGATTCAAGCTCTCCTGACGGCCTTTCTGCTTACGCCCCTGATGCTGTTATTTGCGGAAATTATTCCCAAAGACATGTTTATGGTTCATGCCGATAAATGGACGTATCGCCTGGTAGGATTTTTAAAATCGGCGCTGCGGATCATTACCGTTATTCCATTGCTGCCGCTGCTGTTGCTGTTGAATATCCTGGCCCTGCGGCTGTTTCGCGGCGGCGACACCAAATCCGGTGCCGCCCGCGCGGTTTTAAGTTTTGCCGAGGAATCTTCGGCCACCGGGCTGATCAGCGATACGCAGCATGATCTGATTCGCCGGGCGCTGCGGATGGCGCACGTGGTGGTGGGCGATGTGATGGTGCCGTGGAACCGGGTCATTGGAATTCCGCAAACCATCAGCCGCACAGGCTTTTGCGCTCTGGTGCGGCGGTACAATGTTTCCCGCCTGCCCGTTCTGGGCCGCAACACAGAGGATATTCTGGGCGTGCTTTACGTGGTGGATGTACTGGGGCAGAAGCAAGACTTTAATATCCGTGCCAATCTTAAACAACCCATTACGCTTTTTCCCGAACAATCAGTGCGCTCGGCGATAACGCTGATGCAGGCGGCACGGCAAACGCTTGCGATTGTGGTCAATCGGCACGGTCGGCCCATGGGTCTGGTCACCATGAAGGATCTGGTGGAGGAACTTATTGGGGAACTGCAAAGCTGGTGAGGTTCAGGCACCGACGGCCTTGAGGGCGGCGAGTTCTCTTTCAGCCATTTCCCGTTGCGTACCATCATGCAGTTTAGGCAGGGCCTTTTGAAATAGGTCAATCGCCCGTTTACGGTTGATAAAATAACGCGTGTAAATTAACGCCAGAACCAGTTGCACCTGATCACAGTTGGTGCCGGTGCCATAATATTTCAGATAATCTTCATACGCGATAGCGGCCTGCGGATACTGCCCCGCTGCCATGAGTTGATTGGCAATGTCCAATTGGCTTTGTGCCGGCAGCACGTTTCCGGGATCCAATTGCTTTAATTCCAGATACGCATCGGCGGCCTGTGGCAGCAGGTGGTCGCGTCGCAACTCGGCTATGCGTTCGCGTAAGTCCTGGCAGTGCAGATAATCAGGCGATCCCGGTTGCAGGGGCAGAGGGCCGTCGGGTTTGACCACGTTAATGCCTTGCGGCCCGGTGGTGAAGGGGTTGTAGCCAGTGGCCACCATGGAACGATAAAGGTATTTGCGGCGCCAGCGAGTTAAAAGAGCGGGCAGATCCGCTGGATCCCGCGGCACAAATCGCAGCACCAGAAGAATAATTCCTACGGAAAATCCGGTGGTGTAACCCGTGAGATGGGCAAAATGCGCGACATCGTCACCGCGACCGGGGAATATTGCCCCGGCGAGATCAAAGGTGACAATTTCAAAAAGAATAAAGAGGAGGCTGGGCACTTTGAAAATGAAAAAGAAAAACCAGACGCGAATATTGGTCAGGGGTGCCAGCACCAGAAACATTCCCGCCACCGCGGCAATGGCCCCCGATGCACCGAGTGTAGGTGCGCCGGAAGTTAACACCTGTCCCACGCCGGCAAATATTCCGCCCGCCAGAAAGAACAGCAGATAAGGAACGTGGCCCAGCCGCTGGTTGACGGTGTCCCCAAACACCCATAAAAACAGCATATTTCCAA
>JAKBAC010000064.1 GCA_021809365.1 Planctomycetota bacterium | reverse complement strand
ATGGGAGGCCACGGCTCGGACTGTCGGGGAACGGGGAGCCGTCGCTGGAGGCACACTGGAAAATATGGCCCCGGCGGGCAGGATCGTCGAAAACGCGAAAAATATTGCGATAGCAAAGATAAGGGATTGCGCAAAAATAAATTCATATTTTTTGGTGCAGGGATTTTGGCCGCTGGCGAGGCGTGAGCGACGCGCATACCCCGCCAGTGGGTCTGTAAGGAGCGAACAACGATGCCAACGGCCGAAAGGGCCAGCCAGAAAGTGTGAAGTTATTTTTGCACGGTCCCTCAGGTGTTTCATTGTTCGTTCTCCTTTGGTTCAGGTCCACAACCGCAAGATGATGTCCTGGTTGAAGGAGCACCGGTCTCCGGCAGAGAAGTTCGCGCTTCCGGTGCCGCATCTTGCACATAGGGTTCTCCCGTGCCCAGCGAAAATTCCGCTCGCGCCAGCTCTCTGCCCAGATAGGCGGCATGGTCCAGCCGGGAGATGAATTGCCGTTCTATTACAGGTATATAAATTTCAGCGGCCGATGTTCCTTCCACGATTACGTCTAAAACGCCGGTGTTCTGGTAATGTTCTAGTGACAGCTTGCGTTTTGGCCGATCCACATAAACGACGAAATATCCTGCGGGATCGGATACCATTTTTTCGGGTTTATACCCGGAAATTACCGGCACGCTCTGGGTGGATATCCACGGCGCAGCCGGGCCGGGCGAGCGTGCCTTGCATGCGCTGACAGCTTGGGAAATGGAGGTCAAGTCTGTTACGCCGATCAGGTCAACGACTTCAACGGTATGTCGGAAATGTTCCACCATATCCCGGCCGATGTTCCGCACGATCGGACGTTTCCCTTTTGCGCCTAAGATTCGGCCGCCCACCTCCAATCCGGATTGAGCCAATGCCAGCATAGACTGTCCCGGAAGGTGCCCGATTGTCTGACGTGAGTCGGGACCGCAAAGGATCAGGAATCGGATATTGGCGTTGGTAACGACGTTTTCAACGACCCTTTCTATGCCCAAATTCTCCGTGTACATAGTGCCGACAATCGAGACATCGGGCCAGTGTTGTGATGCGGCTTCGACGGCAAGTTTTTCATCGGTCAGCGTGCAGAGGGCAACCGGAGCATGGAATTGCAGCACTGAGTAGGATCCGGCAAGCGGCGGCCAGCCCGCGCGGGCGTCCACCTTTTCGCTGGGGCAGGCTTCATCGTTGATCTGCAACGCGTTCATGGCCAGAGGGGGAAAACAGACCTCGCACCCGAGACAGTCGTACTGCACCGGCACCAGCCGCTGACGCGCCTCCTCAATGACCGCAGCCAAAGCTGCGGATCGCCGATCCATCGGCAGCGCTTTGTCAATGGCGGCAAGCGAATTGTGTAAACAACCGCAGCGCCAGCATTTTTTGGCATCGACAGCCTCCCGCAGGCGGGCAACCGCCTCGGCTTCGCCCGGCTTCATAATGTCCAGGGAAACGCTCTTCATTCGCGGCTCCTGGAATCCTCGGCCAGACAAATACCGTGCTCCAGCAGGCTGACCACGCAGGGATCAACAATTCGGTAATACATGGCTGTGCCATTGCGCCGCGTTCGCACAATGCCGCGATCCGCAAGGCGTTGCAGTTGGTTCGACACCGCCTGTGGTTTCATCTCCACTTCGGCGGCAAGTTCATTAACGCACAACTCCTGATCCCGCACCAGTGCGTGCAGAAGCCGAAGTCGCGTATCGTTGCTAAGTATCCAGAACAGTTCGCCCAGGTCGTTGGCTTGCTCAGCGGTTAAGAGCGGACGCTCCGAAATCCGCAGCTTCGGCGGGCACTTGGCAATTACGAGTCGAGGCATAAACTACTCCAAATAAACACTATTACATTATATAGTGTAATAGTGTTCTATGCAAGCCTCTGAGCGTTCAAGGCTGCACCCTCTCCCGGAATCACGCCCTATCGTACCAGCGGGGCGGCGCGAAAAACCATAATGCAATCGACCCGCAAATCGGTTCGCCATCGTTCTATTCATTCACATATTTGCCACGATTGATCCCACATCTAATTGGGAAATAGCGTAAATTCGTGCCAGCGTTTCGCAGTTGACGGAGAGCACCGGTGCAACAAAATCCACGATAAGCTGGCGTTGACAGTTCCGTGCCTTGAGAGGCGATACGGGCCTACCGGAAATCTCTCTTGATCAGCCGCTGCCCTCGCCATGGGCGATTGCGCGTCCCCGGTTTGAAAGCGTGCCGCAGTTATTATATATTGCGTTGTTGACCGATTGAGCAACACCAAGGCCGGTGCACAATTGAACAAGGTGATTCACCCCGGCAAGGCGCGAATAACGCACCAATAGTGGCCCCCTCGGAGGTTACAACAAATGATTAACACCAAGAAACACCCCATCTACATGGACTACAATGCCACGACACCGGTATGGCCGGAGGTTCTGGAAGCCATGCTCCCATTTCTGCGCCGGAAATTCGGTAATCCCTCCAGCGATCACGCCTATGGACGGCCCGCCCGCACTGCCGTGGAGCAGGCACGCCGTCAGGTTGCCGATTTACTGCACTGCGCGGACGATGAAATCGTTTTCACCTCGGGTGGAACAGAGGCCAATAATCTCGCCATTCGGGGTGCCATGGAACTTAGCACAAACCGCCGCCATATCGTGACTTCCGTGGCGGAACATCCAGCCACAGTCCAACCTTGCGCGTGGCTGGAAAGCCAGGGAATTGCAGTCACGCGTGTTCCCGTAAACCGCAGGGGGCACGTAGAGGAACAATCCGTTGGTACTGCGTTGCGTTCGGATACGGCGCTAGTGACAATCATGCTGGCGCAAAACGAAACCGGTGCGGTAATGCCGCTGGCGCGGATCGCAGCGCTGGCCCATGCGCGTGGGGCCATCGTACACACCGATGCGGCACAGGCTGTTGGAAAAATTCCGGTGCATGTCGATAAATTACAGGTGGATCTGCTGTCGCTTGCGGGCCATAAGCTGTATGCCCCAAAGGGCATCGGCGCATTGTATGTGCGGCGCGGAACACCCTTGGCTCCAGTCTTACGCGGTGCGGGGCAGGAACGCGGGCTGCGACCGGGAACTGAGAACGTTCCTTATATTGTTGGTTTGGGCGCGGCCTGCGCTCTGGCGATGAAAAATCTGATGGCGGAATCTCGGCGGCAACGTGACCTCCGGGATGAACTTTGGGCCTTACTGCGCGTCAGTGTTCCGGAATTGAAGCTCGCCGGAGGCAAGGGACCGCGCTTGCCCAACACACTAAGTGTCTGTTTCCCGGAAGTTTACGGCAGTGCGGTATTGGCTGCGGCACCGCAGATAGCGGCTTCCACAGGTTCGGCGTGCCATGCCGGTGATCAGCGCCCATCGGATGTGCTGCTGGCCATGGGTATACCAGCGTCGGTGGCGCTGGGAGCGGTGCGGCTGTCATTGGGGCGCGGTACCACCCGCGCCGAGATCGTCGCCGTCGCCGCCGCCATGCAACGGGTACACGAAGGGCTTGCCAAACGCGGAGGCATGGCAAAATGCCGGTCCGCTGGCAGCATGTTGAGCAAACGTATACGAGTTCCTGGAGACCACGGAAGATGACTACTAACGAACAAGCGCAGCGCGTCTATGACCTGTGGGACCGGTATGCCCGAAATGGTAACCTCGACGAACTCGTCAAGCTTTATGAGCCTGACGGAATCTTCGAAAGTCCGCTCGTGCTTATACTCATGAATCGTGAATCCGGACTATGCCAAGGTCACGAAGAACTGCGAGCATTCTTCAAGACTGGCGTAGAACGCCGCCCGTCCGAGTTCGTGCGGTGGTACCGAACTGGTCGGTATCATTTCGACGGAGTGACGTTGATCTGGGAGTATCCAGGGCAATCTCCAGACTTCGAGCAGCTTGACCTGATGGAAGTGATGGTGCTGCGCTAAGGCCTGATCAGGCATCACAAGGTCTATTGGGGTTTTCGCGGCGTCAACGAACTCTCGCGCTGGCAGGCCAAGAAAACGCGGCTCAGTCCTTAATCGGGGCTGCTCGCCCGGCGATCAGAACGCCGCGCGGACCGAGTATGGCCATTCGCTCGAGTATGGGACAGCGTCTGTAGCGGGTCTTATACGCGAGATTTAAATCTATCGGAAAGGCTCGCTGGCACCTTGTCAGGCCGGCCCCCGTTACTTTTGGGACCAGGAATTCCGGGGCGGCGATACGTCGGGCGTGTGCGGCAAGTAACTTGCGTCGCCACTTTTTGTAACCCAGCATCACGCCGGGAATCACAACCGCCCATTGCCCCAACCAATAACACCAGCGGCTTCTAAGCTTCATATCAACGCTGTACATGAATTTCACATCCTCCTGGAATGAATCCGTCCCCAGATTCATTTTGCAACCGCACCGGCAATACGCGAACGGTCGGTTCCAATTGTTGTTCCAGCAACTGAACCATGGATTCCGCTTCCGCGGCCTGATCGGCAAGGATAAACAACGTTGAACCGCTGCCGCTGAGATGCACCGGGCGGTGGATGATTGCTCCGACCTGGTCACGCAGGCCGCGAAGTTTGGGTGTTACAGCAAATGCCGGACCTTCGAGATCATTGCGAATACCCGCACGGATGCCGGCGGCATTCATTTGCGATATTTCCATCCAGTTTATAACTGTGGTATCGGCTTGAACCGCCTGCCGATCAAACATCTCATACACTTCTTTGGTGCTCGTGCCGTAAGGTGGCATCACCAACACCGCATACAACAGCCGATTCAACGGCAGCGCTTCAATGATCTCGCCCCTGCCCCGGCAGACCGCGGAATGGCCATGAACAAAAAATGGGACATCACTGCCGAGTTGCGCGGCAATTCGCCGCAGATCCTGATCAGACATCGGAAGCTTCCACAGTTGCCTAAGCGCCAGCAATGTCGTGGCCGCATCTGAGCTGCCTCCGCCCAAACCTCCACCCGTGGGAATGAGTTTATGCAGATGAATGTGCGCTCCCGGCGGCATGCCCGCCACCTTCGCCAATGCCAGAGCAGCACGCCCCACGAGATTGGTTTCCGGTGCCGCCGAAAGCTCCGCCGCCAGCCCGGAAAGTTCCAATGTCAGCGCATCGGCTTTGCGAAAGCTCAGCGTATCGCGGAGGGATATGGGAACAAACCATGATTCGATATCATGAAAACCATCCGTCCGGCGCGGAAAAATCCGCAAGCCGAGATTTAATTTGGCCGGCGCAAATGCAATTAGATCGGCCTTCGCCGGTCCAGCCACTACGGAAGCAAGAGTTGCATCCACCAGTACATCACGCATATTCAACTCCGGAAACGGGGCAGTCAGCTTTTGAGCACATCATCAATGGCCCGCAATTCTTCAACCGTAAATGCGCGATTGGCCAGGGCTTTTACATTCTCCTCAATTTGCGATACCCGGCTGGCCCCAATGAGCGCGGAGGTTACGCGCGCATCGCGCAGCACCCATACCAGGGCCATCTGGGCAAGGCTCTGCCCACGCTTCCGGGCGATGCCGTCCAGGCGTTTGATACGGCTTTGGATCTCCGTGGTAATCTGCTCGGTTTTCAGGAATCCGGACGGTTTGGCCGCTCGCGAATCCTCCGGAATGTCTTTGAGATACCGTGATGTCAAAAGCCCCTGCGCCAGAGGGCAAAAGGCAATGGAACCCACACCGAATTCACCGAGCACATTGAGCAGGTCCGCTTCAATCCAGCGATCCAGCATGGAATACCGTGGCTGATGAATCAGACAGGGCGTGCCCAGAGCTTGGAGGATTGTAAACGCCTGGCGAGCTTCCGCGGCTTTATAGTTCGATATGCCAACGTACAGCGCCTTGCCCTGCCGCACCGCCGTGTCCAAGGCTCCCATGGTTTCCTCAATGGGCGTATTGGGATCGGGACGATGGGAATAAAAAATATCCACATACTCCAGCCCCATGCGTTGCAGGCTCTGATCCAAACTCGAAAGCAGATATTTCCGCGTGCCCCAATCGCCGTAAGGGCCTTGCCACATCGTATAACCCGCTTTGGAGGAAATAATCAGTTCGTCGCGCCACGGACGCAAATCCTGCCTCAGCAGGCATCCGAAATTTTCCTCCGCCGATCCGGGGGGTGGGCCATAATTATTGGCCAGATCAAAGTGCGTGATACCCAAATCAAAAGCCCGCCGCAGCATGGCTCGCTGATTTTCCAGCATGTCAATGCCGCCGAAATTATGCCACAACCCAAGGGAAATCGCGGGCAACTTGAGTCCATATTTTCCGCATCGGTTATAAACCATTTTGTCATATCGATCTGGCGCGGGCACCCACGGATTATTCTGCATAAGACCTCCAGCCAATTGCCGCGGGAACATCACGTAACGCCGCTGAATAAATTTATCCGCGATCCATCAGTTTGCAAAGGTAAAATGCGAATTAAACCGCGAACAGGGCCTGTGACGGCTTTTGTCCAAGAGGACGAGCGGAGACATGAGGTAACGGTGATTCCCCGTCGTATCCGTGTCATCGGTCACTCTGTGGTGAGGGCCGCGGGCCCACGGCACCGTGATCTCACTACGGTGCTCTGGTGAATCGCGTCCCCGGAGCACCGCTATGACAATGCGCTGCTGTCGGTGTACGCTCGGTGGGGACGGCATTTCTGTGCGACAACTGCCGCGATCTTCGTCACCACAATGGCTTGCAACGACCATGGAATTCCTCCCACGGTTGCGCGGCGGATTTATTCACTGGCGTTGTCGGCATTTGGCCGGTAGCATCAGAAGAATGATAACATCCGGCGGCACAATCCGAATTGGCACACGTCCCAGCCTGCTGGCCCGCACCCAGGCTGGAATGGTCAAACAAATGTTGGAAATGCGGCTTTTGGTCAAGCCTCGACCGGAAATTGCACCGGAAATTGAACTTGTGTTCATCTCCACATCCGGGGATCAGCAGCCGGATCGTCCGCTGGCCGAATCGGGTGGCAAGGCCTTGTTCATCAAGGAAATTGAGACCGCATTGCTTGAGAAGCGCATTGATCTGGCGGTGCATTCCGCCAAGGACCTGCCGGTGCAACTGGCACCGGGAACCCTCATCGCCGCAGCGCCGCTGCGGGCTGATCCGCAGGATGTATGGATTGGATTTCAAAACCGAACCATTGCGGAATTACCGCGACAAGCTGTCGTGGGCACCTCCTCCCTACGCCGCCAGGCGCAGTTACTGGCGATTCGTCCCGACCTGATGGTACAGCCGATGCGGGGTAATATTGACACCCGACTGCGCAAAGTGCGCGATGGTGCCTTTGCCGGCACATTTTTGGCTAAGGCCGGGCTGGATCGCACTGAGCTATTACCGGCGCAGGCGGTGATATTGCCGCTGGATGAATTTATCCCCGCCGCGGGTCAGGGAATTCTGGCCGTTCAGGCCCGCCAGGACGATATGGCCATGCGAAGCGCCGCCGCGACAATTAACCATGCCCCAACTGCGGCAGCATTGGACTTTGAAAGGCGGGTAATTGCGGCCCTGTCCGGAAATTGCCTGGCACCCATTGGTGTATGTGCCACGGCGCGTGGGAATATTTCCAATCAACTGGAAGGTTGGATGGTGCGTGCGTTTGTGGCCACCCCCGACGGTAAAAAAATGGCCCGGGCCGCGCTGTATACCCAAGACGCATCCGCGGGCGGCCTGAACAGTTTATATGACTTACTGCTTACCACGCTCAAACAGCGCGGGGCTGATGAAATCCTGGCGCTGCTCAATAACGCGGCTCCCAGGAATGTTTGAGGTGACATTGCGGCACGGAGAACGTTTATGGATCAGCGAATAAATGATGCGGGCATCTGCACGAGCTGCGGCGAGCCAGTTGTTGAATCATCCAATCTCTGGCATGGTTATGAGGTATGCGATTCCTGCCTCGCGGGGCTGCACAGTGCCGTCAAATCTCCCACTCGCTGTCACCGGTGAGCAGGCCCTTGTTTTTCATCAGGGCCAGAATCTGTTCCACACTTTGCTCCACGGTGATTTCATGGGTCGGCAATACCAGATCGGGATTGGCGGGTACCTCATACGCGGCGCTGACTCCGGGAAAAGACTTGATCTGTCCGGCTTCGGCCAGTTTATAAATTCCGCTCTGATCGCGCTGTTTGCAGATTTCCAGCGGGGCCGACAAATGGACTTCAAGATAGCGATTTTCACCAATGAGGCGACGAACTTTTTCCCGTACCGCCGCGTGGGGTGCCAGCAATGCACAGATGCAGATCCAGCCGACGTTATTGAATATCCGCGCAATTTCCGCGGCGCGCCGCAGATTTTCCGATCGATCATCGGCGGAAAAACCCAGGTCGTTGGTCATGCCGCGGCGCAGATCCTGCCCGTGCAGCACCGTTGCCATTTTGCCGAGAGTGAAAAGTTTCTCTTCCAGCGCATAGGCGATGGTGGCCTTGCCTGATCCCGTCAGGCCGGTCAACAGCAGCGTGACCGGTTTCTGCGCGAGCCGCTGCTGCCGCTGCAGCGGTGAGATACGGCTTTGCGGGCGATTGAGCGGAGCCGTTGCGGATCCCCACGGATCCACCGCCGCTTTGGGCTGTTCGCGTTCCAGAATCATCCCCGCGCCGACGGTGTTAAAGCTCTGGCGGTCAATGACAATAAAAGCCCCCGTCGCGCGATTGCGGCGATAGGCATCAAACGCCAGCGGTTGCGTAACCGATACGCTGCAGCGCCCGACTTCATTGAGATGCAGTGTGTCCAGCGGTTTATCATCAAGTGTGTTGATATCGATACCATTAAGCAGAGTAATTTCACCCGGGGTCGTGCGGGTGGTCTGCTTAATCAGGTAGCCCGCGGTTAAATCCAGCGGCTTTTCACTAAGCCAGACAATCCGCGCCGGGAAATCCTGACCGAACTGCGGCACGCTGTGTGGATGTACCAGCATATCACCCCGGCTGATATCGACTTCATCTTCCAAAGTCAGGGTTATCGCCATCGGGCAGCAAGCCTCTTCGAGCTTGCCATCCAAAGTGACAATGGATCGAATCCGGCTTTTGCGACCCGATGGCAGCACCATCACTTCATCGCCCTGCCGGACGCTGCCGGAGGCGATGGTACCGGCGAAGCCGCGGAAATCCAGATTGGGCCGCAGCACCATCTGCACCGGAAAGCGGAAGTCCTGCATATTACGATCGGACGCGATGTGTACGGTTTCCAGATGATTCAGCAGCGGGCCGCTCTTATACCAGGGCATATTGACACTGGGTTCGACAACATTGTCTCCCTTGAGGGCGCTGATGGGGATAAAGTGAACATCCTTGATATCCAATTTCGCGGCAAATTCCGTGTACTGGGCCTTGATTTCATTAAAGCGTTCCTGTGACCAGTCCACGAGATCCATTTTGTTAATCGTGACGACAACATGCTGAATGCCGAGAAGTGAACAGATAAAACTGTGCCGCTTGGTCTGCGCCACCACGCCATGCCGGGCATCGACCAGGATGATGGCCAACTGACACATGGAAGCGCCGGTGGCCATGTTGCGCGTGTACTGCTCATGGCCGGGGGTGTCGGCGATGATGAATTTACGTTTATCCGTGGAGAAATAACGGTAGGCCACGTCAATGGTAATGCCCTGTTCACGCTCGGCTTTGAGTCCATCGGTTAAGAGCGCCAGGTCCATGTCACCGCCGGTGGTACCATGACGCACACTGTCGCGGCGGATCGCGGCAAGCTGATCTTCATAGATCATTTTTGTATCATGCAACAGTCGGCCAATGAGCGTGCTTTTCCCGTCGTCCACGCTGCCGCAGGTAAGGAAGCGGAGCATCTCTTTAGCCTGATTGCGTTCCAGATAGGTGTTAATATCTTCATGTAAAGCGGATTCGATTGAGGTCATGGGGTTTAACTCCTGGATTTAAGATGGTCGCATTCTCTTGAGTCAACTTTTTGCGCCGTGCTGCCGGCAGTTACGTCAGGGCGGCGGTGCGGTCGGCTGCGTCGCGTGCCGCGAAATCCGCGGCACCGATGCGGTCAAAAATATCCTTCCCTCTTTTTCTGTTCCATGGATCCCTGCTCATCATGGTCAATGGCCCGGCCTGAACGTTCGGATTGCCTGAAGAGGAGCATTTCTTCAATGATTTTGGGCAACGTGTCCGCCTGCGATTCAATCGCGCCGGTGAGCGGATAGCAGCCAAGCGTGCGGAACCGCACTTTTTTCATGACAGGCTTCTCGCCTTCTTTGAGCGGAAAGCGGCTGTCGTTGACATAAATTAATTGCGGATCGCGCTGGACAACCGGGCGCTGTGCGGCGAAATAAAGCGGGCAAAGAGGGATTTTTTCAAGATGGATGTATTGCCAGATATCCAATTCCGTCCAGTTGGACAGAGGAAACACGCGGATACTTTCGCCCTTGTTGATGCGGGCATTGTAGAGATTCCACATTTCCGGGCGCTGATTTTTTGGATCCCATTGGTAGTGCTTGTCACGGAATGAAAAGATGCGTTCCTTGGCGCGGGATTTCTCCTCTTCACGCCGGGCACCGCCGAAGGCCGCGTCGAACTGATATTTCTTCAGCCCCAGGAGCAACCCCTGGAGGTTCATGTTGTTGGTGTATTTGACGCTGCCGGAGTCAAAGGGATTGATGCCGGCCTTAATGGCGTCAAAATTGGTGCTGACAATCAGCTTGAGGTCATATTGTTTAACAAGCTGATCGCGAAATTCATAGACTTCCTTAAAATCCCATGTGGTATCAATGTGCATGAATGGGAACGGCACGCGGGCGGGATAGAACGCCTTGCGCGCCAGGTGGAGCATGACCGATGAATCCTTGCCGCTCGAGAACAGCATGACGGGGTTTTGAAATTCCGCAACAACTTCGCGGATAATGTGGATACTTTCCGCTTCCAGTTCTTTAAGGTGGGTAAGTTTGGTGGTCATCATGTCACAATCCTGATTATCTGTACCAATTATCTACTAATCCGATTAGTTTACTAGGGAATTGAATCGGTGTCAAGTGCGAGATGAATTTTGGTGCAGCTACCGTACTATTCGCCCTGTTGAACATTGCAATGAACATACCACAAATTACATGTACTTGCAGCTTTGGCCGCAAACGTTATAATACCAATGCTTAAATTCCCGCGAGGAACGTGTCGGCACGCGCTGACGGTATCCCGTTGTAAAAATAGCGAAAGGCTTTTTGGAAATGATCACAGAGGAAAAGAAGCGGCAAATCATCACCGATACACGTACCCATGAAAAAGACACCGGATCAGCGGAAGTGCAGATTGCGCTGCTCACGGAGCGGATAAATGACCTGACCGAGCATCTCAAGACGCACAAGAAGGATTTTTCTTCGCGGCGCGGATTACTCAAAATGGTGGGAAAACGCTCCAGCTTGCTGAAATATCTGACCCGCACGGCTCCCGAACGGTATCAGGCCATTATCACCCGGCTTGGATTGCGCAAGTAACGCTATCCATGGGCGTGGTGTAAGTGAATCTCGCCTTTCAGGCAGGCCCTTATTCCGGCGTCTTTTCTATACGGTCTTTTCCGGTATGGTTGGGGCTGTACCCGAATTGGTACTGACGGCAAAGATTTTTGCGGTCGGTGCCCGGCGGATGAATTGCGGAGGATTCGGCCATCCTCAATCACGACCGCACGAAACAATTAGCCGCGTGGCCGCGCAAGAGTTGAGGCGGATCGCCGGCGATCCGGACATGATGAAAATTGTTGGTAAGAATAGTTGTTAAAGAGTTTTTCTTGAAGGACACAAAATGACGGTAGTTAAGGTTGAGACGGAATTAAACGGTCGGAAGTTTTCCATTGAGACGGGATTTCTCGCCAAGCAGGCGGATGGCGCGGTATTGGTTCAATTTGGTGATACCGTGGTGTTGACCACAGTGGTAACCGCCGATCCACGGCCAGGCATCGATTTTTTCCCGCTCACCGTTGATTATCGCGAAAAAACATCGGCGGCTGGAAAATTTCCCGGCGGCTTTATTAAGCGCGAGGGCCGCCCTTCCACCAAGGAAACACTGACTGCGCGGATGATTGATCGTCCGATTCGGCCACTGTTTCCACTGGGTTTTATCGATGAAGTTTTGATTCAATCCATGGTGTTGTCCGCGGATGGCCAGAATGATCCGGATGTTCTGGCGATGGTGGGCGCTTCCGCGGCTCTGGCGATCAGCCAGATTCCGTTTGAAGGCCCCATTGGCGCGGTCCGGGTGGGACGTGTGAACGGGCAATTGGTGCTTTTACCCACACAAGCCGAGATGGATTCCTCTGACATGGACCTGCTGCTGACCGGCACGGACCAGACGCTGAATATGATTGAAGTGGGCGCACGCGAGCAATCGGAAAAATCCATTCTTGAAGCCATTGAATTCGGCCATGGATTTATTCGTCAGTTGGTGGCGCTGCAGCGCGATTTGGTTGCCAAAGTCGGCAAACCCAAGGTCTGCACCCTCCACTGTCCCTCGGAAGAACTGGTGAAATTGGTAGCCGGATATTCCGACCGGTTGCGCCAGGCCCGGCAGATTCCAGGTAAACAGGCCCGCAACGATGCCGTGCAGCTCATCAAAAAGGAAATTGTTGAAAAATTAACCGCGGTTGTTCCGGCGACGGGCAAGCCGGCCCATGAAGCCGGGCAGGTGGCAGGTGCCATATCGCAAGTGGAAGAGAAAGTGGTACGAGATCTGATTCTCTCCGGTGTACGCCCCGATGGACGCGATCATACAACCGTTCGCCCGATTACCTGTCAGGTGGGCGTATTGCCGCGTACCCATGGCTCGGCGGTTTTTTGTCGGGGAGAAACCCAGGCGCTGGTCACCACCACGCTGGGCACGGGCGATGATGAACAAATCGTCGATGGACTTGGTGAAGAATATTCCAAGAAATTCATGCTGCATTACAACTTCCCGCCATTCGCGACCGGGGAGGTCAAACGTATCATGGGGCCGGGCCGGCGGGAAATCGGCCACGGTGCCCTGGCGGAACGTTCATTGGAGCCGGTGCTGCCCGCTCCCAATCAGTTCCCCTATGTTATTCGCGTGGTATCCGATATTCTGGAATCCAACGGCAGTTCTTCCATGGCCTCGGTATGCGGTGGCACATTGGCCTTGCTGGATGCGGGCGTACCGCTGATTCGTCCGGTGGCGGGCATCAGCATCGGCCTGGTCAGTGAAGGAGGCCGGGAAGTATTAATCACCGATATTCTCGGTGAAGAAGATCATTTTGGCGATATGGATTTCAAGGTGTCGGGCACCACACAGGGTATTACCGGCATCCAACTGGATTTGAAGATTCACGGCCTGCGCATGGATCAGATTGCCGCCACATTGGAACAGGCCCGCATCGCCCGCCTGCAGATACTTGATAAGATGCTGGCGGTGATTCCAACGCATCGCGCCGAAATTTCGCCGTTTGCTCCACGGCTGCTGACCATTCATATTAATCCCGAGAAGATCGGCAAGGTCATTGGCCCCGGCGGCAAAACCATCAAGAAGATTGTTGAAACCACCGGTGCCAAAATTGATATTGAAGATGACGGCACGGTCTTTATTTCCGCCCTTGGAATGGAAGCGGCGGAACGCGCCCGTGAAGAAGTTGAACGCCTGACCGAAGATGTCAAAGTCGGAAAGATATACAACGGCAAGGTTTCATCGATCAAGGAATTTGGCGCGTTTATTGAGGTGATACCCGGCGTTGATGGCTTATGCCACATCAGCGAACTATCTGATAAATATGTCAAAAACGCGCTGGATGAAGTCAAGATGGGCCAGGAAGTTCGCGTCAAGGTCATTGCCATTGATGATCAGGGTCGAATCAAACTTTCCCGCAAACAGGCTATGCGTGATGAACATCCGCAACCGGCGGCGGCCACCCCCGTGGCGCATGCTCCGGCGGTGGCCGGCCCGGCACCAACGGCCTCGGCCTGATATGACACGGGTGGGATCATGGTTGAACCAGCATTACCTCCCGGATCGGCGACGGCACGGTCGCAAGACAATGCCGCCGACACCATGGCACGGGAGCGTGAACGGCTGGTTCGCTTGGAACATCTTGCCCACATGGGGGAACTTGCCGGCGGCCTGGCGCATGAGTTGAAAAATCCCCTGTCAACGATCAAATTGAATCTGCAATTGATGCAGGAAGATTTATTGCGGCTCCCGGGAGCGGAAGCCAGCCGGTCCAGGGCGGCCACACTACGCAAGGAAGTGGATCGCCTGGGTCACACCCTTGATGATTTCCTCCGCTTTGCCGGACGGCTCGAACTGCATACGCGTCCGACACGCCTGAACGATCTGGTACGCGACATCATCGACTTTTTTCGTCCGCAGGCCCAGGCGGCCAATGTCCGCCTGCACGCCAGTCTATGTTCGGAAGAACCGATCTGTCCGCTGGATCCGGATTTGCTCAAGCAGGCGTTACTTAACCTGATTCTTAATGGTGTGCAGGCCATGCCCAATGGCGGAGAACTCATTATCCGCACGCATGTGGATCAAGCAAGGGCGTACGTGGATGTGGCGGACACGGGAATTGGGGTGGCTTCTGAAACCGCCCCCCATTTATTTGAGGCGTATTACACCACGAAAAAAGGGGGCACCGGTCTGGGGCTTGCCACCACACGCCGCATTATTGAAGAACATCGCGGTCATATTTCATTTAGCAGCGATCCCGGCAAGGGAACCAATTTCCGACTGGATCTGCCCCTGCACTAGTTCGGCGGCCAATTACCAACTTACCCGCGGATTCCAAACGCGACCACCGGTCGCGGCTTTATGACCGCTGGGACATACCCACGGCGCGCCGTGTTCTTGCTCCTATAGTCTTTTTTTTCGCCGTCTTACGGACGGCCTTCGGCGGACACAGTGCTGAAGGGCGATGATTGTCTTTGGATTCCATCAGATCGGCGATTGTGGAATCACGCAGTATTTGCTCGATGCCGCCGATAGCCTGATCCAGGCGACTGTGCAGGGGGCAGAGCTGTTTGCCATGTGCCAATAATGCCAATGGGCAGGATTCAATTCTCCGAATCGGGTCAACGGCCTGCACGACATCAAAAAGCGTCATGGCCTCCGGTGCCCGCGCCAAGACGGTTCCGCCGTGCAAGCCGCGCTGGGATTTTACCAGTCCGGCGCGGGAAAGCGTTTGCAGCACCTTGGCCAGGTATCCCTGCGGCACAAGCGTACCGGCGGAAATAATGCGGTTGGTCACCGGCTTACCGCGGCATCCGGCCAGATAGACAATGACCCGCAGAGCGTATTCACTGGTTTGAGAAAACATAATCACCTTAACAACAGCTTGATATATTTAACTCTTGAACTCCAATTTTACATCGGATATACTGACCGTCAAGTGGTGGGATGGTGGAAATCGACGAAGGGTGTGGCAGGAGCGTGGGGTGCGTGGAATCGAAAGCGACGGGCGTGGCAATTTTTCAGGGCAGGCGGCATAATCGACGGCATCAATGCCGGTGCCAAACGAATGGTTGGCCTTGGAAATTCGCACCGCAGAGGCCTGGTACAGATTTATTGCCACGCCCCGAAGCAACGGCGGCTCCAACGGGGTCGCGTATTTTGGATCGTCTGGACGGTTTTATGAACACACTGATGTTATCACGCATTCAATTTGGCTTGACCATTTCATTTCATTACCTTTTTCCACCTTTGAGCATCGGACTGGCATTGATGATGGTACTGATGGAGGGGATGTATCTGAAAACCGGGGATAAAAAATGGGAGCAGATGACACGGTTCTGGACGGGCCTTTTTGCCTTGACATTTGGATTGGGCGTCGCAACGGGAATTGTGATGGAATTTGAATTCGGCACCAATTGGGCCAATTATTCAAGATTTGTCGGTGATGTATTCGGTGCACCCTTGGCTTCCGAAGGGATATTCGCGTTTTTTCTTGAATCCGGATTTTTATCGATTCTGCTTTTCGGTTGGAACCGGGTCGGACCCAAGACCCACTTTTTAGCGACAATTATGGTCAGTCTGGGGTCTATTTTCAGCGCTGTATGGATTCTCATTGCGAATTCGTGGATGCAGACCCCGGCCGGATTTCATATCGTGCTCCATAATGGCGTGGCGCGCGCCCAGATCGTGAGCTTTGAGCAGGTGGTGTTTAATCCTTCCACGCTGGATCGACTGGGCCACGTGCTGTTGGGCGCATTTCTCTCCGGTGCCTTTCTGGTTTTAAGTGTGGGGGCATATTATGTATTGCGTAAGAGGCATGGGGATTTCGGCCAGCGTTGCGTAAAACTTGCCTTGATCATGGCGATGGCCTGCGCTCTGCTGCAATTGGTATCGGGTGATTTTAATGCCAAAATGATTGGTAAATATCAGCCCGCCAAACTTGCGGCGTTTGAGGGGCATTTTCCGGCACATGCACCGGCGGGAATGAGTATTTTTGGTTGGGTGAATGCGGCCAAACAAAAGGTATATGGCCCCAGAATTCCGGGTATGCTCAGTTGGTTACTTTATTACAATACCAAGACGCCGGTGATCGGATTGGACGCATTTAAGCCAGCCTTGCGGCCCCCGGTAAATCCGGTGTTTCAATCGTATCATGCGATGGTAGCGATTGGCATGGGGCTGATCTTCATCAGTTTGTTGGGAGTGTTTTTCTGGTGGCGTGGAACCTTATTTGAACAGCGCTGGCTGTTATGGGTCTTTGTGTTTTCGGTGCTGGGGCCGGAAATGGCCAATGAATTGGGGTGGTTTTCCGCGGAGGTGGGGAGGCAGCCATGGCTTGTTTACAACGTCATGCTGACTTCACAGGGCATTTCGCCACATCTGGCCGCCGGGGAGGTGCTGGGGTCCATCATTATGTTTGGTATCATCTACTTGCTATTGGGCGTGCTGTTCGTATTTTTAATGAATCGAAAAATCCAACTCGGGCCAGCGGAGCTTCCAGCCACTCTACCGCCGTCGGCGGCCACTAGCGCACATGGACGGCTGGATGCGTAAGACAGACTTCCACTGGGCAAGGCGAGTGGCCACCGTCGGAAATCAAAAAAGGAATTTAAGCGATGCACTCCGAACTTCAAGTTGTGTGGTTTATTCTGGTGGGGATCTTATTTTGCGGGTATGCGATCCTCGACGGTTTTGACTTTGGCGTTGGGATGCTGCTTTTGCTGACGCGTGATGACAGCGAACGCCGACTATTGCTAAATTCCATCGGGCCGGTGTGGGACGGTAATACCGTTAGAGTG
>JAKBAC010000063.1 GCA_021809365.1 Planctomycetota bacterium | reverse complement strand
TTATCGTTGCTTTATCGCGGCGGAACTGAACGTCAGCGTGGAAGATATTCAGGCGCTGCTGTTAGGCGGCCATGGCGATGACATGGTGCCGCTGCCGCGCTATACCAGCGTGGCGGGCATCCCATTGCCTGAACTGCTTTCCGAGGAAAAAATTGAAGCCATCGTCAAGCGTACGCGTTCGGGCGGTGCGGAAATTGTCAATCTTCTGAAAACCGGGTCCGCCTATTACGCCCCGTCCGCGGCCGTGGTGCAGATGGCCGAGTCCATCATTAAAGATAAAAAGCGCGTGCTGCCATGTGCGGCCTATTGTGAAAAACAGTATGGCGTGGGCGGTTATTTTGTCGGCGTACCGGTGAAGCTGGGCAGCAAGGGCGTTG
Source organism: Planctomycetota bacterium (assembly GCA_021809365.1). The sequence continues at coordinate 16,850 of JAKBAC010000063.1, read as the reverse complement.
AACAGATTATCGAAGTGCCATTGACCACCGATGAGAAAAAACTCATGGATGCCTCGGTGGATCACGTGCGACAACTCGTGGCGACAATCAAAATATGATCACGGCCCCGATGCCTGATGGAATCACACCATGATGCAATTGCAGAATCCGGTCTTGCGGGGGTTTAACCCGGATCCCAGCTTTTTGCGGGTGGGCGAAGATTATTATATTGCCACCAGCACGTTTGAATGGTTTCCGGGTGTGGCGATTTATCATTCCCGTGATCTGGTCAATTGGCGGATGCTGGGCCACGGCTTAACGCGCAAAAGTCAGCTTGATCTGGTTGGCATACCGGATTCCGGGGGAATCTGGGCACCGGCGTTAAGCATGCACGATGGGATATATTATCTCGTATACACCATTGTGCGGAACCGACTGGGGGCATTTAAGGATGTCCATAATTATCTGGTCACTGCGCCAGAGATTACCGGCCCGTGGTCCGAACCGATTTACCTTAACTCCAGCGGTTTTGATCCATCATTGTTTCATGATGATGATGGCCGCAAGTGGGTGGTGAATGTGCAATGGGATCATCGCCCGGCGCATCCGCGCTTTGGCGGAATTGTTTTGCAGGAATATTCCTCCACGCAACAGCGGCTCATCGGCCCGATGGTTAATATCTGCCGCAAGGTTCCGTTAATTGAGGGACCCAATATTTATAAGGCCAACGGGTTTTATTATCTCATGCTGGCCGAAGGCGGCACGGACTGGAACCATGGGATTTCCATGGCGCGCTCAAAAACAATCGCCGGCCCCTATGAACTTGACCCGCAACCGCTGGTACTCACGAGCCGAAAAAGTCCCGGAGCCGCGTTGCAGAAAGCCGGCCATGGTGAATTGATTCAAACTGTGTCGGGCCGCTGGTATTTGGCGCACTTGTGCAGCCGCGCGTTATATCCGGCTCGCCGCTGCCCGTTGGGGCGGGAAACGGCGATTCAGGAAGTCGTCTGGACAGCCGACGGTTGGCTGCGCCTGAAATCCGGTGGAACCGATCCGCAGAATCAGTGCGATGTGGCGGAGTCGACAAAGCCTCATGTCTGGTCCGCGGAACCGGATCGCGATGATTTTAATTCTCCGCACTTAAGCCCGCATTGGCAATCCCTGCGTGATCCGGTGGCACCGGATTGGGCCGACACCAGTGAGCGTCCCGGATTTCTCCGCCTGCGTGGGCGCGAATCCCCGCACAGTCTATTTCAGCAAAGTATTTTGGCGCAACGTATCCAGAGTTTTCATGCGACAGCTCAATGCGTGCTGGAATTTGACCCCAAGCATTTCAGCCAGTGCGCGGGGCTGATCATTTATTACGATACCCGTCATCACTATTATTTACGGGTAACTCATGATGAAAAGCTCGGAAAAGTTGTGGGCGTGGTGCAAACGGACGCCGGCGTATATCTGGAACATACGCCCTGCCAGATCGCGATTTCAGATTGGCCGCGGATATTCCTCAAAGCGGTTATCCACGATGAAACGCTGGAATTTCAAGCGTCGGCGGACGGTCAGGTGTGGCATAGCTTTCCGGTAACCTGCGACTTTACCAAACTTTCCGCCGATTACGCGGGCGGCTTCACCGGAGCCTTCGCCGGCCTGTGCGCCCAGGACCTGGGAGGAACACGGGCGATCGCCGATTTCGATTATTTTCAACTGCAAAACCATTGAATGTTTGCCACGAGACCCAAAGGCACGAAAAACGGGCAGCGACCACTGTCGCCGGGAACGCCACGGGATTTAACCGCGGATTACGCCGATAACGCGGATCATAAGGCGCGGGGGCGAGCTTAATGAGTAGTGGCTAATGACGAGGATATAGAAGTTAGTCTCCCATGATGCGAAGCCTCACCCGCGCAGGATGAAAAATCGCCATGTTTTTTCGCTGTTGCGAAGGTCTGGCGAATTTTCAGAGCAGGAGTTGGGAGTTAGAAGGTTTTGAAGCGCTGCGCTGCTATTTAATGAATAATGAGTAAACATTTGGGAACGAGGGGAACTTACGGGAGCACCGGAGGGTAATCCGGTGGTTGATCCAGTGCCGCGAGCCAACCTGCGAGCTGGATGAGATTCCAGATTCCAGGTTCTGCCGACAGTAGGGTCTTGGGGTTGGCTGTGCAGGCTCGTTGAACGGTTACCATTTGCACTGTCGCCTATTGCCGGGGGACGGAGCTTACCAGGTGGAATATGAAGGTGCGTTTGGTGGTAGAGGGGTACCAATTAACTGCATAGTGCTTATTGCGGGCGAAGAGTTCCAGGGCTTGGTAGGTGGCAAATCCGCTGGGGCGGACTAAGAAAATCAGCACGGTTTGGCTGGGGCGATTATTGGTCAGGCATTGGGGTGGATTATGGGGCGAAATAAACTGCGAAAGCGTATCGGGGACCGCGCCGGAACGGCGGATATATTCGTCGTGAAATCCCGGCAGCGTATTGTGGTGGAAATCCTTGGATCCGATGCGCCAAATACGGTCCTTGGCAACTTCAAAGAATACGTTATGCCGAGTGGTTTTGCGCACATAAGGAATATAAAACCGGATGGTGTGCAAGGCTTTGAGTTTGGCCAGCGCGGCAATCTGTGTTTCGCAAGCGGTGATTTGTCGCTGCGTGGCGCGAATGGCGTCACGCAGTTCCATCGCTTTGGATGGTTTGTTGAGGTGCTGGGTTTTTTTCAGGAGTTTGCGGGCCGCGATAATCTTGATCCTGGTTTGTTGGACGATTCGCTTGTAGTCCACAGTCTGGCGGTCCATGCGGGCGATTTCTCGGCGCAGATGGGCGTCCGCACCTTTAAGGTCTAAAGTTTGTGCCGCCCTTTTCCTAAGCAAATTGGCATAGACGGCCTCGCTTTTCCGGGCCTGCGACAATTGGATTTTCGCTTGTGCCTCCATGCGCCTGATTTTATCAATTTTGGCGACCGCCTTGGGGTTTCCCGGGGAACTGCTGGTGATGGCGATAATGGTCATAATGAAAATAAGCAGGCCGATGGTGCACGCCAGCACATCCAAAAAAGAGAAGTTAAACAAATCCACGCGACTGCGGCCACGGCCTTCCATTTTCATTTTCCGGCCCTCGTTTCAACCATAAATTTCCAACGGTGCAGCGCGGGTTCATAGCCGTAATGAACTCCGGATGGGATTTCGGCTTTCGCTTGGTTAAAAGCGTCGACGCCGCCGGCGTATATCCAGAAGATCACCAGGGGATTATGCCTTTCACTGATCGCTGCTACGGCGAGCCGGTAGGCGGAATCAGAATCGCCAATTTCATCGGTCGGAGTCATCAATGCCACCGAGACTCCGCCATTGTGATGGACATCAAGAATCTGCAATCCGCGGGAACTGCAGAGAATGTGCAGGATGTTAAAATGCTTTCTGCTGTGGGTGTTCATCGGTTGGAAAAAGACACTGGCATAGGCGTTGGCTTTCCGCGCTGCGGATTGATCCTCCTGTAATTTGGCCAATTTCCGCATGACGGTGGCAAGCTTGCTATCGAGGGAATTTAGTGTCACTTGTGTTTGTTGGGTATAGACCGCCTGCTGCGATTCAATACCAGCCTGCAAACTGGATAATTCGGTGGTGTGCACATGGGCGTCCTGCCTGGCCCGGCGCATTTCTTCACGCGCCGCCTTCAGGAGCAACAGCAGTCGCGGATCCCTGCGGTCCCGCATCTTGGAAAGTTGCGATTCAATGGAACTGGCAATATGGGCCGTGCTTTTCGCCTCAGCCTGAACTTCGCGTAAAGCCTTCATCCTGGTTTGGATAATTTTCTTGTAATCGGTAAGCCGCGTGGCGGACTGAAGCAGAAAGATCATCACCAGGATGAAGATCAGCAATCCGATTGTGCAGGCCAGAATATCCAGAAATGAAAAATTGAATATTTCCACCTGCCGGGCACTTCTCCGGTACGCCATTATTCAACTCCCGGCCTTGGGGGACGAGGGGCCGGGATCCGCGCGACGTGGGTTCTCCACGGGAGCCCCCGCAGGTGCGACTGGGGTAGCTTGTTCGGTGAGGCGTTCCAGGAGTTTTTGGATGCTCTGGAATAATCGGCGATTGTCATCGGCTGTGGGCTGATCATAGCCAAGCGTGGCTTTTTGCAGGAGATTCTCAGCGCAATACTCATCAATTGAAGCCAGCAGGTGGTCTTCGCGCCGCTGGATGACGCTCATAATAAGCATAAGAATTAAGCTCATGGTCAATGCGAGCATCGTGGTTTGAAAAGCCTGCCCCAAGCCGTAAGTGACTCCTTTCAGGGAGTGTCGCAGGCCTGAAAGATTGGACGCGTTTTGAATCAGCGTGCTGAAATTCTGCACGCCCGCGCTGATTCCCATGACGGTTCCGACAAAACCCAGCACAGGAATCGCCCAGATGATAAACCGCGGTGCCGCGTAGCTGGATTCCATAGCCGCCAGATCAGTCTCGGCCCGATAGCGCAGTAAATCATCCAATTTTTCCGCGGTGCCCAGTTGCGTAAACCGCATCAGCGCGTGGCGGATACGCGATACCAGCAGCCGCTTTTTCTGGTCCTGGTTAAGGCGATTGATGCGGGCGAGAATTTTGCGGCTCATCGCGGCGTCAATAATCTGATTATGTTCCAGCGGCAGCAGGTCCAGGTCAAAAACCGCAAACTCGCGGTTGATGACTGGGAATTTCAGCACCAGCATCCAGAATGCCGTAAAGAACAGCAGCACGCATACGTAGGGTACCCAACCGTGGTTGAAGAACAGGTAATACAGCGCGGATTGCGGTGGCAGCAGGATGGGCGCCAACCCGAGGAAAGCAGCGGCGCATATTACAGCCAATCCGATGGCCAGCATGGCCAGGCGATCAGCAAACATGCTGTCGCGACGCGTGGGCGGTGCGACGCCGTCACAAAATTCACAGCGAGCGGCCTGGCTTTGGGCGTCGATTTTCAGCTCTCCGCCGCAGGTTTTACAAGTTGCAAAGGTCATCGAATGTTCCTTATACGATCACTATGGGTGGTGCTTCCGCGAGCCAAGTCGCCCCTTGCGACTGCAGCGATCTCGCCGGGGCGGGCGTCAGTAGTGTACCCTTATCTTAAAAAGGCCGCCGCTTCCACTCTCTTCGAAACAGTCTGACTTTCGCATGAGCAATTGGATGGTGGCGCGCCCCTTGGTGAACTGGTTTACAAGGCCGCACGACGCGATCAGCACCAAGGCCCGCGCGTGTATCGCTGCATCTTTTGACCCAAACCGTTTAATTCCGTAGTTCACCACAATCCCACAGTATGGCAAGCCCATCGCCGACATGCACTTTGCGACGGCCCCGACATTTTTAGCGGCGTAGGCGCGAAAGACCATCCTGGCCCGTTGCATGCTGTTCGTCCTGAGGCTGTTGTAAAGTTCGGTGCTGTCGATAAAGACCAATCCCGCCACGCCGCCCCGGTGGCGGTAGAATTTTACCATCGGCTCGTTGGTTCCAGGCTTCTTCTGATAGTCGAACCCGGCGAGGCCTCCTCCCGCGAGCGGCATCGCCGTGAGCATTTTGGTGATCGGTTTTCCGCCCCTCACCATGATTCGCCATTCCGGTTGCACGAACTGCCGAGGGTACATTGCGGTTGCCTCCGCGTGCCATCTAGGAAATGTCGCGGCCGCTTGCGTGCCTGATATGGTTACGTAGGTATTAGCACCCTCGTAGGTGCAGCCGGATTCAAGCTCTGATAGCGCGACATCCGCACTAAGACTGCGGAAACCCGGCAGCGACGCCGCAACGGGATTTGGATCGGCCGCCGCCGTGACCGCCACCTTGGCTGCCACAGCCTTTAGCTGATTTAATAAATCCGTCGCCACCGATGGTGCCGCCACTTTCGCCGGTGGTAGCTTTGCGGCGGGGTCAGCCTTGGGCGGGATTGGCGTGGGTCTCGCCTTCGCGACAGTCCCTTTTGCCGCTACCGGTTTCGTGGCTGCTGTCCCGGCCTGCGCCGCTGTGACCTTGGCTGCCGCGACGGTTCCTGTCGCGGTCGGCTTGGCCACGTTGGCCTGGGTCATAGCTGGTCTGGCCTGCGGCAGGGCTGTCTTCGGCTTCATCATCACGTAGTTTATCATCGAGGCCAAAACCAGCACGGCGGCCACCGCCGAGGCACTGATCGCCAGCAATTTTCCCTTCCCCATCACAGTTTTAAGTGGCGGCCCTGGCGAGGTCTCCGGGGAGACGGATGGCTGGCTGTCGGCCGGGTCTGGCGCGGTCCCAGCCACTGCACCCTGCGGCTTGGGCACCGTCGTCGGCCGCGTGGCCTTTAATTTCTCATAGTGCCCCGGCACATCAAACGCTGCTCCGCATTGTGGGCAGTAATCCTCCTTGCCCGCTTCATCCAGTGCGGATTCAAGATCGCCCTGGCATTGCGGGCAGCGGTAGATTACGCGGCGGCCACCCCATCGGGTTTTCTTTTTCCGGTAGGATGTCGTTCCCAAGCCTGCCTGCTTGGCGCACGCGATGCAGACCAAATCGTCATCAAAATTGCAGAGGATTCTCTTGGGTACATCGGCTTTGCATAGAACACAAACGGCTGATTCACTTGCGGCCCCCGGCTCTGGAGTTGCCGAAGCTTTCACTGCCGCCTCAGCCTCCACCGCGTTTCGTTTTGCTCTTGCGCATTGCGCGCAGTAATAGTTCCCTGCGGCGTCTTTCGTGCGTTCGGTATGGGAAACATCAATCTGACAGACGCAGCAGCGTTTGACCACGCCACCTGGAACGTACGTCACACCGCCGCAGCGCTCGCATTTGCCATGCATTCCCGCCGCTGAATCCGGCACGGTAGCCAGCGTTCCGCATTTATGGCATACCACGATGATCGACATACCGCTTCGCCCCGTTCCCTTTTTTTGGTTGTCTTGATACATTTATGAGTATGCGCCGTTTTCCTGTTTTGTCAAATCGGCAGGCTGCCGGAGGCGGGCGGCACGTGGTAATTTTTCCGGGCGGGGCCGGAATAACAGTAAATTGGCGGCAACTCACTCGGTTTGGCCCTGGCGAAGCGGGGTATTTTTGGGATGCGTTCCACCACCGGCAAAGCCGGCTGCTTTGCGAGGTTTCCCGGCACGGCCGTGCGGCCCGGAAATATTGCTACGCCCCGCGCTTTTTCAATTCCAGTAATTACTTGATTTAGCGTGTGATGGGATTTAGTATTTGTGGACCGTGGGGGAGTCCCTGCGGGGATTTCAGGTTTCCGACTAAGGTTCATGTGTCGGCCACCGTCAAGATTCATGGTTTGGGATGGTAGTGAGCCAGCCGCTGGTTCGTCGGTAGGCAGGCTGGCACGGCAATGGAGATTCGCTGATGACCATGACAAATTCGCGCAGTGGCACCGGAGCGGTTGCCGCGGCACCGGCCGTGCGGTTGCTTTCCAAGATCACCTGTCCCCATTGCTGGAATATTTGCTCTCCGGAGGACATCCTGTGGATCAGTTCTCATCCGGACCTCATGGGCGATCCGGTGTTAGGTACTGAGCATCCCGCCAGATTTTTGCCCAGCCGCTTCACCGTGGGCGGGCAGGCCTTGGACGCCTCTGGGACGATTTCTCATAGAATGGCTTGCCCGCGCTGTCACTTGGCCATACCGCGCGAGGTCATTGAAAACACGCCGCTGTTCATTTCGGTCATTGGCGGCCCGGGCAGCGGGAAATCCAATTTTCTAGCCGCCATGGTATGGGAGTTGCGGCAACGATTGCCGGGAAACTTTTCCCTTGCCTGGTCGGATATCGATGCTGCCGCAAATCATCTGATTAATGGATATGAGGAACAGCTTTTTCTGGCCACGGACCCCGATGCGCTAACGTACATTGCTAAAACAGAGGAGCAGGGAGACATTTACGATGTGGCAAACATCGGCGGTCAAAGTACCGCCTATACCCGTCCGTTTCTGTTTTCCCTCAAGCCGACACCGGAGCACCAGCGCTTCAAACATTCCGGCGAGATTTCTCGTGTGGTATGTGTTTACGATAATGCGGGCGAAAGCTATTTGCCCGGTGCCGATACCCCGGGCCGCCCCGTTACGCAGCATCTGGGCAAAGCCCAGATGATTTTGTTTCTTTTTGATCCCACGCAGGACCCACGGATGCGGGCCAAATGCGGCGCATTCAGCAACGATCCGCAAATTCAGACCGGGCGGAAAACCTTGCGGCAGGAATCTCTGCTCAATGAAGCGGCCGGCCGGATGCGGCGCTACGGCGGACTGGGGCCGCAGGCACGAACTGACCGTCCTCTAGTCATTTGCGTAAGCAAGTCCGATATCTGGGCACCGCTGGTTGATGAGGACATTATGGAAGAACCTTATCTAGCCGCGAGCGGCTCCGCCAGGATGCAGGTGGATATTGCCCGCGTCAAACGGGTATCGGGCAAAGTGCGGCAACTCCTGCTTTCAAGTACCCCGGAAATTGTCTCCATGGCGGAGGCCGTTTCCGCAACGGTTATTTATATTCCTGTCAGTGCCCTGGGCCACGCACCGGAGCCGCACCCCAATGACGCCAACCTGTTGGCCATTCGCCCGCGGGATATTCGACCGCACTGGGTTACGGTGCCCATGCTGTACGCCCTGGCCCAATGGACTTCCAGCAAGTTGGTTTAGATGGTGCAGCGCAGGCTTCCGGCGGGTACGGCGGTGGCAGCGAAACAGTGGAACGGAAAAACATGGGACTGGAACTCATTTACACCTCAGCCAAAAAAGGCCTTAAACCCGGCAGCCTGGGCTTCTGCACGGTGGCCATGTCGCGGCAAATGTCCCCCACGCTGGCTGCGACGTTGGAATCTCTAAGCGGTTACCGACATTTATATACCGCGGGCACCGGCGACTATGCGGAAAATCCGGTAAATTTTTGCCATTACCTGGTCCCTGATCGCGGGCGCGTGGCACGCGTACTGGCGCGCATCGGGGCGGCCCCGGCGGACTACACGGGCCGAACGAACAAGTTGGCTCATTTTATAGCCCTGGATTCTGCAGAGCTGCCTTTGGCCGGACCGGCATGGTTGCTGGGGCGTCCCGGTCTCATGCAGGAAGTGTGGCAGGGCGAGCCACGCTGGATTGAAAGCCCAATCACTATTCCCAACGGCGATTCTCCGGCCGGGCAATGTGCGGCGTGGCAGCGCGTGACCGGGGATGCGGGCTGGGCGGGTGGACTGCTGCGGCGATTTTGTGAATCACCGGATGCACCGGTACACCTTATCTGTAATCAGGGGACGCCCGCACTGGAATTATTTGCCGAGGCGATGGCGCTGCTGCCGGCTGAGGTGCGCTGGCAGATTGCATTCAGCACTTACTTTACGGGTATGCCCGCTGCCGGGGTGAAGTGCCATTGGCGGGGAATCATCGCGGGCACAGCGGCGGGAGCGGTTGATCCGAAATCAGTGGTAGATCTGACGCATCCGCTGGGGCAGGCTCCAGACGATGTATATTCCGCTGCGGCCCGCGAAGGCAGAATAGTTAATCTTTCGGCTATGCGTTCCCCGGTGATCGCCGGGGAAACGCCGATCACTCTGGCCACTGGGCCGGAATTGTCGCCATGGAAGGCAGTTGGTGCAAAGCCAGTGGACGTAGGCGTTTTGGAACTTGCGCCACAGGATGCGCGACCAAGGGCCACACGATTTTTTCATCCGCATAACGTAGATCAGGCTGATGCTCAGCGGAACCTCCGGCGGGGCAAACGCTGGATTTTCCCGGTCGTGCTGGCGGTGGCAGCGTTTGTTGTTGTTGCGGCTCTGGGGGCATGGTTTTTACTTTCTCGTTTGGGGTCTGCGGGGCAATTGGATCGGGCAATACTGGTGACCGCCGTCCCGGGCCGCCCCAGCCCCACGAATCCCACAGTCCCTGCTAAGCCGCTGGCACAAGGGCCTAAAACTGTTGCACCTGGTAATGCGAAAGTCACTGTGGGGGCAAAGGGAAAGGCCATGGCCGCGCCTGCCACGGAGAAGGTAAATACGATGAAAAAAAACGTCCCCACCAAATCGATCACCCCTGCGGAGAAGGCGGTAAAGGCCCGGGTCATCGCGCAGGCTAAATTTCTAGCGAAGTCGCGCAAGCCGCTTAAAGTGCTCAATGAACCGATTTTCGAGAGCACCGGCTCGGGCCTGGGGTCCGTAGGCCCGTCGACAACGTCGAAGGGTGCCCGTATCGAGGGCATCAAAAATTTCCTCGTTCGGTTTCCTCCGAAGTCAAGCCGGGGGGGCTGGTCGCTGAACGTAGGAAAAGAAAATATGCTGGTGAAGCCGATGAAAACGCCGTGCGTGCTTCCCGTGGTCAGACCCTCGAACCTTGATTACAGCATGTGGTGGGTGCCGGATTCAAACTCGGGTGCCGGGGATCTGGTGATTGGTTCGAGCCGCCACCGCTTGCGGTGTACCATGGTTATCCCGGAGCACAGAAATTCACTGACGGTTCGGGCGGTTGACCTGGACAGGAATGAGCGGTATTTCCCCCGCGAAATGGTGGTGGACGTTCAATTGGCCAACGGACGGAAGGAGCGTCTGCAATTCCTTCCCACTGCCGAAATTTCCCTTAAGCATTTGAATCGCCCGAAAGTAATTCTCCTGAATCCAAAAACGCCCGCGGCCGCCAAGATCACGCCCTCGCTTAAATCAGCAACACAGCTTTGTTTAACAAAGGAATCGCTCCATCCCAAAAATCTGGCGGCAAACGACCATCCAGCGAACGACAAGAAATCTTTCACAATCAACTTGGCGCCCAGCCCTTTTAAGGGCGCTAAGCGGCGGGTGCTGAAATTTAATGTAGCCCACGGAAGAATCCATAACAATTTTAGCGAAATCCGCAGGGCGCTACACATACGCTTGGGCCATTGGAAGGAAAAAGTCAAGGAGGAGACCGATGCTTTAAACAAGGATATCACGTGGGAAAATAAGTGGATGCAGTCCCACCCCTCAAAGAAACGAAAAAAGGGCGCTCATTTGAATCCCTTCAAAAAATCCGTGCGCCATGATAGGCGACACCTTTCCTGGCTTAGCGCTCGCCAAGCTCATGTTGTTGGAGAACTGGGAAAGCTGAACTCGCTGAAAAGTATTACGTTCCACATTGACCTTTACCCTGGTGGTCCGGTGTTGGAGCGCTTTAAGTTCAAGAAAGGGGTGGTCAAATGAATAGCCCCCCCGGACTCCTGATCAGGTATGGAAGCTGGGCGTACCTGTTCTTGGCCGTGGCGGCCTTTACCTGGGCCGCCATTGCTTTGGCCCAATCAGCCGAGGCATCCGCGCTGGCCGCGCTGCCCATGCAGGTGCCGCTGGTCGGTTCATTGACTGTGGTAAATAAACCCATCTTCGCCCCTCCCAGGGCAGGGGAAATTTTGCTCTCCGCTGATCCGCATCCTGCCGGCAGAAGTGTGATGGTTTCCGCAGTCACGCGATTTCGAGTGGTATTTCCGCCGGCTTCCCCTGCGGGGAAGTTGACGCTTTCTGGAACGGGGGCAGTGTTACAACGCGGATGGAAACCCCAGCGATGGTATCAAGCCAGTGCGCTGGGAATCCGAATTGTTAAACTGGCCGTCCAGTGGCGGCAATCAATACAAGGCATCGGCGCGGCTTCTGCGCCGACGTCCGCGCGCGCCGCTGTTATACGTGTTGACGGCGTCAGCGGCACCTTGAAAATCTCCGCCGGTTCAGCGCTTGCGGCCGGGGGCGAGGGAATTGGACGGGGCCGGGACCGGTTGGAGCAGATAGTGGTGGAAGTGCGTGTTAAAAATGGCAACACGGAAAAGATCCAATTCCTCCCCCTGACGCCGCGACATCGGAAGGTATTGCTGGGACCGTCAACGCCCTCTGCAATTCGTATTCACGTGCCTGCCGCAATCGTGGCCGCTGGAACCCCGCCTCAATTATCATTGGCGGTAGCGGCGGTAAGCATACCGAGCGGTGAAAAATTGCATCCCGCCCAGCGGAGTATTTCCGCGAATAGTCGCAGCCGTGTCGTGTGGGTCAACCTGGTCAGCGGGGCGGCAGCACCGTCGGGCAAACCGGTCGCCGGGAGGATGCTTCAGTTGCGATTCCGCCTTGCGGGCGGCAGCATCAGGACTAATTACGCCCGGGAAATGCTGCTGGCTGGCGTCTCTATAGCTCGACTGAAATCCGTCCTGCGGCTCATAACACTACAGCAGAAAAATGGGATTGATGTTGAGGGATTGGGGAATAAGTATCGCACCGTTAAACGACTGTTAGCGGAAGTGGTGGCGCGATACAGGCGGTTGCGTGCGCTGGGGAAACTTACGCTCTGCGTTGAACTTTACCCCGGCGGCCCGGTCTTGGAAACCATTACTTTTAAAAAGCCGACAGCCGCAACGCGACCGGTGGTGCCCAAGCCCATCGGGGCAGCCCCGTGAATTGGAAACCGGGTTCCACGGATTGGCAGTTTTAGGACTCAAAGGGATCTTTTATGGCAGAAGCACAGGAAGTGGTAGACAGGTTGCGTGATGTGCTCTTGGCGCAGGATCAATCGGTGACACCCGAGTTGCGCGATCTGGCGGCCAGTTATGCCGAGCTTTGTCGCGCCGTCAACGAACGCATTCGGCGTTGCTCACAATTGCTGCGGCAAAATTTACGCACGGAAGCCGTACATCTGGCGGAAGCCAACCCGAACGTTCTTGACCAGTTGACGATTCTGGATTTCCCCGGCCGGGGCGACTGGCAGCAGTTGTGCGTGCAATACGGGTTTCCGGAAGCACCGCCATTGGATATGGATTCTGCAGCGGCCATCAACGAGGCTTATACGGCGGTGCAACCCGTTGCGGTACTGTTAGCGAAACATCGCCTTTTGGCGATGGCCTTGGCTCCCCTGCCGCTACGGCTGGCAGTAATGCGGGAGATTGCCAGGCTGGATACCACTGCGGCATTCTGGGCTGATGACATCCGGCTTTTTGAAACCGCCCGGCTGGGAGAAATAAGAAAAATTTTAACATCGGGTAGTGCTGCCTCCACGACCGTAGAGAGTCTGCACAGTGAGCTAAGTAACGGATTATGGAGTGTAGCGGTACCGGCTGACCTAGCACGTGAAGTTAATGCACGCGTTGAGAAATTCCGGGACGAAGAAATACAACACGACATGCTGAAATTGCTGCCCGAGCTTGACGCGGCCTACTCCGCAATGGACCAAGACGCATGTCGAACGTTGCTGTCGGATTGCGCTGTGGCTTTGCGGGGCCGCCGACCGGAAGGTGAAATACAAGAGCGACTCGAGGCGGTGCAATCATGGTTGCACGGGCTGGAGCAGGCGCGGAATCAGCAACGTGAATTTGAGAGTGCCTGTGCCGCTCTGGAACAATCCATCGACACTGGAAAGACGGTAGAATTTGTTGAGCAGGCATACAAAGCAACCGCGCGATTCAGCCTCCCAGTTCCAATGGAACTGGAAACGCGCTACAAACAATGTATAGCTCGGCACCAGCGCGATGCCCAGCGCCGGCGGAAGATGACCTATTTTACAGTGGCGGCGGCTGCGCTGGTGTTGCTGACCGCTATGGGATTATTCGCATTTTTTGCAATTCGCAGTCACGACGCCGCGGGCTGGGATAAGGTGATCAAGAGAGCCGATGCGGATGTAGCACGCAACGGGGACTTGTCGGTCGGACAAAAAGTGTTAAAGCTCCTGTCCAAACAGCCGGGTTATGTACGGGCCGCCCCCGCCATTACAGCGGATCTCGCGCAGCTAAAAACGGCGGTTAATTCGGAAATTGCCCGGGCGGCGCATTATAAATCACTGTATGAACAAGCGGTGCGGTTGCCGCTAAGCAGCGCCACCGCGCTTAAACTTATGTCGGCTGCGCAGGCGACAGCGCTGCGGCCCAGTGAGAAAAGCCAAGTGGCCCAATGGTTTCGTAAGCGCCACGCCTCCACGCGGCAGCACCAGGCGCTACGGGATCAGGCGTTTAATCAGGCGGTCAAGTCCTTGCTGGATCAGATTGACCTGCATGTGACCGCCGGTGACATCCGACGGAATCCTTCGGCAGCCAGAAAAGCTCTGCAACTGCTGGATCGCAAGTTTAGATTATTGGCGGCGCGCAGGGGTATCACGCCAAATCTTTACGCGGCGGAGACAACTTCGGTACGGGCCGCGTTGAGCCGACGGAACGCGGCAATTTCCAATGTTATTTCCGATCAGGCTGCGTATGCTCAAATATTAAGCCCACCTTTGACGGTTAGGGATTATATTTCCTCTCTTTCCGCTTATCAGCGTGCCCATCCGGATGGACGCTATGAACCGGTGGTGGAAGGATTCCTAGAAAAATCGGCGGCTCTCCGGGCGATCGCGGCCTGGAGCGAATTGCGAAAAAGCTGGGTGGGGAGCTTGCTTAATCCACAGCGGGCGGAAGCCAAAGTACGGGCGGAGGGGATCGCGAAATACGCGGCGAGTTTTCCGGAATCACCGTTTGCTAAAACCGCTGGTGATTACTCAAATTATCTTTCTCAAGCTCTGGCCGCCACTGCCGCCGACGGGCCTTGGTTGGGACAGTTTTACCACGTCCTGCATAATCGGCTTTTGCGCGGGTTGGATACGCTTTCCAGCTCTGAGGGGAAAACTTATTTTGTTTTGCCTGGTACCACGGTCGGCGAGAATGCCATAGGCAACGACCAGGCGCTTTGTTTCAAAGCTGTTACCTCTGCGGACACTGCATCGCAAGTTACAATTGATCTTCCGGTGGGGGTATCGCTTGCTTCGGAAAAGCCGGTGCCCAGTCCGCAGGCGATATTATCCAGACGGCTAATTAACACTATTAATGCCATATCCCCTGACCAGTGGAACACAATCGGGTTGGTAGAAATCCGCGTACTTAAATCATCCACAGCCAGTCCCGTTGTACGCGGACTGCTGCTTTCGGATGTTCTCTCGCTCAATCACCCTTTTCTCCCGGCCGGTTTATCGCGGGCCTTTGCGTCCACGGTGCGCACCTTGCGCGCCTTGCATTTGGAGAATGTTAATTGGTTGGATCCCGCCAAACCCGTCTCCGCTCATATTGGCCATGCCGTGCAGCGGGCCTTCAATCGCCTGCCGGATCTCAGGGCGATGATTGGGCGGTGTCAGCAGGAGGATCAGGCCCTGGCGCGTGCGGTGGATTTCAATGTCATCTCGCTGGCGATATGCCGTCAGGCACCCAACGGGTATACACTGGGTTGTACGTTGCACCCGGCAAACGGCGACGACGCGTGGGTCGTGGCAGGCAGCGGAAAGAAAGGCCGCCTGGAAAAACTTGGCGTGAGGCGCTCCGGAAAGTGGATTTTGGCACCGAAAGCGGAAGCTGGAATTTCCGACGGGACCCTGGCCTTTATTACCGGTGGGCAATGATGCGGCCCAGGAAAATCAAGGAGAACTTTTAATGGCTGGCGAAACGTTTTTTGTGCGTTCACGGGGAAAAATAACCGGTCCCTATGATATGGCGGGATTGCAGCGCCTGGTAAAGCTGGGAATGTTATCCCGTGTGCATGAGGTATCCACGGATAAGCGGAACTGGTCTTCGGCGGCAACCGTTCCGGGAGTGCTTCCGGCAGCGGCTCCGCCGCCGGTTGCGACAGTTCGCGCGGATTCAGGCCCTGCCGCTTCGCCGTCCAATGCCTACGATATTGCAGAGCCTCCAGCCTCGGGCGGTCCATCGCTGGCAGCAGCCCGACCTGCACCACAGCCCGCAGCGGCCGGCAGTCCCGTGGGAACCTGTGCGATGTGTGGCAGCATGATGGAGGCTGCTATGCTGATCAATGATCATGGGCGGCTTACCTGTCCGACGTGTTATCAGCGGATGGTTCAGAGCAGGCCGCCGACCACATCATCCCCGGTAGGCGAGGCTGGCTACTATGGCAGCGGTGTGGCGTCACTGGTTCTTGGGATTGCGGGAATAATTATTCCCACCGCCGGACCACTTTGTCTATATCTGGCGACTAACGTATCGCGCGATATGACTATCGTTTTCTGGGGTATTCTTCTGGTGGGCCTGGCATGCGCGATCGCGGCAACGGTCTTCGCCTCGGCCACCATACGCGGCAACAAAAGAGCTAAGAGCCGCGACGGAAATGGGTTGGCTACCACCGGGCTGGTGCTGGGGATCGTCTCGCTTTCCGGATATGCGATGTGGTTTGTATATCTGGCAATAATATTTGCGGCAGTGGCGCTCAAGGCCGCGCATCACGTTCATTGATGTTTAGTGGGGCGCATGGTGGCTGGGTATCCGGCAGTAAACGGGGGCGGGGCAGTCTTAAAATTGACGCGCCGGGCGATCAGAAAGGACGCGTTTTGCCATCGCCCGCTCCTTCCACCCGCACCTATCTTGCCGAACCACGGCCAATGGCCTCGGGGTGCAGACAGATACTGCGCGTTTCCTTATTTTTTGGTATAGTCGTGATGTATGGTTAAGCGTAAGGAAAAATGCTTTCGAGATTACCTGTCCGATGCTGTCAACTGGATAACATTGGCAAATGGAGAATTCTACCCGGATATTCTTCCTAATGCATGCGAACTTTATAAACCCGTTTTGGTGTTGTTCGGTCAATACGTTCGGGCGTCTGAGTCTTCACCCGCCCTTTTCAGGCGTATTTGTGAGATCAGGCAGGCTTGGATGCGCATTCAGTTGGCCCGCGTATTTCGCAAATATGTCTGCCCATCACTTAGCGTGGAAATGCTGAAGAAGAAAAGTGACGTCGATATAATATGTTCACGTTTTAATCGGGAGTTTCGTCCGATTCAGCAAGTGCAGGAGGCTTTCTCATCTCGCCCGCTCCCCGACGAGGCCTTATGTGTGCTGCTCTGGGAGTACAAAGATCGCGGTAAAAAGGGGTATGATTTGACGGAGCGATTTTTCGCCATGGTTCACGACCAGCTTCCGGATTATATTATCGA
>JAKBAC010000062.1 GCA_021809365.1 Planctomycetota bacterium | reverse complement strand
ATAGGTGTAAATGGGGGCGTTCGGCGGATTATAGTTCCATGGTGGGGCGGCATTCTGCCATTGCGATGGACTGGTGAAGTATTGCGGATAGGGATAGAGCAAATTGTACGGACCGGTTTTAGCGTACTCGGGGTTGACCGAGTTCATATATTTGTAATAGATTGTCATCGGCGGGCAGTATTGAATCGGATTGCTCCAAGCATCCAAGACCTCGATTACTGCAGGCAAGCCGTTGGTATAGGTGGTACTCGCTGGTGGGACACCGGGGGGTGGAATGACCCATGTTACCACCTGCGACGCGGGCAGGCTGGTAAGAAAATTTTTGTGCTGACGCCAGACTCCGCCGACTTCGTAGGCATGCATCCGCTGATATCCCTCCAGAAAACTCAACATGTCCGTCGGAATCTGCCCGCCGGACTTATGTTCGTACCATTGCAAAGCTCCCACCAGCCCCGCCAATTCCGATTTGGTTAGAGACATTTGCGAACTTGCCTGCACCTGCGCACCAACGGCCAGCGTAATGGCAATAAGGATCACGATGACCAGTATCACCACCAGCATTTCAATTAAGGTAAATCCGCGAGAATTACGCATGGTTACACCTCGCCAGCCAGATTCTTATTTTCCGCTACGGTTATTATAAGGATGATAATTGGTAAAAGCAATCACAAAAATTGCGGATCACGAATCGCCGCCGGCTGGTTTTCATTGGCTTATTCTGCTATCCTCGGTTATTGGGAAATCGGGTGTTTTTCCGTGTAAATGGATAATGTGACGGCAATATGACTGAACGCACTAATAAAAAATCATCGACTCTCCAACCCAACGCAGTACGCCGCGTGGCGTTGGTATCTCTGGGGTGCCCGAAGAATCTCATTGACAGTGAACGGATGCTGGGATTGCTGGCGGCCGATGGAATTGCGATTACCGATGATCACGCCGCGGCGGATGCGATTGTCATCAACACCTGCGGCTTTCTGGAGGCCAGCAAAACCGAGGCTTTGAAAGTGATCAACGACGCCCTGGAAGAAAAGGAAAACGCTGAGAAAAAGGGCCGGGAAAAACGGGTTGTCGTGGCGGGTTGCCTGGTACAACGGCAACGCGCCCAATTGCTGGATGAGGCCCCGGGCATTGATGCGCTGGTGGGCGTGTTTGATCGGGAAAACATCGTAACCGCGGTGCGCGGATCCACCCATACCGAGACCAGTGCGGATATGGGCGATTTTCATCCCGTAACGCAAATGATTCGCGGGCATGATCGCGGCAAGATCGGATATTTTGAATCCGATGCGGGCCGCCTTCGCCTGACGCCACGCCATTACAGCTACCTGCGTATTTCCGAGGGGTGCAATCAAGGCTGCACGTTTTGCACGATTCCCAGCATCCGTGGTCGCATGCGCAGCAAGCCGCCGATGGATATCATTCATGAAGCCCGCGAGCTGATTGCCGATGGGGTATTTGAACTCAATCTCATCGGGCAGGACACCACGAGTTATGGCCGCGATATTGGTTATGACGGGCCGGGTGAAGGTCTGACCGGACTGATTCAAACGCTTGATAAGCTTGACGGTGCCGGCTGGATACGTCTGATGTATGCCTATCCAAGTTGTTTCACCGATGACATGATCCGAGCTTTGGCCGACGCCGCGCGGTGGGTCAAATATATCGACATGCCGTTGCAGCATATCAATGATGCTATTCTGCACGCCATGCGCCGCAAAACGTCCCGGCGGCAAATTTCCGCGCTGCTGGAAAAACTGCGGAAATGGATTCCCGGCATCAGCATTCGCACCACGTTTATCAGCGGTTTCCCTGGTGAAACTGAAGCGCAACATCAGGAACTGGTGGAATTTGTGCGGGAGTTTGAATTTGACTGTCTGGGAGTTTTTGAATACTCGCCGGAGCCGGAAACACCCGCGGGGAGGCTGTGGAAAACCCAGGCGGTGGATGGCCCGGTCGCCAAACGTCGCCGGGAAGAAATCATGCTGGCCCAGCAGGAGGTTGTGTTCAAGGTGAATCAATCGCAGGTTGGAAAAACTTTTGCCGTGCTCATTGATGCCGCCGATAAAAGGCGCCATACGGCGGTGGGGCGTCATAGCGGGCAGGCGGCGGAAATTGATGGACAGGTGCTGCTCAATGGAATTGATGCCACGCCCGGTGATTTAGTGCAGGCGGAAATCGTGGATTGGAAACATTACGATTTAATCGGCCAGCCCATCAATTATAAGCGCGTACGCGCCGGCCATAGGCCGGTAAGTCTGCCGGTATGCGCAACCGTGGATTAGGTGCGGAATCTGGCGGCGAAAAAAAAATGAAGTTACCGGCTGGATATTGCAGTGATGTACCGTCAGATTCCCAACTTGATCACCCTGAGCCGCTTGGTGTTGACAACGCTATTTTTTGTTGCCATCAATTTTGCCGATCATCAGCGGAATATTTCACTGTGCATGTGGATCGCGCTGGTGATTTTTATACTGGCGGTGGCCAGCGATGCGCTGGATGGTTACCTGGCCCGATCCTGGAAAGTGGAAAGTGCTTTTGGGCGCGTGGTCGATCCATTTGCGGATAAAATTCTTATTTGCGGGGCGTTTGTTTTTTTTGCCGCACCGCAGATCATGCTGCCGCACCTGCCACATTCTCCGCGAGTACCGGGTTCGGATCTTACCGGCGTGGCACCTTGGATGGCGGTGGTGCTGATTGCCCGGGAATTTCTGGTTACGGGCATTCGCGGGCTGGCGGAATCCCGGGGCATTGATTTTCGAGCAATGTGGACGGGGAAAGTTAAAATGATTGTGCAGTGTGCGGCTGTGATCGGTGTACTGGTGTATCTGGCCCTGGTATATGAGATTCACAATCAGGCGGTATTGGAATTTTTCCGATTGGCGCGGAATATCGCAATCTGGGCCATGCTGATGATCACTGTGCTCTCGGCATGGCAGTATATCTCGAAGGCGTGGCGGGTAATCGAGACGTGATGGCAATTTGCCTCTTTTCGTGCCGCCGCCGGTTGTGGAGCCGTGACTTCATTTATGTGCAAACAGAACAATGAAAAATTTCAAGGCGATGTATTGGCCGATGCGCCGGCGGATCCATCCGTCGCCCCGTCGGCGATGCGTGGGCAGCCGCTGCCATCGTCATGGCGAAAATGGGTCATCACCGGCGGGGGGCTGGGTTTGCTGAAGCCTGCGCCGGGTAGTTGGGGAACGGTGGGGCCGGCTATGGTATTTTGGATGCTTTTGTCGGCCAGAGTGGCTGATCCGTGGCGTTCGGTGGTGTGTCTGACCGGAGCCGGTATCGCCGGTATCTTGACCGTGTGGCTTGCGCCATGGGCCATCAGGTATTTCGGGCGCGAGGATCCCGGTTCGGTGGTTCTCGATGAATATTGCGGCTACTGGGTTTCATGCCTCTTGTTGCCGTTGCCTCTTATTGCCACAAGCAGCCTCTGGCACGCCTGGATAACCACGGCCACCGTCTACATTCTCTTTCGCCTTTTTGATACACTTAAACTTCCCCCATGTCGGCAGTTGGAACATCTCCCCGCCGGCTGGGGCATTCTGCTTGATGACATTGCCGCCGGCATTCAGGTGAATGTGATTTTGCAGTTGGTGTTGCGCCTGTGGCATTTCTGATGTCTGGCGTGACTAAAGAGCGCCAACGTACCGGCAAGCGCCATCCAAATTTGGCCGCGGGCATTGTGTCCACGTTGCGTATGCGGAAATGCCCCCTGAAATATCCGCATCACCACGCTTCAATAAATCCCAATCTTCGCGTACACTTCCGGCCATGACAGTGAATTTCCAAGCACCCAAAGGAACACGCGATTTTTACCCATCCGATATGGCTGTGCGCCGATATATTGAGGATATCTGGCGAAAAGTCTCCATTCGCCACGGCTTTGAGGAAGTGGACGGCCCGACTTTTGAATCACTGGAATTGTATAAAATCAAGAGCGGTGATGAAATTGTCTCCCAGCTTTTTTCATTCACCGACCGCGGCGAGCGTGAACTGGCCCTGCGGCCGGAATTCACTCCCACCCTGGCGCGCATGGTGGCCCAAAAAGCCGCCGGCCTGCCCCGGCCCATTAAATGGTTTTCCATTCCACGCTGCTACCGTGCCGAACAACCGCAAAAAGGACGCCTGCGGGAATTCATCCAGTGGAATGTGGATTTTATCGGCGATGCGTCGGATCGCGCAGGCCGCGAATGTCTGGCCGTGTGCGTGGATGCTCTGCTGGAATGCGGTCTTACCGCGGCGGATATTCGCATCGGCTGGAATCACCGGGAACTGCTCACGCGGGCGCTTACCAGCACATTTGTGGCACCTGAACGGATCAGCAACGCCTATTACATTCTGGATCGTCTGCAAAAATATGATGCACCCGCCCGACAGGCCCTGTACCAGGAACAGCAATGTACGAATCAGGAACGGGAACACTTTGAGAAAATAGCGGCGGCGGTTGATAGACCGGAAGAGTCGGCAAGTTGGATGAACCATTGGCCGGCGGAGGTGAAGGAGGCAATTTCAGCATTTGAAAAACGCCTCGCCGATGCGGGCCTGGCGGAGATATGCCGTTTTGATTTCAGCGTGGTGCGCGGTCTGGCCTATTACACCGGCTTTGTGTTTGAAGTGGGCGATGCGCAGGGGAAGAATCGCGCGATTGCCGGGGGAGGGCGCTATGACAAACTCATCGAAATGTTCGGCGGCCCCGCAATGCCCGCGGTGGGATTCGGCATGGGAGATGTGGTGCTGGAAATTCTATTGCGCGATCGCCACAAGTTGCCGGTGCAATTGATGCCGGCGGCGGATGTGTTTGTCATCAATGCCCTGGAAGATTCAGCCATAGCGGATCAGTTGATTGCACAATTGCGCCGTACCCAATGGAGTGCCGATCACAGCATCATCGTACGCGCGGGTCTGCATGTGCGGACCAGTTACCGCAGCACCCGCAATATAGGTAAATTGTTGCAGGAAGCCTCCGGTTGCGGCGCGCGAATCGCCCTGATTCTGGCACCGGAAGAAGTCGGACGGGGCATGATAAAATTAAAAAATCTTGCCGATCGCAATGAGGCGGAGATCGCATTGCCGGATGTGATGGACCGTGTGCATGAGATGCTGGCAAAATGAAAAGAATTGTACATTCCACTTTTGAGGCAGTTTGAATATGGGACCGCGCAGCAAACGCACCAGCCATTATGAAGCCGCATTTGAGGATTACCTGCGGCGCAAGGGGCTGCCGTATATTGCCGTTGATGAGGCGAAGAAGGCGCTGTTCGCCGGGGCCAAGCTCAAAAGTTTTGATTTTGTGGTATATCATCCGCGCGGAAATAATCTGCTGGTGGATGTGAAGGGGCGGGCCTGCCGCCCGGCAAAATCCGGAGCATCGCTGCCCAATTGGACCACGCGTCTGGACATTGACGATCTGCGGCAATGGCAGGAAATTTTCGGTTCGGGTTTCACAGCCATGTTTGTGTTCATGTATCATTGGCCCGCCGAGCCTGAGAAGTCCCCATTTACCGATCTGTTTCAATTTCAGGAACGCTGGTACGGCATGTTGGCCATCAGCATAACGGACTACCGCGAGCACATGCGGGCGCGATCGGAATCATGGGGAACCGTTCATCTACCCACCGCCGCTTTCCGCCGCCTGGCCAAGCCGCTGGACACGTTTTTTTAACCATAGCGCGGGCTTAGCGCCGCGCTCATCATGTCTGAACATTCGCGACGTAGCATTATGCCATGGAGCTATTTCGACATATTGCCGCATCCACACAGCGCCCGGCGGAACTGGGGGGAGCGCTATTACGCACCCGACCCGAACCGACCGATTCATTATCGGATTTACCGCTCGACTGGCAGTCCGCGCGGACAGAGTCGGCGCTGCCACCACAGGCGATGGAGGTACCGCATACCACCTCGAAAGGGCCTGCGCTGGATGCGGTGATTATTTCTGATATTCATCTGGGATGCGACAACTGCCAGGCCAAGCTCGTCACCAACTTTCTGGAGGAGATTTTGGATGGCCGCATCGTAACCCGGCGGCTGATTATTAACGGCGATGTATTTGATTCCATCGACTTTCGCCGCTTAAAAAAAACACACTGGAAAGTGCTCTCCACCATTCGTCATCTTTCCGACAAAATGGATGTGATCTGGACCTGCGGCAATCATGATGGTCCGGCCGAAATTATCTCGCATCTGCTGGGAGTTCAGGTTCGTGATGAATATATTTTCATCTCCGGTTCACGCCGGATGCTGGTGCTCCATGGCCACATCTTTGACGACTTTATTGACGATCATCCCATCCTGACATGGATTGGCGATGTTATTTACAACACCCTGCAACACATTGATCGCCGACATTATATCGCGCGCCTGGCCAAGGCCCGATCGAAAGTATTTCTCCATTGCCTGGCCAAGGTTCAGCGAAAATCCATCGCCTACGCCCGGCGATTGGGATGCGATGCCGTCATGTGCGGCCATACGCATCATTCCGCCGCCGTTACGGCTGATGGCGATAACGGCGAGCATGGAATTGACTACTTCAACAGCGGTTGCTGGACGGAATTGCCGCCAACCTGGCTGGCGGTGCAGGCCGGCAAAGTCACAGTTCGCACGTATCTGCCGGAATCCGTTCCCCAACCGTCCGCCACGCATATCGATCTGGTAGCCGCAGCCGATTGAAGCGGCCGCGAACTCTCTCCAGTATCGCGGTGAGACCGGCACGATAAGTTATGGAGCACCATGCTGATAACCCGGCACCGGATTTTGCGGCATGATCACCTTTTCATTTTCCATGGACGCAATGGGATAGGAGCAATAATCCGCCGCCCATGCTCCGCTGGGGCGGTGGTTGCCGCTGATGCCGATGCCGCCGAAGGGTAATGCGCTGCTGGCTCCATTGGTGGGGCGGTTCCAGTTAATCACGCCGGCGCGGACTTCGCGATAAAACTGTTCGAACAATTCTCGGCGATCACTTAATAGAGCCGCGGATAAACCATAACGCGTATGGTTGGCTTCTTGAATGGCGGAATCAAAATCCGACACACGAATCACCTGCAACAGGGGGCCGAAAATTTCTTCATCAAGACGGTTGGGCACAGTCGTAACATCCAGTATGCCCGGGGTCAGAGCGGCGGGATGGCCGGAGATTGCTGCGGCCTTCAGGATGCCCTTTGCGCCGTTGGCAAGCAGTTGGTCTTGTGCGGCCAGTACGGCGTTGGCTGCGGCGGTGGAAATCAGCGGCCCCATAAATGGTTCCGGTGAATCCAGCGGCCCTGCAATGCGTAAAGATTTGGCCATGCTCGCCAGTTCGTTAAGTAACGCGGTATCGCCGGGGCCGATGATCAGTCGTCTGGCACAGGTGCAGCGCTGGCCGGAGGTCAGAAACGCGGAAACCAGAACCGTATATGCCGCGGCCTGCTGATTCTGACACTCAAACACGACCAGCGGATTGTTGCCCCCCATTTCCAGGGCCATCATGCGTTGGGGAAATTGCGCTTGCCGGCGCAGCAGCGCCTGTCCCGCGGACACCGAGCCGGTGAAAAAAATCGCATCCAGATCCGGGTGATCGGCCAGTGCTTCGCCGACGGCACGTCCGCCCTGCACCAGATTCAGCACGCCCGGCGGCAAACCGGCCTGCCGCCACAACTCGCACATCAATTCGCCCGTGTGCGGCGTTTTTTCACTGGGTTTAAAGACAATGGTGTTGCCTGCCAGCAACGCCGGAATAATATGGCCATTGGGCAGATGGCCCGGCATATTAAACGGTCCAAATATCGCCGCCACGCCGTGCGGCTTGAAGCGTGTAAACGCCACGGCATCACCCGTTACCACGCGCGTTTCCGCGCGACGCGCGGCTTGCGCGGCCAGGCTGTAATCCAGTTTGCCGATCATAGTGGAAACTTCCGTTCGCGTTTCCCATAGGGGGCGGCCTGTTTCCAGCGCCATCACGCGTGCCAGCGTCTCCGCCCGGCTTTTGAGCAATGCGGTAAAGGCCCCGGCAAATTGAATGCGATTCTCATGCCGCCAATCGAGCAGCGCCAGGCGTGCTGCCGCCACCGCCGCGTTGACTTGTTCTAATGATGCCGCCGCACCACGCCATAGCGGCGTGTTATCCCACGGGCAGTGTGATTCCATCGCCTCACCGCGTCCGGCCAGGCGGTTTGCGCCAATAATCAACGTGCCTTCAGGGATATTCATGTTTGTTTTCCACCGGCGCGCAGGGCGACATAATAGACGCGGTCTCCGGGCTGAATCCGCAAAATGTCCGCCACCGCCGCATCCAATTGAAGAGTCTGCTCATTGACAACGTGTATCGCCGCCTTGCACGCGCGAAAAGCCATGCGCCCATTGGACACCAGATAATCCGTCGGCTGCTGCGCCAACGAAGTGCTTCCGGCAAACACCGCGTTCCGACATTCACGCACGGCACGGATATGATTGGCATCACAGCCGTAAACCGCTCCAGCTTCAAAAATATCCACAAGATTTTCAAACGTGAATCCCTCATCGGTCAGAATTTTCAACGCCGGCTGGGTATCCGGATGCACCTTGCCGATCACCTGCTGCGCCGCAGGCGGCAAAAGAGGAATATACAGCGGATATTTGGGCATTAAACCGGCGATGAATTCCTTATCCGCCATGGTCAGGTAATCGGCCTGCGGAAAATCGACCTCAAAGAAATGCCGTCCCACGGCATCCCAAAATGCGGAGCGCCCCTGCGCATCAATGACGCCGCGCATTTCGGCGATGATATGTGGATCAAAGCGTTGCGGGCACTGGGCCAGGAAAAGAAAGCGCACCAGCGATAGAAAGCGGCCATTGCCATCTCGGCGAAACCGCGGCAACAGAAAAAGACTGCCGATGATGGCGGGGCCGTCATAGCTGACCGTCAACTCCAGGAGCGGGATGTTTTTATCAATGTTGAGCATGGTGCTGCGATAACGTTCTTGCCGCAGGCGGTAACTGTAAAACGGATCAAAGCCGCCCACTTTGGAAACCATGCCGCAGACTCCGACCACCTGATGTACCAGGGAATCTTCCAGCACGAAAAGATAAGTTTCACCGCGTGGCTTCTCCACTTTCATGCTAAAAGACCGTTCGCTTTCCTCAATGCGCCGCGCCAACACCGCGCGGTCGGGCGGCAGAGTGGTCATGCCATAGCCGGTTTGACCCGCCAGGACAAAAAGTGCCTCCAGATCAGCAGCGCAAATGGGGCGGATAAACACCATAACACGGTCTCCATTCAGTTACCGACGCATTTCAGCAGTGCCTGTTCCAGAATATCGCAGACGGTTTGGATATCGTGCGATGTTACCACCGCGACCGGTGGAAGGAAGCGTATGCGCGCGGGCTGACTGCCGGCATAAAACGCGATGACCCCGGCATCAAACAGCGCCGCAAGCACGCGCTTCACTTTGGCTTCCGTGCCGTCCAGCGGCGTAAAGGCAATCATGCCGCCAACGCCATACGGCCCGCATAACAGCCCCGGATGACGCGCGGCAATCGCGTCAAAGTGACTGGTGATCTCCCGATGCACCCGCATGTTGCGGCCATCAGGGCCGAAAAGATCGCCATCCCGCATGATTTCCAGAATGACGCACGCCGCGGCGATGGCGGATGATGATGCCGTGAACGTCTGGCTCAACAAGCCGGGCTGCGGTTTTAATTCAGGTATAAAAAGCGTCGCGCACAATTGGGTCAGCTTTCCCACCGTGACAACATCCGCCCACGGCCCAAGGCCAAAATGCTCGAATGCAAAAGGCCTGCTCGTGCGGCCAAAGGTCTGCACCTCATCAAACCAGATGGCCACCTGATGCTCTTTGAGCACACGCAGAAGGGTCAGAAAGAATTCGCGATCACCAACCCAATATCCCCCTTCACCGAGAATTAATTCCAGGCACATTCCGGAATGCCGGCCCGGATACCGCGCAAGATGTGCGCGTAATGTTGTCACCGCTGCTTCGGTGCTGCCGATCGGATCCTTGGCGTTAAAAAACGGCACATAATCCACCGCCAGCGTTGTCGGCAAGCCGGTGCGATACTGCGGTTTATCGGTCATTTGCGCCAGAACCATGGTGCGACCGCAGAAGCAATGCTCAAACGCCAACATGCGTGTACTACCGGGCTTATGCTGAAACATGAGTTTGAGCGCATTCTCATTGGCCATGGCTCCGCTGCTGGAAAGAAAGCAATGTTCAATTTTTGATCCCGCGTTTTTGGCCAGTTGAAGCAACAACGCCACAACCACCGTGGCATCGGTGTTCTGCAACAGATTGCCCTGCATGACGGTGTCGGTAAGGGCGGCGGAGATGGAGCTTTGCAGCAGGCGCGGGTCACTGTGTCCCAGACAATGCACGCCAATGCCGCTGATGAAATCATATTTTACACTGCCATCGGCCAATTCCACGAGCGCTCCGTGCCCGATACCACTGCCGAGGTATGGATAATACAATCCACCGCCGCGGGCTCGCGAAAACTCGGCAATGAGCGTGGCGTAGGCTTCGGCGCGGGCGGAATCGGACGGTTGAATGCCCGTAATGGAGGCTTGATGGTCATGCAGGGCCGCTGCCAGAAGTTCGCGTGCCTGGCGCACGCGCGGATCGGATGTCAGTTGTTCCGCAATTAAATTCGCCATAACCAACCTCCCGGCCCAGTTCAGGTGAGCCGCCCGTCTATTGTATCGGCTAATTCAGCCATGGCGATATAAGGGCGACTCAACGGCAGGGCATTTTGGTTCTTTTGAGCCGCGTAGATTTTCGTAGGACAGCTCGATCAAATGTGCCCGCAAATCACTCATTGCTAAAAGCTCATAAGGGTGGAAAAGAGTGAATCAAGGAAAAACTAAAAAACCCTGAACTCAACGGTTTATCACGTAGATATATATGTCATAATATTGCAGCTTCATGTAAAATATGTCATGATATTGGATGGTCGTGATTGCATGGTCATGCCTGTGTCTGTGCGGTAAGTGATGAGGTGCCCGGTGTCCAATGATCTTCGAATACGTCAAGAAATGTGCGATGTGGGGCACCGTATATGGCTGCGGGGCTATTGCGCGGGCAATGAAGGCAATCACAGCGTCCGCATTTCCGATGATCGTGTTCTGTGTACACCTACCGGTATATCCAAAGGCTTTCTCACGCCGGATCAGATAACCGTTGTGGATATGGATGGCACCCAGGTGGACAAACGCAACAAAATGAAGCGCACCAGCGAGGTGCTGCTGCATCTGCAGATTTATAAGGCACGATCGGATGTCCGGGCGGTGGTGCATTCCCACCCGCCTCACGCCACCGCCTTCGCAATGGCGGGCATTCCCATTCCGGAAGGAATTCATCCGGAAGCGGAAGTGTTTCTCGGCAAGGTTCCCATGGCCAAATATACCACACCGAGCTACAAGGAACTTGGCGAATCGGTGGTGGCGTTGATTACCGGGGACACCAACACCGTGATGATGGGCAATCATGGCTCGGTTTGCTTTGATGCCACACTGATCGGCGCTTACTACAAGCTGGAGATTCTCGACGCATATTGCCGCATCCTGCTTTTGAGTCTGCAGCTTGGCAAAATCAACCAACTTTCCAAACAGGAAATAGTGGACCTGCTGAAGGTTAAAGAAGCCTTTGGAATGCGAGACCTGCGCCTGCCGATTGCTCTGGCGGGCGGAATCGGCGCGGATAACGCCCAGTTCCTCGCGGCATTTGAAAATCGCATTCCAGATCAACCCGCCAGGGCGAAACGGCGTGGCGTGAACTTCTCCGGCGCGGCCATGACGGACCAGACCATTGAAAAATTATCGCGGAAAATAGCGGCACACGTTATTGCACGGATGCGGTAGGGCGTGGCAATTCAACCGTAGCAGGATCCCGGCACGCCCCATGTCCTTTTAGCCGCGTGTGCCTGCATCGCGGGTTGGGTGCCAAGATGCCATCTCAATCTGACATTCTCACATCAGAAACACTGAAGCACTTCAACACCAGTGTTGGTTATTATGTCATTCATTCCCGGCTACCGCGTTACCGCCGCTATCCAGTTCGCGTTTGACTTTATCCGCCAGCAAGGTCTGTCCCTTGTCGCGCAGACGGGCTTCCAGAAGTTTTCCCACCTTATACCAGTTGCTTTCGTGCATAAATGGATCCGCCATTCGCGGCGGAGCCGCGATACGCGACCAGGTCATCTCATAAAGCCGGGTGATGCGATTGTTGTGTTTTTGCCGCCGGAGAATCGCCGCTGCCTGATGCAGTGCGGGGATGATAAACGGTCCGGCATTGGCATACTGGTTAATCACATCCATGAGATAATTCCCGGCGCGATTATAATGCCCGGCTTTTTGCCAAAGGTGCGCCTGTGCCATGCGCACTTCAGCCGCCAGATCAAATCGACTGGTGGCAAACAGCGCGTACGCACGATTCCATAGATCATTCTGTTGCTGCAGGTTGGTAACCGATTGGATCATCGGGGCCACCACCGCCATGGCGAAATCCGGAAAGCGCCGGCCACACAACCGCATGGCAGCGCCGGCCCATGTTTCTTTTTCCGCGAAGGTCAGTTTGTGCTTCATGGCCAGATATCGCACCACCATCCAGGCTTCTTCGAAGCCATCGCACTGATCCACCGCCCGTCGCAACAGTTCCAGTCGATTCAGTGTGGTGTTGGCCAACGGATGGGGCCGGCAACCACGAACCTGCGCCGGCAGAGCCGGGGGTGAAAAGGCGTTGCCGGTTGCTGACAGCAAAACCAATCGCACGGCGGCATCCGTCAACACCGTCGCATTCCAGCGTTGGCGCTGCGTCGTGCCGATGTACTGACTGGACAGAGACATGAAGGAATCGGGCTCAGCTTTTCGGGTAACGGGATTCTGCACAATGCCCACCACCCCACGATATTCTGAATATCGCCCGACATTAAAATTCCATATTCCCTGATTTCCGATCTGTTGTAGAAAGCCCACCCAGGCGTGCCCAACCACGCTGGACATTCCCGTATCGTAGGCGGTGGGCACGCCGATGGCTTTGCCAACTTCCGAGGCGAAAAATGCCTGATCCGCGCATACACCGCCATACTTGAGAATATTAGGAAGATTGTACCCGGCGATGTCCACCTTCTTTTTTGATCCGTGCAAATAGGCGTTGTAATCATAAGGAATCGTAAAAAACAATTGCCCGACCATGGCATCCCCATGATATTTATTCAGCGCCCAGGTCATATCCTTAATACTGGAGCAGGAATCCACCACATAAAGCAGCAGCCGTGCGGGCACATGACGAATGCCGAAATACATCGCGTGCCGATAGCGCACGTAATACTTGAACAATTTCACTGGATTCGGTGAATGCACCAGGTTTTCATTGATCTGCATGGTCAACGGTTCATACAGCACCATGCAGATCGCGGCGGTAAGATTCGGATAGGCCACGAGCTGCGCCCCCAGTTGACGATGCATGGACGCCAGGCGGTGGTAGACCGCGGCAATATGCGGGTTGCCAGGTGTATTGAGAAAAACCAACGTGGCGGCCAATTCATGGTTGGCCAGCAAAAACTTCAGCAGTTCCATCCGCTCAGGCCGATTGGCTACGCTGGATAGCTGGCTTACCAGCCTCCGGGCGAAATCGACATGTCGCAACGCCGTCAACCCATTGCGCGGCATAAAAGCAATGACCTGATCTTCGAGCACCCCCAGTTTTCTTTTTGCAAGACTGAATTGACCGTTATGCTCCAGAGCTGCGATATCCGCTTTGATCTGTTGATCCGTCCATTGAGCCAGGTCCACAATTTTTACCGCCGGCACGGGCGCATGCCCGGAAGGTGCCGAAGGAACATCGGTGGCACCCATGACACGCCCGATCCCGGTCGCCAGTACACCGATACACAACAGCTCCGCCAGTCGTCGTAAATTGAACTTCACCGATAATCTCCAATGGACGAAAATGATTTCGTCATCACCAATGTCAGACTTTGCATTATACTAACTCTTCATGGCAAAGATTACCACGAAATTGTTACTCGCCGCTTCGCCGCTGCCGCTGGGCCTGATCACCCTGCCGCTGGTTCACGCGGCACGCTATCAGACGGGGCACCTGGCATCTGCCATGGCGGGCTGGATGCTTTTGCTGCTGCTTGCGCAAAGCGCTACGGTGATAATGGCCGGCAGTTTATGCCGGAACTATCGGCAGCGGGGCGCGACCGTGGCCATTTCGGTGTTAGCCACGGCGATGTCGCCGGCCTTGGCTTGCGCAATGCGGATGATGACCGTGATGGTTCTTCTGCACGGCCTTGCAGTGTTCGCAGCGTGGGCAATATTCTGCGTTGGACTGGTGTGCGTATTGCGTGTATGGTCCGTCACCCCGTCCGTGGCAGCGGGCCTGATCATTACAACAATGATGATTTTTTCTCCGATTGTGCTCACGCCGATTTTCCTGATGATGCAAAAGTTGGGAATTCATTGGCCGTGGACGGTGTCTTTTGCGATCAATATGTCGCCGGCGATGTGGATGATCGGGGCCTTGGCGACGGGGATACATTACAACTGGTTCATCTGGTTTCATGCGCCGGTGATGTACCAGCATATTGTGCTGGGGCAAAATACGTTAATGCCGACGCTGTGGCCCTGGTGGATACCGTGTGCCGGCGCGGCGGGTGTTGGCGCGATAGCGGCGGTGGCACCATCGCTCCAGAGCCGATGAACGTTGTACCGTTGCACAGGGGTCACTACTTGAGCACGGGGATATCCGTTTTGCCGTCTTTATCCTGGCGTGCCAGTTGGCCGCAGGCGGCGGCGATGTCTCTACCGCGGCTGCGCCGGATGTGTGCGTTAATTCCCGCGGAGCGAAGGGTCGTCTGAAACTCCAACATGGTCTTGCCGGAGGGGCGGCGGAACGGCAATTCGGGAACTTCGTTGTAATAAATAAGATTTACATTGGCGCGGAGCTTTCGGGCAACGGAGGCCAGTTCACCGGCGTGTTCAGGCAGAGTATTTACGCCGTCGAGCATGATGTATTCCAGTGTCACTTCGCGGCCGGTGCATTGAAAATAGTATTGTCCCGCCTCGATGATGGCCGCGATGGTGATGCCGTGTGCCCAGGGGATGATTTGCTTTCGCAGGTTATCGTTGGGCGCATGAAGACTGATCGCCAGCGTGACCGGCAAGCCCGCGTCGGCCAGTTTTTTTATCTGAGGCGGCAGGCCCACGGTGCTGACCGTTATTTTTCTGCCGCCAATGGTCAATCCCCATTGAGCCATGAGAATGCGAATTGCGGCCACGGTGGCATCAAAATTTGCCAGTGGCTCGCCCATACCCATAAATACGATATTGGTAAGACGCAATTTTTCCGGGAGAAGTGTGGTAAGCCGTAGCGCCTGCTCAACAATCTGACCGGGGCGTAAATTATTCTTGAATCCCTGCAATCCGCTGGCGCAAAAAGCGCATCCAACCGGGCAGCCCACCTGCGTGGAAAGACAAGCCGTGCGGCGGTGGGAAACAGTGACGGTGCCGAAGTCATCACATCGGTCGTCATCGGATGGAATCAAGACGCTTTCCGTCAGGCCGCCGTCAGGCCAGCGTAGGAGAATCTTTTCCGTGCCATCCGCCGCCCGGATATGGCGGACGGTATCTCCCGTAAAGAGGCTGAATTGTTCAGTAAGCAAAGCGCGGTCAGAGAGCGAAAGATTGGTCATTTGATCAAAGGATGTGGCTCGTTTCTTGAACACCCATTCCATAATTTGTGCAGCGCGGTACTTGGGCATGCCCAATGGCGCGGTGCGGGACTGCAAGTCCGCGGGAGTCAAATCCAGTATGGAATCCTTAACGTCAATCATGACAGTATGATAACCGATTGGAGCGCTTTTTCTCGATCAACGCGGCTTTTCTCCGACCGCAAGGATGCTTAATCCTCCGCCGAGATGCAAAGCATCCGCCGCCTTGACCAGAGGCAATGCCAACTGGAACAGTTTAATCTGCCGGGCGGTCAGGACCGATTTTCCCCGCAGTTTATTGAATCGCCAGGCCCATGCTCCAAGGGTATTGTATTGCGACAGATGATTGATCTGGTATCCGGCGGCCTTCATTTTTTCGGCCAGGGATACCCGTGTATAGCGGCGAAGGTGGCCAAGGGCGCGGTCGCAGGGACTCATCAGCGCGGGATTAGCCGGCACCAGAACAATGATTTTTCCTCCCGGTTCCAGCAGGTCATAAAACTTCCGCAACGCCGGGCCATCCTCTTGAATATGTTCCAGCATATTGAGGCATACCACGGTATCAATACGCTCGTCGCGCAAGTCGGTCAGCGCCATGGGGGCCGCAATGTCCGCCTTGAGTACGCGGATATTTTCCAGATGTCCGAATCGGCGGCGGGTCATTTCCAGAAAAAAATCATGACCATCCACACAGATCAATCGCGACCGATCAAGAAGCATTTCCGTAAAATTGCCGATGCCGCAATCCGTTTCCAGCACGCGTGAACCAATAAAGCGGCGGAACTTTTCAAAATTCCAGCGGCTGACTTTGCGCGTACGTCGGAAGGTTTGAAGAAGAAAGTATTCTTCATTGGTGGTGAACCGCGTATCAAAAAAGCAGCATTTAAGAAGCGTGGTCAGAGCTTCCACCGCATCCTTGAATCCGATTTTTTTTCCCTCCGCCGCCGTGCGTCCATGGTAGCTGATGGGCACCTCATAAATCCGTATTCCCCACTGGGCCAGGCGGGCGGTAATTTCGGGTTCAATGCCGAAGCGGCGGGCCTTTAACGGCGTTTGCGCGAGAATATCCGCCCGCACGGCCTTGTAGCACGTCTCCATATCACTGAGATTGAGATCCAGAAACATATTGGTCAGCAATGTCAATATCCGATTGGCTACGGCGTGCCAGAATAGCAAGACCCGTCGCTGGCCGGAGAAGGCGAACCGTGATCCAAATACCGCATCCGCTTTGCCTTCCAGAATGGGGGCCAGCAGTACAGGGATATCCCTGGGATCATATTCCAGATCCGCGTCCTGAATCAGCACAATATCGCCGGTGACATGCGAAATTGCCGTATGAATGGCGGCAGCCTTGCCGGCATTTTGTGAATGGCGGAATATGCGGATACGACTGTCCGCGGCCGCCAATGACTGCAGAATCTCCCATGAATTGTCCTGGCTGCAATCGTCAATACAGATCAATTCAAGCGGCAGGGGACTTGCAGAGGATAGCACACGCCCAACAATGGTGCGCAGCGTGCGCGATTCATTGTAGACAGGCATTAACACGCTTAAAAGCCGGTAGCTGGTCGTCAAGAGAGAGGCTCCACCGCCTGCGGCGAACAATGTCCGTCGGCACAGGGGT
>JAKBAC010000061.1 GCA_021809365.1 Planctomycetota bacterium | reverse complement strand
CGGAACGCTTGCGCCGGGCGGGGCATAGCGTGCTAACGCCGGATTTGCCGGGCTTCGGCGGTCACGCCGCCTGGCCGGTGGATCGTTATTCCATCGAAGCTCTGGCGGATCACATACATGCGTTGATTCTCGAACAGCCTGCCGGGACCGCCATTGTCGGCGGCTGTTCCATCGGAGGATACATTCTGCTGGCGCTCTTGCGCCGACATGCCCATGCAGTGCGGGCGGCGATATTTCTGGATACCCATGCCGCCGCGGATGCCCCGGAATTGATCGCCGTGCGCAAAAAGGTGATCGCCGGCGTGCGGGAGAACGGCTTGGGCCAACTGGCGCAGACGATGCCGACACGACTACTTTCCCCGCAGGCGGCCATTGCGCTGCGTTCAGAAATTACCGGGACTATTGCGCGGCAAAGCGTGCAGGGTGTGATCGGATTGCAACAGGCCATGGCCACGCGGCGTGATCAGACGGACCTTCTGCCCAAGCTGACGAGACCGGCACTGTTTATTGTGGGTGAGGATGATCCGATTACCCCGCCCGCGGTCATGCAGGCGATGGTGGAAAAGTGTACACTGCGGCCCGCGCCGCAACTGGTGCGCATCCCGGCGGCGGGCCACCTGGCCGCCATGGAGCAGCCCGAACTCGTTGCCGGTGCCATTGATGAATTTGTGCGGCGGCAAAAAGTTATGTGACCATCGCGGTCACTTCAGTCATCGGATGAAACGGACGGAAGCGTTATTTCGGCACCGAATGCTATTGACTCTCCGCGATCGCGCTGGCGAAGGCGGTATACGCGGTGTGGGAGATGGAGATATGCCACGCGGTAATGCCCGCCTGTTCCGACATGGTTGCGGTGTGGCCGGTGAGCCGCAGAACGGGTTTACCCTTGGAATCGGGCAATATTTCCATGTCCGTCCAGGCGATGCGCCCGCGAAATCCTGTACCCAGCGCCTTGACAATGGCTTCTTTGGCGGCAAAGCGCCCCGCAAAGTGGATGGTGGAATCATGATGCTCGCGGCAATAATCAGCTTCTCCCATGGTAAAGCAGCGGTGCAGGAAATGCTCCCCATGGCGTTGAATCATGTCTTTGATGCGCTCAATCTCCACCACATCCACGCCATGTCCCGCAATTGCCATAATGTTCCGTCGCTCCCGGAATAATCAAGAAATGGATTGTACCGCGGAAATTGCACGATACAAATCAAGTAAATTCCCGGCCCAGATCATCGCGGGCCGCCCCGACCACGTTGTACGATAAAAAACCGTTCAATGCCGGCGGCCGATTCCAGCATGTCGTAAAGCAAAGCCGCATCACGCCGTCGTCGGCTGCTTGCGCAATTGCCCCCTCGCCCCGATGGTGCAAACGCACGGCCCGCATCATGCGGTTACATGAGCAATGTCGCTGAATTCACTGCTGCATCGATCTGAAAAAACTCCTCGACGGTAATGCCGTCGCCGCCGACAAGCAGCTTCTTCATTGGCTTAAACGCATTACTGAATGCGGCCATGCCCGGCGGTGCGGTGGGGGTGCGTCCGCTCTTAACTGCAATTGCCGTGACCTTACGCCCCGCGCGGAGAATAAAATCGACTTCCTGATTATCTTCTCGCCAATAAAATAAATGATAACTCCCTTCAGCGGCGGCGTTGACAAGGTGCGCTCCAACCGCGGATTTCGTCAACCGCTCCCAGAATTCACGATCGTCGCGAGCCTCCTTGAAGGTCCGATCCGATTGAGCGGTGTCACGTACTGATTCGAAGCGTTTGTACGCCGCCATTCTGAGCGCCGTGGCGACCCACCGAGCAGGGGCAACCGACCGAATCGAATTGAACACCGAGCCATCAAGAGACGCCGAAGGGAACAGTACCACCTCAATGAACTGCGTGCCCTCGCCGGAAGGCGTTTAATCACAAAGAGTTAAGTGTATGGCAGTGCCATTCGTACCTGTCCAGAATCGCATGTCGCTTATCCGTTTATACCAAAGGGCTGGTAGTGCTGCTTCCCCGGCAGTACCACCGCCCAGCCGCATCGGCCGCTCTGGTCCGGCCACAGCGTCACGCTGTATGGCATGCCTTTGCCCGCGATTCCGGGGACACGGGTCAGCAGATGGATCGTAACGCCTGTTGTGCCGGTGCCTGGGGGGATCAGCCGCAGGGGAAATTGCAGCATGGTGCATGTTGTTGAGCCATGCTGCCAGCGGGTAAGTACCGCCGGCTGGCCGGCGATTGTCACCGCGGCGTAGCCCAAAAGTTTATAACCTCCGTAGTTATAAAGCTCCGCCGAAAATGGTATGGCGGGCAATGCTTTTTGCAGTGCGGGTTCCGTAACGGCACCAGATGTAATGGCCGGCGAGTTGACGTCCAGACCCAGACTTTGCCAGGCCAGGGACTTCATCGCCACCATGCGTTGTGAAGCGGACCAGAATCGCACCGACACGATGGCCGCAAAAATCAGCGTGGCCGCAATGGCCAGTGGAATGACAATCCGAATCAGAGGCCAAGTGCCGGTGGATTGATCGTCCGGGATATTCAGCAGTCGATTCGACGAAGCCGCGGGCATTTCCGGCATCCCGGCGGCCAGCGCAAGTCGCAGCCTTTCCTGCTCGGCCAGTGCGGCCATGTAATAGGCGCGGACCTCCTCAGAGGCGGTGGCAACAAGGCGCATCAACTCGCGCCGGTGCGGATCGTCCGGAGGGAGGATGCAATAGTGATCAATCATGGCGCGAATCTCATCAGGATTCATAGTTGGCCTCCTGTTTTGGTTTGATTATTTGGATTGTCCGCAGTTCCCGGCGGGGCCGATGGCGCATTGGCATTCATCGTCGCGCGGAGCGCCTGTTTGGCACGGAAAACGCGCGACAGCAGCGTTCCCAGGGGAATCTTTAATTCCCGGGCCGCCGCCGCGCAGGTCAATCCCTCAAGATATACCATGAGAAATGCTTGTTTGAAGGGCGCGTCGAGTTGATCCAACGCCGCCTGCAGGGCTTCGCGATCCGCCAGATTCGCCCGCGCGGGCGCTTTGTCGACAACCTCGGCGGCATGTTCCAACGGAACACTCCGGGCAATACGCCGCCGCGCTATTGCGCGGAAATGCCGTCGCCGCAGAATTTGAAACAGCCACGCGCGCAACCCCTGCTCATTGCGCAAGGAATGAATTGAACGCCAAGCGTGAAAGAACGTCTCTTGCACCAGATCCTCCGCCACATCATGGCGACCGGAAATCCGGAATGCGTAACGAAAAAGTTCCCCGGCGTGCTCTTTGACAGCGCGCTCATACAACACGCGATGATATGCGCCATCAGCCATGAATCACGGTTACCACGACACGCATCCACCATCAACCTGACAGGCGTTACAATGATTATATCACAACGCCAACTCGCGATGGGCAGTTACGTCCGGACCGCCACGCGGCGGCGATTCAGCAAGAGAAATCCGCCGAGCACCAGGCCGCACAGGGCCAACGCGGTTGGTTCGGGGACGGCCTGCACCATGAATTGCTGGCCGTTGTCATTGAAAGGCGCTCCACTGTATACAAATGCGGTCAAGACGGGGGGATGCGAACCGCCGAACGAATAAATCGAATTTCCAAATACTGAGCTTGGGGCATCGGGCGAAGTAAATGAGAACCCATTGAGTGTATGCCCGGCGGCCAGGTAACTACCGGAGCTGGTCGCCTGAAATTCAATGGAGGCTCCTTGCTCGAACCCGCCAGCGCTTTGCGAAAACGGGCCATTTTCCCATCCGGTGGGTGCGGTTACCGTCAATGGGTTGCTGGCCAGGAAGCTTTGCCCCGGAACCCAGGAGAACCAGAACGTGCCAATAGTGCTGGAATCGGTACTGGTGTTGGTGAGGGTCAAATTGTATTGCCAATTACCCCCATCCGCGACCGCCGCGATCGTCGCGCTGGCCGTTTCGCTGGCCCTGGCCACGGACGATGAAAGCAACGCCAACGCCGGCGCTACTGCCATACCACCAGCCAGAACGGCCTTCCGCGAAAAATTTCCGAATATGCTTCTGGACATTGACATGGAAAAACCCCTTCATCACGAAGTACAGCTATCACCCGCGACCATAACATATCGCGTGGCACACATCTGTAGTGACGTGGTAGCACGGTTTTATTCCAGGCGGGCAGGAATTATTTCTTGACCGCCTCAAATGGCAATGCCGGCAGGTTGGCTTTATTCTCGAGGTTGGGAACCGCGACATCGCTCCAGGCGAATCGGACTGCGGTGGGCTGCGTAACATTCGCCGCATGAACCACAACAGTATTGCCGACGATCGCGGCCTGTGCGGGGAAAAATTTTCCATCACTACCGGCAATCTGAAACCAGCTTAACGATTTGCCATTGCGTGCAACCAATCCACCGCCGACGTTGCGGAAGGCAATCACCACATGATCGCCGGAGAAAGCGGCGGACTTAAACTGCGGCCCGGAATAAATAATGTGCTTGAAGCCGTAGGCTTTCGCCAGAGCGATCAGCGCCAGGCGATGTCCAACATCCGCCTTATCCGCCGGATGGATGTTATGGATATTTCCAATGTCCATGGTAGATGCGATGCCGCTATCAGGAATTCGCCTTGCCGCCCGTTCCTGGGTGTGCCAGATCACCGGTTCCATTGCGGCATCGTGGCCATAATCGTAAGGGGCTATCTGGACAATATAAAAAGGAAAATTCCCTTCATGCCACAGTTTTCGCCAGGAACCGATCAATGCCTTAAGATGATAATAATACAGATGATCATGAGACGTGACGTTGTTTTCGCCCTGATACCAGATGGTGCCGCGAATAGCATAGGGAATCAGCGGGTTGATCATGCCATTAAACAGCGTGGTCGGGTTTTGATGTGGATCGGGCTGCCAGTCGGTTGGAGGAATTGGATAATCAAAAGCGTGTGCTGCCCGAATTGCGTCTAGCCGCCTGGGTTGGGGGCCGATGTCTCGCCCCGCACGGACCGCCTTTTTTGCGCGCGCAAGCCAGGCGGTCATGGCATTGAGATAATTGGCATCCAGTTTAGCCTGTCGAACCGCCATCGTGCGCAGCCACGCCTGATCCGTCTTTAATTGCGGTACGGCCAAATATCCCTGTTGGGGAATCCAGGCTTCAATGTTTGTGCCACCCCAGTCCGCTTCAATAAGTCCAATGGGCACGCCAAGTCTCTCGTGCAGATTTAAGCCGAAGAAATATCCCACCGCGCTGAATGGAGCAAGATTGACGGGGGTGCAGCGTTGCCACGCGGTGCCGTCCGGCGTCTGCCTGCGCGGGGTGCCGGTGAAATTGGACTCAATCATCGGAACATGATACAGCCGAATATTCGGATGATTTCCCTTCGCCAGCGCGGCGGCCAGATTCGTGCGATTTCCCCAGGCGGCCATGGGATATTGCATGTTGGATTGGCCTGAGCACAACCACACATCCCCCACCAATACATCGTGCAGCACGATGTTTTTTTTGCCGGAGAAGATGGTCAGGTTACGGGGGATGGCGCTGGCCTTCAGCGGCGGCAGTTTGACCATCCAATCCCCTTGCTTATCGGTTGTGGCGGACGTGGATCGTCCGGCAAATTGCACTGTAACTTTTTGACCGGGCCTGGCCCAGCCCCACACCGGATTGCGCATATCGCGCTGCAGCACCAGGTGATTTGTGAACATGCTGGAAACTGTAACCGCTGATGCAACATTGGGCTGTGGTAAACAACCGAGAATCGCCATACTGCCAAGAAGAACAGAGATAATGGACTTCATGCGAACGTCTCCAGTAAACCTATTGCCATCATGCTTGCAGCATGGCCAAGCCGCGAGCGACAGACCAGCATACAGCATAGCGCAACATAGCCGCAACCCAAGGATATCGCTGCCGCAAGTTGATCCCCGGGGCTGGGGGTGCGTGACACGTTACGCGGGCATGGCTGTGTTGCCCCGCAAACACGATAACCCGCGAAAAAAAGTGTCTGGCACGAATGCCATTGAATGCTCTGACCCTTTTTCGTGGCAATTTATTTGCGTTCCTTTTGGGGAGGGGTACACTTTATCCATAATTAGGCTGATTGTGAGACCGACAGTCCGGAAAGGCCGTGAACTGCTACGATTACCAGAATTTGTACCAGTGCCGATCAGTCACTGACCCTAATTGGAGATGCCCTTATGAAGTGTTCTCTTTCTATGCGGCCGCGCCGGTCGCTGTCATGGATAAACAAAACTCAATACTATCGCCGAAACACCCAACGTATAACAGGCTGGACCGTCAGTTTTGTAATGTTGTCAATCCTCGGTGCTCATCCGGCGGCACTGGCGGCCAAACCACCCGCACAAAACCCGGGTTTTGAACACTGTATGTATGGTCTGACTCCATCGGAAGTGGAGAATCAGGCTGATCAATTACTGCACCGCATGACACTGGACGAAAAAATCCGCTTGTTATCAGGCAACCGGGATGTCAAAATAATGGGTTCACAGCCGATAAAGAGATTGGGGATTCCGCTGATCGACATGCCCGCATCTTCGTGCGGCGTGATGCCGGGGTATGGGCCATCGACCGCGTACCCGGCAACAGTGTGTCTGGCGGCGACGTGGGATCGGCAACTGGCGTATCAGCAGGGCGTTGCCATCGGCAATGATTGTCTGGCTCGCGGTATCAACATGGAACTCGGCCTCGGTGTGAATATTCAGAGGGTGCCCCAGGATGGACGGAATTTCGAATTTCTTGGGGAAGATCCCTTTCTCACCTCCGCCATTGCGGTGAATTGGATTCGAGGTGTGCAATCGCGT
Source organism: Planctomycetota bacterium (assembly GCA_021809365.1). The sequence goes on along the minus strand of JAKBAC010000061.1, from coordinate 10,556 downwards.
GGCGTGGCGGCTTGTGTCAAGCATTATGTTGGTTATGAATCGGGGCGGGATTCCGGATACAACAGCATCATTTCCAGGCGGGCTTTGGAGGAAATTTATATGCCGCCATTTCGCGCGGCGATAAGGCAGGCTCATGTCTGGTCGATCATGTGCGCCTATAACCGGGTCAATGGCACATTTTGTTCCGAAAATACATTTCTCCTTACTGATATTCTTCGTCAGCGCTGGGGATTCAGGGGAGTGCTCATGTCGGATTGGGGTGCGACACATTCCTGCGTTCGGGCATTGAATGCGGGGCTGGATATGGAAATGCCCATGGCGAAATATTATACTCCCGCCAACATCCGGTCCGCTTTGAAGGATCATAAGGTTACTCTTTCCGCAATTAATACCCATGTCCGACGGATTTTGCGAATGGTCATCGCAATGGGATGGCTACAACATCATCACTATCCGGATTACAGCATTCCTCTGGATGATCCAGCCAGCGCTGCGGTGGCGTTGCGCGTGGCGGAGGAGGGAACCGTATTATTGAAAAACAAACACCACATCATGCCACTGCGGGGGAATCAGGTGAAACGCATTGTGGTTTGGGGGCCGATGGCCGGGCAACCTATTATCTATGGAGACGGCAGCGCCACTGTAGAACCAATAGGTTCAAACATCAGCATGTTGACTGCCATCTCTCAAGCGGTTGGACCGAATGTAAAAGTCCATTATCTTGCCACCCCGCTTTGCGTATACAGTCCCAGCGTCGTAAAACAAGCCAACATGCATCCGGCAAAGTACTCTGCGGATCAATTCTGGGGGAAGGGCAATCTCCGTACGCTTCAGGGGCAACCCGGCGCAGACGTTGAATATTTCAATAACCGCCGACTCTTCGGGCCGCCGGCGGCAGCCGGGACGGTTGCACAAATCAGCTGCGATTGGGGAATTAAAAAGCCGGTTACGCAGATCACCAGTTCCACCTATTCCGTTCGCTGGCGCGCGGTGCTCACACCTTCCGTCACGGGCGCTTATGCGTTTGCCGCCGGCAGTCTTTCAAATGGAACACGGGTATTTCTCAATGGCCGGAAAATCATTAACAACTGGCGAACAGGCGGATATTTCCGGTGGCAAACAAACATACTGAACAGCCGAACGCAGGTCGAGTGGCTCCGTGCGGGCAAAACATACCATCTGCGAATGGAATATTATCATCGCATTGGCCGCGCGCGGGTCGAGTTTGGCTACGCTTTGATCGCTCGGCCGCCATTATTTGATCCGGCGGATCAGAATCGAATCTCCAGCGCCAATGTCGTCATCGCATGTGTCGGCTTTGGTCCAAAGCACGAGGGCGAAGGGTGGGACCGTGGTTACCATCTCTGGGGAATGCAGGATCATATTCTCAGATATCTGGCCGCACGTAATAAGCATGTGATCGTGGTGGTCAATGCCGGGGCGGGCATTGGCATGTCCGGATGGATTCACAAGGTGGCGGGGCTGGTATATGCGTGGTATCCCGGTGAATATGGCAACACTGCCGTAGCTAAAATTATTTGTGGTCAGATCAATCCCAGCGGTCGCCTGCCTGATACGTTCAGCCGCCACTGGCGCGATGAACCGGCGTATGGTAATTATCCCGCAGTTAACAATACCGTTGACTTTGCGGAGGGTATTTATGTCGGCTATCGCTGGTATGATAAAAAGAACATCAAACCGCTGTACCCATTCGGTTTCGGTCTGTCGTACACGACCTTCAGCATGAACAACCTGCATATTACCGCAACGGGCGCGGGGCCGCATCGTACGCTGGACGTCGCGGTTCGCGTAACCAATACCGGCGCGATGGCCGGTGCGCAGGTCGTTGAGCTGTACATCCATCCGATGGTGGACCGCGGAAATCGGTGCGTACAAACCCTCCAGGGTTTTGCGCGGGTGGCGTTATCACCTGGGCAGGGCAAAACCGTTCATATCAAATTGAATTGGCGCAATTTCGCATATTACCGCACCGCACGTAAAGCCTGGCGCGTTCCGCCCGGAAAATATGAAATCGCGATTGGCTCATCAAGTGCCGACCAGCCACTGCATAAGATTGTGCGGTGGTGATGCCGGATGCGGTGAACGTCTCGGAATATCAAGCGGCATGGCGACAAGTACGGCCCATCGCCGATAACGTGTTGCCAGCGGACCGAGTATCTCACACAAAGAAGGGCTCATCTCGGCGCGCATATCGTCGCGCTATTTTTTCATTGAGAGTGACGCCCAGCCCGGGTGTTCTGGGAACCTGAATATATCCATTCTGAATCAGCGGCTTGGCGGTTCCATCCACCAAGTCATCCCAGAATGGCACATCGTCGGCATGATATTCCAGCGCTAGAAAGTTGGGTGTGGCCGCGCAAAAATGTACCGCCGCCATGGTGCCCACCGGGCTACTGATGTTATGCGGTGCCACCACAACATTGTAGCTATCCGCAAACTCCGCGATGCGCCTGGCTTCACCCAGGCCGCCCACTTTTTGCAGGTCGGGCGAAACGACGCTCAGGCACTCCTGCTCAATGAGGCTGCGGAACCCTTCAAACAGGTATAAGTTTTCACCGGTGGAAATGGGCGTCTTGGATGCGGATTTGATTTCCTTGAAAGCACTGAGACTCCAAGGCGGTAAGGCATCCTCCAGCCAAAGCAGACGAAATGGCTCGCAGCCAACGGCGATCTTGCGGGCATCCGCGAGGTTAAACCGCCAATGGCAATCCACCGCAATGTCAACATCGAATCCAACCGCATCACGAACGCCGGCAATCAGCGAGAGCATGTAATCCAGCTCCCGATTGCCCAGGCTCCGATTATGCGCATCCAGGCGGTGCGGATTGGGAACATCAATATCGAACTTCAGCGCGGTAAAGCCCCTGGCCACCATTTGTTTGGCGCGCTGGCCGTACATTTCCGGAGTAAAGAGAATTTTATTTGACTGTTCTTCAAAATAGTTCGCCGCTTGGTGCTTGGTCGTCTCTTGAATCCACGATGCCGGACGTGACCGCAATACTGAATCCAGGCTTTCCAGGCTGTTCCCGCCGTGGCAATCCGCATATATCCGCACCTGATTTCGAAACTTCCCGCCCAACAACTCATAGACTGGAACCCCAAGCGCCCGCCCGTTCAAATCCCAGAGAGCGGTTTCTATGCCGGTAATGGCATTGTAAACAATTCCCGCCACCGAACCCGCACCGGAGGTGGCCCACTGCAGCTTGCGAAACAGGCGGCGGATGTCCCGCGGATCTTCACCCAGGATCACCGGTTCAAGCGTCTTGAGCAGAGCGGTCAACCCGGGCGCAAAAAAACATTCCCCCAGTCCTTCAATTCCTTTATCCGTCTCCAGCCGCACGAACGTCCAATCAAAGTTGCCTTCCACCACCGCCGTCTTTAATCTGGTTATAATCATGAAAGTTCCTTAATCTTGATTTGTCTTTCTCGGGTCATAGCGCACCGTATTGAGAGAGTATGCGCCATCCACCAGCAACGTTGTTCCGGAAATATAACCGGCTTCGTCCGAAGCCAGAAACGAGACCGCATGCGCGACATCCATGACCGTGCCGATTCTCCGCAGAGGAATCCATTGCTCAAAATGCTGTCGGCCGAACGAATTGATCACCGCACGGTTGATTTCCGTCTCGATGGCTCCCGGTGCCACACCCACCACGCGAATTCCATACTCGGCCCATTCCTGAGCCAGTGATTTTGTCATCATTGAAAGCCCGGCCTTGGCAGTGCAATAGTGCACCGTTCCCAGTCGTGGCACCTGATCGTGCATGGAAGACACATTGACAATCACCCCCCCGGCACTCTGCGATTTCATAATTCTTGCCGCCGCCTGCGCACAGAGAAACGCCCCCCGCAGATTGGTCGAATGAATGCGATCCCATTCTTCAACCGTCAATTCCAATGCCGGTACGATGGACTCCACCCCGGCATTGTTGACGAGAATATCGACGGAACCAAATTTCTCCAGCACGCCACGAAAAAGGTTGCGCACCGCATTTTCGTCCCGGATATCCGCCTGATACGCAAAGGCCCGCAACGCTTCAATCATGGCCTGATGTGCTGCCACAGGCTTAAATGTGTTGAGGCAAATCGTGGCCCCCTGAGCATAAAGATGGCGCGCGATCGCCGCACCAATACCGCCGTCCGCACCGGTCACCAAGGCGACTTTTCCATGAAACTTTTCAAGTGTGTTCATCGCACAGACGTTTCCCGTATCCTGGTGTTCACAATTTGCTTGAGCCCAAATTCATTGTGCGGCAGTTCACCGGCGGTATTGTAGGGCACTTCGCCGCCGGCACGCAAGGACTTTTCGGGCCAATTGCCTCATTATCTTGACCTGGGACGCGGCAATATGTTCGGGCGGGTGCGGCCGCGGAGCCGAGTCCGGCAGTGCGTTGATCTGTAGAGCACCCGCAGTTGAGATGTAAATGGGAAATTTGAGAAGGAGTGAACGCCCCTGGTGCCGTTATACGGCTGCAAAGCCACGCCAACGGCACGAGGGACCGTGCCTGCTACAAATGTCCCGCCAGAGGCCGCGCTGAGTATATTTGCGTTCCTTTTGGGGAGGGGTACACTTTATCCATGGTCAGGCCCATTGCGGGCTTGACAGGCCGAAAAGGCCGTGAATGGTTACCCGATTTTCCAAATTGGAATCTGCCTGCTTATTGGCTGTCGGGCGCGGCGGGAGCGGCTGCCGGTTCAGCGGCGACCGGCGCGGCGGGGGCTTGGCCCTCCGCGGTCTTGTCACGCACCACCCACACTTTGATCTGACATTTCAGATCGCCGGCCAGTTGCACGGGAACCTGGAAAGTGTCAATGCGCCGCAGGGGTTCATCAAGGCGCACATCATCGGCCTGCACCGCATGGCCGAGCTTTTGCAATTCCTCGGCAATGTCGCGGCGGGAAACCGAGCCGAACAGATGTCCTTCTTCATTGGACGCGCGGGCGATGGAAATTTCCACACCTTCGAGAGCTTTGACAAGCTGTTCCTTCTGCTCGCGCAGGAGTTTAAGTTTGGCTTCATACTCTTTGCGGGCAATTTCAAATCGTTTGATATTGCCTTCCGTGGGGGTAATCGCCAGATTACGCGGCAGGAGGTAATTGCGGGCGAATCCGTCGCGCACATCCACCACTTCGCCGACCGTACCAATATTTTCAATCGTGTCCGTCAATAATACTTTCATGGTATACCTCGATGTTCTATAAGTTCTCAAATGTTACAAAAACTAATTTATGCTCAGCTTCATGCCGGGCGTCAAAACGGGATGTCATCATCCCCTATCGGCGGCCCATCCGCCTCGGCAGCGGGTGCCGGCGCTTCGGTTGGCGCGGTCCGTGCCGGTGCCGCATCCCGGCGCGCCGGGGCTGCTCGATACGCCGGTCTGGCCGCCGGTTCACCGGCATCATCAGGAGCTGCGGCGGCATCACCGCCGGCACCAGCGGGGCGACTGTCGATAAATTGAAAGTTTTCAATGATGACGCGCATTTTACTGCGTTTGGTGCCATCCTGAGCCTCCCATTGGTCGAGCTTCAAACGTCCCTCGATGAAAACAGGCCGACCTTTGTGAAGATATTTGGAGAGTGTTTCCGCAGCTCGCGCAAAAGCGCTGCAGTCCACGAAAGTCACCTCTTCATGCGGCTGGCCATCCTGGCCGGTCCAGCGGCGATTCACCGCCAGGCCCAGTTCACAGACCGGCGTCTGGTTGGGCGTATAGCTCAACTTGGGGTCACGGGTAAGATTACCCATGAGAAAAACTTTATTCAGATTAGCCATGATCGCTCCTGATTCCGCATCCGCTGAACCGCGGATCACACGGGATCGCGTTACACCTGATCCGTCGCGGGCCGATTTACTTGCCGTCGGCAACTTCGACCACGGTTACGGTGCCTTCAATGGCGTCCACAACCGGTTCGGCCACGGGGGCATGATCCCGATCAGGTCGGCGCGATGCGCCGCGCCCGAAGTGATCTTCGACAATCGGCTGCTGCGGCAACATTGCTTCAACATCTTTCAACGCCAGATGCTCGGCTTTAATCACCAGCACGCGCAGGATGTTTTCCGACAACTGCGCATCACGTTCAATGCCGGCGATCTTAGGCCCTTCAGCCTTGAAAAACACCAGCACATACACGCCGCGCTTGTTGCCTTTGATGGGATAAGCCAGGCGACGTTCATCCCATTTTCTAAGATGAAGGATTTGAGCATTCGCGCGGTTGAGGATGTGCTCCACCTCCGCCTTTGCCGCATCCCAGTTACTGCTGGCAAAGCCCGCGTTAAGAAGAAACATTGCCTCATACTGCCGGACATGGGTAGCCATACACGCTCCAATTCGCTCCACGCGGCGAGCGACGCAACACGCGCCGCCATGGGTTTCACCGCCGGGCACAAAAATTTATGCTCTCTTCTCCGAATCCTGCTCGCCTGGGTTAAAACGGTTCATCGCCTTTTCAACACCCTGCGAGGCCCAGTATTGTACCGCGTCCGCGGCCTGGTTCAAAGCCACCTGCACCAACGCCCATTGCGCGGGCGAAAATGCGGACAACACATAATCCTCCAGCCGCGGCTTGCCGGGGCCACCCGGCGTATCCACCCCGACACGCAGCCGGGCATAATCCGTAGCCGCTTTGGGGGTTCCTTCAACCAGCGATCCGAGATGTCGCTGCACATCCGCCAGGCCGTTGTGTCCGCCGCTGGTACCACCAGCCCGCAATCGGATGGTACCGCAGGGGAGATGAATATCATCCACCACCACCAGCAGGTTCTCAATGGTCAAGCCATGAAATCGCATGGCCGCCGCCACCGCCTGCCCACTGCGATTCATATAAGTTGCGGGCTTCAGCAGCAGGATTTTATCCGATCCCGAGCCGATTTGACAGCACAATCCGTCAAAGGCTGATTTCCAGCGTTCCCCGGCATTCAGGGCCAGAATATCCAACACCATAAATCCGGCGTTATGGCGGGTGCGGGCATATTCCGCTCCCGGATTTCCTAAACCGGCTACCAGTTTCATGCCGTTCCGCCTGTTCCAGCACGTTAGAACACTCGTGCTCTGATCCAGCCAAACACCGCCAATATATTGCGGCCAATCCCGGTGCGGCAATACAGGCCAATGCGCACCTGCCGAAGCTTACTTCTTGGCCGCCGGGGCCGCCTTCGCGCCTGCCGCCGGGGCCGCCTTGCCGCCCGCCGCCGCTCCCGCCGCAGCTTCTTCACCTTCCGCCGGTTTCTTGCCGATCACTTCCGGTTCCGTCGGACCCGCCGCGACCGCTACTTCCGGCTCCACTTCCTTCACCGTGCGAACCTGACAGAGAATCTGCTCCGGCGGGTTAATCAATCGCGCGGCTGCCGGCAGTGGAATATCCTTGGCATGGACCATGCCATGAATTTCCAGATGCTCCACGCTGAACCGGATGGCATCCGGAATTTCCAGCGGCAGCACTTCCACTTCCACTTCCGCAATCTGCACTTCCAGAATTCCGCCCTCTTTGGCCCCCTTGGGAATGCCGCGGAATTCCACCGGTACCTTCACGCGCACTTTATGGCTCGGATCAATGCGCATAAAATCAACATGCTCAATGGCGTGCTGAAGATGATCGTACTGCACATCCTGCACCAGAACGTGTTCAATCGATCCATTGAGTTTAATGTCCACCAGATGGGCACCTGAGTGGATGGCCCGCTCGGCTTCCTTGGCGCTCAATTCAATGGCGAGGTTCTCCTTGGCCAGTCCATAGACCACGCCCGGAACCTTGCCATGTTGACGCAGTTGTTCCGCGCCCTTGCGGCCCGGAGCGCTGCGCACAGCGACTTCAAGAATATGACGTTTGTGTTCGGTTGTTGCCACCATGGCGAATTCTCCTATGAATATTGGTAATCTGACAATCTGTTACTGATCCGTTTGAAGTTTCCGTTACGTTATCGTTTCCCGCCGTTCCCGCCATTATCAAATAAAATTGATACCGACTCATTCAAGTGTATCCGTTTGATCGCCTCACCGAGCAGATCCGCCACCGTCAGCACCACCAACCGGTCGCGGATCGGATCCAGCCGTCCGTCCATCGCCACGGTGTCCGTGATGACAATCTTGGAGATCGGGCTTTTCGCCAGACGCTCCACCGCATTGCCCGCGAAAATGCCGTGCGTGGCCGCGATATGCACCGCCAAGGCACCATGATCCATCAATATCCGGCTGGCTTCGGCCACGGTTCCGCCGGTGGTGATCATGTCATCAAACATCAGCACGGTTTTATCTTTGACATCACCCACAATGGTGGACATTGTCACCTTGGTGCCGGATTGGCGCCGTTTATCAATGAACGCCAATTCGCCTCCCAGCACTTCCGCGTAATAGCTTGCCGCCTTCAGGTTCCCCGGATCGGGTGACACAATGGCGATTCGTCCCAGGTCTGGAAGCTGTTTTTTGTACCATGCCACAAACACCGGCGACGCCAGCAGATGATCCACGGGCAGATCAAAAAAACCCTGCACCTGCGCGGCGTGCAGATCCATTGCGATGACCCGGTCCACGCCCGCCGCCGTGATGATATTCGCGACCATCTTCGCGGTAATCGGCGTTCGGCCTTCACTCTTGCGGTCCTGCCGGGCATATCCGAAGTACGGCACCACCGCCGTGATCCGCATCGCCGAAGCCCGCATCAGACAATCCACCCAGATCAGCAGTTCTATCAGGGTGTCATTGACGGGTTGGCATGTGGGCTGAACGATAAAGCAATCCCGTCCGCGCACATCTTCATCAAGCTTGACGATCAGTTCGCCATCGGGAAAACTTTCCGTGCGCGCTTTGCCCACCGGAATGCCGATATGCCCGCATATCCTGTTCGTCAGGCCCGGATTGGACCGCCCGGCGAAAATCTTCAGTTGATGTTGCAGTTCGCCAATCGACATACACGCAAACGGAATATCTTCCGCCACCCTTAAAACAATACTGCCCCGGCGGCGCGTTACCACACCAGACCGAGTTTTTTCATCCGTGAATCAAGAATCCGTCAAAGACCCTTGGAATCCCGCGTCATTACGCGTTCACATCCGTCCGCCCCGGTGCGGGAAATTCCCCACCCCGGCCAATGACCATTCCCGCCGAGACATGGCTGCCCGGGGCAATCTGCGCCCCCGCGCCCACCCATGTGAACGGCTCAAGCACAGTATCTTGACCGATTTTCGCCCCAAATTCAATCCATGTGTTCATCGGGCTTACAATTGTCACCCCGGATTCCATCACCGCCAACTGAATTCGCCGCTGCATAACCGCGCTGACCAGCGCCAATTCCTGCCGTGAATTGATGCTTAAAACATCCTCCGACGGCACGGCCGCCAGAGCTGTTACCCGCTGGGACTGACCGCGTAAAATGGCCAGGGCGTCCGTTAAATAATATTCCCCCTTTTGATTGTTCGGCTTGATCCGCTCCAATGTTGCAAAAAGCGATTGGCTGTCAAAAAGGTAATAGGATGGATTGACTTCATGGATATTGCGTTCTTCACTGGTCGCATCTTTTTCTTCCACGATGGCCAGAATTTGCCCCGCCGCGTCCCGCACGATTCGCCCATAGCCCGCCGGATTGTCGATCACACTGGTTGCCAGTGTCATGGCCGCTCTTTGCTCGCGATGCTCCCGCAAAATTCGCTCCAATGTCTGGGCGCGAATCAACGGGCCGTCCCCCGCGAGTACAAAAATATCACCGGAAAATCCGCGCATCGCCTCCCGGCACACCTGCACCGCATGGCCCGTGCCTTTTTGTTCCTGCTGATGCACCCAGATAATATCCTTTTGCTCCGCGAATTCCCGCATCACCGATTCCCGGTCATGACCCACCACCACAACAATGCGTTGAGCACCGGCGGCGCGCGCCGCATCAAGCACATACGCCAGCATCGACCGTCCGCATATTTCATGCAGGACTTTGACACGCTGACTTTTCATCCGCGTCGATTTACCGGCGGCAAGAATAATGGCTGCAATGGACATTATTGAAGTACCTTGTTTGACTGCTCTTTTTCACCTGTTTTGAGCGGTAGACCGCAGGTGGCGTTGATCGTGTTGGCGACAGCCACTCTTTTGTTCCAACCCTATTTGCTCTCCTGCTCAACTTTCTCCTCCTCACCTGCTCTGTTTTGGCCTGCGGCCAAAGCATTTTGAGCAGTAGAGAGTAGAACAGTAGACCGCAGGTGGCGTTGATCGTGTTGGCGACAGCCACTCTTTTGTTCCAGCCCTATTCGCTCTACTGCTCAACTTTCTCCCCTCACCTGCTCTGTTTTGGCCTCTGGCCAAAGCATTTTGAGCAGTAGAGAGTAGAACAGTAGACCGCAGGTGGCGTTGTCATGCAAGCGCTGTCAATTACTGCTGGCCAGCCTTATGTGCTCACCTGATCTTCTGCTCCATTTTCACCTGCTCTGTTTTGGCCTCTTGCCAAAGCATTTTGAGCAGTAGAGAGTAGAACAGTAGACCGCAGGTGGCGTTGATCGTGTTGGCGACAGCCACTCTGTTGTTCCAGCCCTATTTGCTCTACTGCTCAACTTTCTC
>JAKBAC010000219.1 GCA_021809365.1 Planctomycetota bacterium | reverse complement strand
GCAGGGCCGGTTAGCTGATCATAATTGCCGGGATAGTTAATGAGGAACCGGGGTGGGTTTAAATAGGTGGTGCCGGTCGGGATGGTGTATTGAAGGGTAACAGTACCACCTGAATCGAGCGCGTTAGCCAAGGCGGAAGGCGTTACCGTGGCACCTGTAGTGCCGCCGCCGGTCACGGTGCCAAAATTGTTGCCGTTCGTCGAGGCGACCGTCTCGTAGTTCGAGGCCAAGTTCGCCGACGCCAACCCATTCGGCAGTGTAATTTGCAAAGCGCCGGCCGTTCCCGTCCCGCCCGGCGTGGCGCTGACGACGCCATTAACCGTGCCACCCTCGGTGGGTGAAGAAACAGTGCTGACCGTGCTTACCACCACGCCGGTGGTGCCGCCATTGTTGCCGCTGAAATTAGACCCATTGGTACCAGTGATGAAATCGCCCTGTGTGCTGTAGAGGATGACCGTGTCGGCCTTTACCGCCGAGGACATCAGGCCTACGCCGGCCAACGCTGCCGCACCGGCCATCAGGCCGGCCAGCGGAATGTGGAAACTACTTGAAGATCGCAGAAACATAAGAATTCTCCTTCCAGAGAAACAGAGAAATAACCCAAGTTTCAGCCGCCGGGAAACGCTCCCAGCATCGCCTGCACTTGGTTTTTCAAACAACTTGGCGCAGTGCCTTGCTTTGCGAAATTGCTTAGCACTTTGTGAGGCAACACTGAATTGCCAACGCCCTCAATTGTATACATCCGGGAACCCTCCGCCACTGTGTACAGCGCAGAAATTACTTTCTACAGCGCAAAATTGCTTATTAGTGAATCTTTCGCCTTTTTCGCCCCATTTTCTCCCCTTCTTCCCCAGCATGCGCCCTATTTTCCGTGCCCGTTACGCGTAGCCGCTGTCTTCGGGCCGGCCAAATAGCAGATCAATCAAGGCTTTATCCTGGGGCTGAAAAAACATATAAACATGATCCCCGGTTTGTATCACGGTATCGCCGCGCGGTGCCACTAACTGGTTATCCCGCACAATCAGCATCACGCTGGTACCGGTGGGAAATTCCAGCTCCCGCAGGGCCGCCCCGCATACCGCCGCCGCGGGTTCAATGAAAAATGATCCCAATTGCCCACCCAATGGCCGGGCGGAATTTATTTCCAGCACCGCTTCCGGTGCCGGCTTTTCCTCCTGTCCGAATCCCAGCAGCCGCGTCATCCAGCGGATGGTGGCGCCGGGAATCAAGGTGTTGACCACCACCACAAAAAAGACGATGGTAAAGACTCGCTGCGCGCCAGGCAGATGGGCCATCATGGGAAATGTCGCAAGAATAATCGGCACCGCTCCGCGTAAACCACACCAGCCGATATAGAATGTCTCGGCAATGGAAAATCGCAGGGGAAGCAGGCACACCGCTGTCGCCACGGGCCGCGCCACCAGCGCCAAAACAAACGCGATGCCCAATCCAAGGCCCGCCACATGCGCCAACTGTGCCGGCAAAATCAAAAGCCCCAGCATTAAAAACATCCCAATTTGCCCCAGCCACGCCAGCGCTGAATGCACCCGCAGCAAACCGCTGCGAAATGGCAGACTGGATGCGTCCATGAATAATGCGGTCGCATACACGGCCAGAAATCCGCTGCCTTCCAAAATGGTCGCTGAACCATACGACAAAATCGCCATGGCCAAAGTAAACGCCGGAATTAAGCCCGTGCTGGGCAGCGGCATGCGGCGAAGAATATACCGTGCCAAAAGTCCCAGCATCGCTCCCACCACCCCACCTACAATCAACTGAATCGGAACCTGCAACAGCAACCAGCCGATCGCCGGATGTTGATGCGAAAGTATTTCAATAACCATGGTGGTGAGAATGGCAGCCATGGGATCGTTAATACAGGATTCCACTTCCAGCAATCGCGATAATCTCGGCTTGATGCGCAAGCGCCCGGCATGCAACACTGAAAACACCGCCGCCGCATCCGTCGAAGATACGACCGCTCCAATGAGCATGGCTTCGGGCCAGTTCAAACCCATGACATGCCCCGCTAAGGCTATAATAACTGCGGTCAACGCCACGCCCACGGTTGCCAGCAGCGATGCCGGCAGTAGGACGGCCTTAACCGCTGCAGGCGGGGTCGTCAGGCCCCCTTCAAACAGAATTAAAATCAGCGCCACCGTCCCCAGACGAAATGCAAAATGGAAATTCTGAAAATGAATTCCGGCAAAGCCCTGAGGGCCGGCCAACATGCCCAGCACCAGCAGCAACAGCACCGCCGGAATACCCACCCGATCCGCAGCGCGGTTGGACAACACCGCGATGAGACTCAAAATTCCAAACACGGCCAGCAAAGCTGCAGTCTCCAGCGGTTCACTGGTAACGCTGTGGGACGCAAAGATATGCAGATGATGTATGACTGGTGCCATGACCACCATCGTATACATATCCGGAAAATCCGTATACTCCCGTGCGGCTGTGAACGCAAAATATTCAGCCTATCCGCGCCCGTCGTTCACCCGGAAAGTGCCCCGTAGCTCAATGCGGCAGCGTTGAGTTTTCCGCGAAGCGCATTTCCATGACACGATGCCCTCCGCCCGTCACGATTGATACAATGCGTGCCGACTTGGAGCGCGTTTTTCCCCGCCGCCCCATCCCGCATCCAACCGCGACGCTGCCGCGTCGGGCTAATATGCGCCACCGGCACGGCGCGTGCCGGGCACCACCAACTCGGCCGGGCGTGGCAATTTTTCCGGGCGGGGAAAAAAAGCCGCCTTTTCAAAGGAATGCTGAAGCCCACCGGGATAAACCCGGTGGCTCGCCGGTCGAGTTGATGCGGGGTGCCCTGGAAAATATTGCCACGCCCACTCGCCCGCCACACGGATGCCGGATTCGCCAAATTCCGTTTTTGTCGCTAGGATAAGTGTTTTAAGGAGCCGATATGGCACGAGAAAATATGGAGGCTCTTGTGGCCTCGCTGGAGGCGCGGGTTCAAAGCATCCGCGACTCTCTTTGACGTTGCGGAAAAGCGCCGCCAATTGAAAACTTTGGAACAGCGGATGGAGGCACCGGATTTCTGGAATCATCAGGATCAGGCGCGTAAAACCATTCGTGAATTTAAAACGCTGAAACTCATCCTGGATCCCCTGGATGAGGTTGAAAAAGCACTGGGAGATATTCCGGTCATGCTGGAAATGGGTACCGAGGACCCGGCCCTGCTGGAAGAAGCTGACCAGGCGATAACAACTGCCACACAACGGGTGGATCAACTGGAATTGCAATCTTTGTATGTCGGTCCGCACGATCCCAGCGATTGCTTTATTCAGATTCATGCCGGGGCCGGAGGCACGGAAGCCTGTGACTGGGCGGATATGCTGCTACGCATGTATTTGCGCTATTTTGAACGCCGCGGGTGGGACATCAGCGAGGTGGATCGCCTGGACGGGGAGCAGGCGGGCATCCGGCGCATTACGCTGCTGGTGAAGGGGCCGTATGCCACGGGGAATATGAATTGCGAAGTGGGTGTGCACCGTCTGGTGCGGATCAGCCCCTATGACGCCAACGCACGG
>JAKBAC010000218.1 GCA_021809365.1 Planctomycetota bacterium | reverse complement strand
AATACCGGAATCTCGAATCTGGAAGACGTTGATTCACAAGGACGCAACTGAGGTAAACGAAGGGCATTTACTGGACGTCTGCCTATTATAAAAGCGAAGCGCTCCCATGTCTAACTCCTAACTTCTTCTCCTAACTTCTGAATCCTCCACCCCTAGTAAAAGGTACCTGACACCTTTTCCGCGTCTAACTCCTAACTCCTCCATCCTAAATAAAAGGTACCTGACACCTTTTCCGCGCGTTTCACCACACGCTGTAACCTGTCCCCTGTCACCTGTAACCTCGGCCGCCTCCTAACTTCTAACTTCTAGCTCCTGCCTCCCCGTCCCGCGTTCCATTCACGGCGTCTTTGGGCGCAGCGGCAATTATGGGCGAGGGGGTTTTTTGATTTTCGGGACAGCACGGCATTTAATATTCGGGCGACAGGGTTAGCAAAAAGGTAGACAATATCGCCCCAGCCGCGCGGGCGGCCGGAATAAGAGGGACACACACGGCAGGTGCCTGAACTTGGCTTGCCGCCGTAGCGGCCCTGGCGGCAGCATCCGCCGCCGAGGATGCCGCACTCATACCAGTGGCGACAACGGCTGGGGCTGGAACGTCTGTAAAAATTTGCCGTATTGCTGGTCATGCCTTATCCAATTTCTACCGTCGCACGGGTATCGCATCCGCCGGTGCGGGTATAGATTCCGGTGAAACCCGGGCCGGTGGCTTTGCTGCCCTGCCAGACAATCTCGCCGGAATTCTGGCCGTTCTGACCGGTAATCTGCATAAGAAATGTTTTGCTTGCCGGGCTGTACCACACACTGGAAATTCCCGGCGGCTGGAATTCCCACATGCGTGCGCCATGGAAGCTGCAATCAAAACAGCCGTTGCCGTCAAAGCAGTAGCGGTTGGAATAGGAGCAGGCTTGCGGATCAAAATAATCAAAAACTCCATCCCAGACGCAATCTCCCGGGACCGCAGGTGTGGCATCGGGACATGGGGTAAAGTACGTATCGGTGTAATTGACAATCGCTAAACTGCTGGGCGCGTTGGCGCAGGGGTTGGTGTAACCGGCGGTGCCGCAGCAGCAGCTTTGCGATGCAGATTGCAGCACGATGGCCCCGGCGGTTCCCGGCAAGCCTTCACCGGAGGCTGCCAGAACAAGCTGCCCGGAGGAATTGAGTTGTACGAGATTTCCTGCCATCAACTGCACGCTGTCGTATTTTGGACTTCGCCCGCATCCCACAGGTGAACAATGCCGGAGGAATCACAGAACGCTGTCCCATACGCCGGGCTGCCGGACTGGGGAACCATTGAGCCGTTGGGACGTGGCCGCGTCAAAGTCAGCGATGTTCCAAGCGATGTGGCACCGTCTATCGTGGAGACACTGTAGGTCCAGGTGGCCGGTGCTGTTTGCGTGCCATCGGCTCCGCCGTCCCGGCTGATCAGCACGGGAAAGATCACCGGCCCTGCGGAATCAATAAGCACAATCATGCGCGGCGGCGTCTCGGCGGTTATTCCCGCTTTTAACCCCACATGAAAACTGCCCAACAGCAGGCGATGCCCGAATGCACCTTCGGCAATGTTTAATATCAGAGCATTGGTATTGCCGGAATCCCGCAGCCCCTCGGGCATGTTTATGCTGGTCGTGGCGGCCGCGGTGCAATTGCCCGAAAATACATGCCCCGCATATTTTCCCGCACCCGTATCGGTTGCTGTGACCGTTACCACCACCATCGGATAACCGATATGCCGCCGCTGCCCGCTGATGGCGGTGCCCGCGCTGGTGAGGCGCTGTGTGTTTAATCCCTCGGCCGCCAGAAGGGATGAATCGGTATTCACGGCATCGACGATGCGGTTGATCTGCCGGGCAATGGTTTGCCAGGGTTCATTCTGAGCGGACCAATGTGGTATAGCGGGCTGCATAAGAAATTCCCGATCAGGTGATTAAGGGAAATGCGGTATTAAAATCGGTTTGGCCAAATACAATAAATCGGCTCCAGCCGTTGCCGCTGGTGGCGGAACCATCGGTGACGATCGTTGCGGCGATGTCGGGCGGAATGGATCCATCGACATTTTTGAATACCGCATATTGATCCCAGGTTTCCGGATTGTAGGCAAAACAATAAGTGTTGCGGTACCAGACTCCATCCTGGGTGCTGCCGGTGATGGGCAGACACAGCCAGGTCCGCGGCGGATAGTTTCGCCAGGTGACGCTGTTGACCAGTCCGGCGTAGGAAAGAGTCAGGGCTTCCGGGTCTGCGGTTTGCAGAAAGTGAAAGCTGATGGTGGCGTTGAGAATCAGGCGGTGCAAGTCGGCTACTTCGCTTTGCGCGGTGCCCCCGGCGGGCGTATAGCTGACGGTGGCGAGATTATTATTGGCGTCATAATGTCGCAGCACCTGCACCAGGCCGGCATTAAAACTTTTCAAATAATTGGTGGGATAGGCATCCCACTGATATTCACATACAACATCAAAGCAGTCATACCCCTGGCAGTGGGCTTTGATATTTCGCACCACCGCATTGGGTTGGTCAGGATGTTGCGCCCCGATGGCGGGGATGACAAAACCCGTCACGCTGTCCGTGGCGGTAACCGCCATAATGGGTCGCTGGGTGGGCGAATATTCCGATAAACCGGTTACCTGAAATTTACGGATAATATGGTAGCCCGTGGCGGACCACTCCAGTGGTTGGGATAAAAGCAGGTCTTCCTTAATGCTGATGGTCATGGGCGGGTTATAGGTGATCACGGGTGGCGATAATGTTAAAGCCGGTAGCGTTATGGGGGGGCGATGGGGTATTATTGATGTAAGAATGTTGCGTTCAGATAAACCAGATCGGCCTGCCATGCGTTATCGTGATCCACGTTGGTTGCGGAAGCAGTCGGTTCATGGCCGACTGCGCCGGCGCATTTCCGTGCTGCCGACGTTGATGACGCTGGGGAATTTGCTGTGCGGATTTTCCGCCATCTGGTACGCGTCATTGCCGGTGGGGGGCGAGACGGATACAGGCGGGGCGTTTACGATCGCGGGGTATCTGATTTTTGGGGCGATGGTATTTGATATGCTGGACGGCAGCATGGCCCGCTTAACCCGTGCCACCAGTGATTTTGGCGCGGAACTGGATTCTCTTGCGGATGTGGTTAGCTTCGGAATTGTGCCGGCGTTTTTAAGCCTGAAACTTATTGCGCATCTTCTGGTGGTCACAGCGGGAGAATTAATTAATCCGCTGGCGCAGAATGTGGATGGGCGGTTTTTCTGGATGATCGCGGCAATTTATGTGGCCTGCACCGCCTTGCGCCTGGCGCGGTTTAATGCCCATAACGCGCACAGTGTGGAATCGCATCTGGTATTCCGTGGCCTGCCTTCGCCGGGGGCGGCGGGCGTGGTAGGCGCTACGGTCATTTTTTTCGAGGCCTTGCGGCCCAACGCCTCGCATTTTTTGCCCTTTCACGTACCGGATTTTGTGCAATCGGCGGTGGGCGGGGCGTTTCCGTATTTAATGCCGGTGATTTTGCTGGCGTTATCGGCTCTGATGGTCAGTAGAATTGAGTATCCGCATGTGATCAATCAGTATTTGCGTGTTCGGAGTCGATTTT
>JAKBAC010000060.1 GCA_021809365.1 Planctomycetota bacterium | reverse complement strand
GCTGCGGGCAATGCCGGGGCCATGAACAACATTGGCATGCTTTACCAGCGCGGTCACGCCGTACCGCAAGATTATGTCAAGGCCATGCACTGGTACCGCCGGGCCGCGGCGGCGGGAAATAGACAGGCCATGTTCCACATTGGTTTTCTCTATGAAAAAGGTCTCGGCGTGCCCATGGATTACATCAACGCCATGGCCTGGTTTGGCCGGGCCGCCACCCTCGGATCGGGCGATGCGATGGAAAATCTCGGTTGGCTCTATGAGCACGGCCAGGGAGTGCCACACAATTATGCCAGGGCGATGGGTTGGTACCGCGATGCCGCGGCTGCGGGTAATGCCCGCGCGATGAACAATATCGGAGTGCTCTATCAGGAAGGACGAGGAGTACCGCCGAACTACACCAAGGCAATGGATTGGTACCGCCAATCCGCCGCGGCGGGGGATATTCACGCATTAAACAATATCGGCCTGCTCTACAAAAATGGTTTGGGCGTATCACCCGATTACGCCAAGGCGATGGACCTGTTCCGCAAGGTGGCGGGAACCGGTGATAGGGCGGCAATGGACAACATCGGATGGCTTTACTACGCCGGTCAAGGCGTGCCGCAGGACTACGTCAGAGCCATGGCATGGTGGCGTAAAGCGGCAGCGGCAGGCAGTGTGGATGCCCTTTACAACATTGGTTCACTTTATCAAACGGGAAAGGGCGTGCCACGGAGTTACGCGAAGGCTGTCACGTTCTATCGCCAAGCGGCGGCGGCGGGTGACAGCCGCGCCATGACGGATATCGGTGTGCTATATGAAAAAGGAAAAGGCGTGCCGCGGGATTACAGGAAAGCCATGGAATGGTATCGCATGGCCGCGGCGGCGGGCAATGGCAACGCCATGACGGATGTCGGCGTACTTTATCAAAACGGACGGGGAGTGCCGCGGGACTTTGCCAGAGCCATGGAATGGTACCGCAACGCCGCCGCCGCGGGCAATGCCAACGCGATGCTCAATATCGGATTGCTTTACGCCGTCGGTCAAGGCGTGCCGCAGGATGACGGCAAGGCCATGGAGTATTATCACCAGGCCGCAAGAAGGGGTAATGCCATCGCCATGTACAACCTTGGCCTGCATTACAATTTCGGTCGTGGCGTGCCGCGGGACAACAGCAAGGCCAGAATGTGGTATCGCAGAGCTGAGAAATCCGGCAATCGCAAAATAGCGGCTCTCGCGGCAAAAGCCATTCGCGAACTTCAACAGGGAAATTAACGACACACCGCCGGCACGCAACGTTAAGCGCCGGGCGAACAGGGAGCATGTCATCATTAGGGATGATCGCCACGGTGCTCAGTCGCGTTAGGTCCCCGGAGCGCCGTCATGGTCATGTGGTGCCGTCGGTCTTCGCAGGGAGCGAATCGGACCCGGTTTATAAACCCGATCCGTCGCACTGCTATCGCGCGGCCCCGGCTCCCATCCAGCGGGTATTCCATTTGTGGGGAACGCCCGCCAAATCCAGCACGCGGCCCGCGACCATGGCCACCAGATCATCTATGTTCTGCGGATTTTTATAAAAACCTGGACTGGCCGGACAGATAATACCACCGGCTTCCACGAGTTGGGCCATATTGCGGATTTCAATTAATCCAATGGGCATTTCGCGGTGCAGCAGAATCAGCAGACGACGCTCCTTAAGCGTCACCTGGGCGGCGCGGGCTATAAGATTGTCACCGAGGCCATGGGCGGTTTCCGCCAATTTGTTGCTCGAACAGGGGGCAATGATCATACCATCGGTCGGAAATGAACCGGAGGCGATGCAAGCCCCGATATCGTTATATGGCAGGTGGATAATGTCATGCGGCATCGCCTCGCCCAGAAGCGCATCCGGCCCCGGATGTTCCAGCCCCAGCTCATCATGCAGAATCCGCCGACCTGCGGGAGATATGACCAGATAAACCCGACATCGCGCGGCGGAAAGTCCTTGCAGAATCTTCCGCGCGTAGATTACCCCGGAGGCACCGGTAATGGCAAGAATAAATGTTTTAGACATCAGCGTTCTCCTGTAAAAGTACCAGCACGTCGGCCCTGCTGATCGTCAAGTTCTTCTTCCTCAATGAGGCGTTTTTCCACCAGCGCGTGCTCATTAAACCAGTTATAAATTTGAGGATGCGATAAAAAATCCGATCCGTAACGCCCGGCCAGCCTCCCCGTATAATCTTCATTCCGGCAATCGCGCAGATGATCCAGCAGGGTCATGGCGGCGAAAAACCAGGTCGGTTTAATGATATCCGGCAGTGTGGCGCAATAATAGGCGATATTTTCTGAACCGAACTGCTGCCCGCAATGGCGGCAGATCCAATCGCACCGCACCGTTCGGCGCATGATCTGTTCGGGTTCCGCGAGTTTACGCATGGCGAACACCCCGATAGCACACACAGATTCCGGCCGTCAGCGGCTTCGCGGTTACACCGGTAAATCCGGTGTTTTGCATGCGCCGGGTCAGTTGATCCCGCGAAATAAACGTGTTGACACTTTCCGGCAGATATTTGTACGCACCGGTTTTATCACCACTGATCAGCGTGGCGGTGCGGGGCAGAATCCGGCGGAAATAAAAATTGTACGCCGCCCGCAACAACGCATTGCCGGGCAGGGAGAACTCCAAAATAATCAGGCGACCGCCGGGCCTGAGCACACGGTAAAATTCATCCACCGCCGCGCCCCAATCGGAAACATTGCGGATGCCGAAGGCGATGGAAACCACATCCACACTCTGATTTTGCAGGGGAAGTCGCAGGGCGTCTCCCTCATAAAAAGCCATGCCGCGATCCGCGATTAAAGCCGTCTTGCGGCAAGCCCCACGTAACATGGCGTGGCAAAAATCAATGCCGATCACGCCCTTTGGTTGGGCCCGGTGAAAGGCGATGGAAAGGTCCCCCGTGCCGCAGGCGATATCCGCGACAACATCCGTCGGCGTCACCCCGGCCATTCGCACGGCCTGCCGCCGCCAATAATGATCCATCCCCAGTGAATGCAAATGGTTGTTGAGATCATACGACGGGGCGATGGCGGAAAACATGGATTGCACCCGGCCGGCCTTGTCCACAAGCTCGTGGGGGTGCTTGAGGCTCCCCGTATCCCAAGCGGGCGGCGGCGGCGAAGATGTCACAGTATCGGCCATTTGCGTATCAATCCATTGCACAATTCAACATGATCATTATAGCGATAAACAGAAACATGGGGAAACGCGCCGCGCTTGCGCCATCGGATGGGGTTGCATGGGCCATTTGCCTTCAAATGTGACGGAGCCTAACATTAAAATGGCGCTTACGGTGCGTTTACTGGAACGTTCCGGGGTGCGTTGGTCGTACGCGGGCTGCCACTGAGAGTATGACGTCATGAGAAGCCGCCGGACTCGATATTTTTCCAGGATTGTTCATGCGGAATCGCGGTTTCGCGCGCGGTTCAGGAAAAAGCGCGGTACCGTCCTGATTGTGCGGGTCGATGCCATCGGGGATTTTGTCCTTTTTCGCCCCAGCCTCCCTTATTACAAATTATTATTTCCCAATAAGCGGCTGGTGCTGCTGACCACAGATGTTAATGCCGGGATTCTTGCCAACGAATCTCCGGTGGATCAGATTATTCCCATAAAGCGCAGTCGCTTCGTTGCTGATCCACAGTATCAGCGCACGCTTTTGGCTGAATTGAGAGCTGCGGCTGTCGAAACCGCAATCTATCCAACCTATACACGGGAGGCTTATGCGGATCGACTGATTCACGCGCTGGGATCACGCGAAAGCATTGCCTTCCGGGACACCCGCATGGATTTGCCGCGCATTCGGCGGCGCAATGATCTGTTTACCAGACTGGTGGAGCCGGATGAGAAACCGATGCACGCGGTGGAGCGCAATAAGGAATTTCTTCATAATCTCGGTGTGGATGTGACCGGCTATGATTTTTCGCTGGTGCCAAGTCCGGCGGATGAAAGTTTTGCGCAGGCTGTTTTGCAAACGCTGCCGCGGGGCGGGCCGATTGTGGTCGTTGCGCCCGGTTCCAGTAAGCCGCGGAAAATCTGGCCGGTGACAAAATTCATTGATGTCGGGCACCGGCTGGCTTCCAGCTTCAATGCGGTGTTTGTATTGGTGGGATCGGACGTGGAATTGCCGCTGGGATCCGCGTTTGCCGCAGCCTTACACCGACGATGCGCGAACGTCATTGGCGCAACAACGTTGCTGCAGGTCTACGCTCTGATGAAGCGTGCCACATTGTATCTGGGCAATGACACAGGTCCCAAGCATATTGCGGCCGCGGCGGGACTGCCGGTGGTGGAAATCTGCTGCCATCCGCACGGGGGCGATCCGGCGCACTATAACTCGCCGGTGCGCTTCGGTGCCTACGGCGTGCCGCGGCGTGTGCTGCAACCTGAGCCTCTGCCGCCATGCAGTCGCTTTTGCTCCGCGACCGACTGCGCTCATTGCATCGCCAACAACTCGCCGGAAGCGGCGTTTCATGGTGCGATGGAATTATTGACGGATTGGTAACACCTTTATGACGAAAGAATTGTATATGAAAAAGCTGCTGCGGATTCACCAGAGTTCGGATATGCACTGGGTTGGCAATGGCTTCCCGGTGAATTCGGTGTTCGATTACAATGGTCTGGGGCGTGAATTAAGTCCATTTTTGCTGCTGGACTATGCCGCCCCCTATGAATTCCCGCCCGGCGATGAACAGCGCGGTGTGGGAGGCCATCCGCACAAAGGCTTTGAAACAGTCACCCTCGTTTATCAAGGCGAACTTGAGCACCGCGATTCGCATGGCGGCGGGGGAAAAATTGGGCCGGGTGACGTGCAATGGATGACCGCGGGACGGGGAATTATCCATGAGGAATTTCATTCAACGGAATTCACACGCCGCGGCGGACCATTCCAGGTGGTTCAGCTCTGGGTGAATCTGCGCGCGAAGGATAAGACCGCCACGCCGGGGTATCAGTCTTTGCTCAAAGCCGCGATTCCCAATGTGGCCTTGGCTCATGGGGCTGAGGTCGCACGGATTATCGCCGGTGAATACGCGGGGCAAAAAGGTGCCGCAAAAACTTTTACCCCCATCAATTTGTGGGATGTAAATCTCCACCAGAAGGAGGCGGTAACACTGCCCTTGCCCGATGGACATACAACCGTCATTCTTGTGTTGGAGGGTGAAGTTGAGGTGGAAGGCAAAAAAGCGGGCGAGAGCGATCTGGTTATCTTCGATCGATCCGGCGAGAGTATCACGCTGAAAACCAATACGAATTCACACCTGCTGGTTATGAGCGGTGCGCCGATAGATGAACCCATCGTGGGTCGCGGCCCATTTGTCATGAATTCCCAGGAGGAGATCGCAAAGGCATTTGAGGAATATCGAAACGGGCGGATGGGAGAGTTAAATGCCGGAAATTAGCTTACCGTGATGGCTTCAGGCTGGACGGCATGGTTGGAATAGGCGTCCGAAGATATTGCATTGGATTGAGGGCTTATGCGAACCAGTAGACTTGAAGCGTTCAGTGATGGCGTAATTGCCATCATCATCACCATTATGGTGTTGGATCTCAAGGAGCCGCCGGGGACGAATGTCGCGGCGCTTTTACCGGTGCTGCCGGTGCTTTTCAGTTATGTGTTAAGCTTTATTTATATTGGTATCTACTGGAATAACCACCATCACATGATCCATGCGACCCGCGCGATCAATGGAGGAATCATGTGGGCCAATCTGCATCTTTTATTCTGGCTTTCGCTGGTGCCGTTTGTAACGCGCTGGGTGGGACAAAACTATTCCGCAGCCCTGCCGACGGCATTATACGGGGTTGTTTTATTGATGGCGGCGGTTGCGTACTTCATTTTGCAATTCGCCATCATTCACATGCAGGGCCATGACTCATTTCTGGCCGGCGCGATCGGGCGCGATCGCAAGGGAAAATTATCCATGGTCTGCTACGTCGCGGCCATCGGCCTTGCGTTCGTTAACCATTGGCTCTCGGATGCGCTTTACCTGTTCGTGGCCGCGATGTGGTTGATCCCGGACCGTCGGATTGTCCGCGCTTTAGAAACAAAACCAGTACAAGAATCGTGACATGAACGTCGGCTGAGACTCAACCGCGGGACGATGACTTGGTGGATCATACCACTGACTGGCCGACTTTTTCTTGACGCACAATTTTCAGCAATGTCGGCAGAATGACCAGCGTCAGGGGCAATTGCACACATAAACCTGTAATAATCGCTATGGCCAGCGGTTGTTGCATTTGCGATCCCTGCCCAATGCCCAAGGCCAGGGGCAACAATGCTAAAATGGCGGCAACGGTGGTCATGGCAATGGGACGCATGCGGTTTTTGCCGGCGTCAATCAAGCGTTGAATTGGCGGCGTCCGATCGCCTATTTCTTGATATTCCGAATAATAAAAAATCGCAACCTCCGTGACAATGCCCACCACCATCGTCATGCCCATCATGGATGAGACATTGAGTTCCGTATGCGTCACCCAAAGTCCCACAAACACGCAGCACAGGGCCAAAAGTGGGATTGACAGCATGGCCAGAGCCACGCGGAAGTGCTCATACAGAAACAGCAGCACCAGAAATACCAGTAAAATCGCCGCGATCATGACCACCAAAAGGCCGCGAAACGCGATCTGCTGCTGTTTGTACAGGCCGCCAAGTTCATAATACATGCCCTGTGGAAACATGCCGGGCTTATTGAGTATCCGTTGCACTGCGGCGACGGTGGACCCCATATCGCGTCCGTTGATGCGGGCGGTCACGGCGATCATGCGTTTCAGGTTGTCACTGAATATTTCCTGCTGCCGGTTAAGCGTTTGAATCGAAGCGACCTCTTTGAGCGGGAACAAATGACCATCCGGCGCGCGCAGAAGTAAATTACGAATGTCATGCTCGGTGGCCCGGTCCACCCGCGGCACCCAGACACGCACGCCAATCATCTGCGGCCCGCGCTGAATGCGGGTGGTGACCGTACCGGAAAGATACGCTCTCAGGGATCGGGTGATGGTATCGGCGGTCATCCCCTGCAGCGCCGCCTTGATCCGATTAACGCGAATTTGCAGGGCATCACCGGCAATCTGAATTCCGCTGCGCACTTCCACCACCCCGGGGATACGGGATATGGCATATTTTACCTTTAACGCCTGGGCATTGAGTAACGGGCCGCTGTCCGAGAAAATTTTAATTTCGATAGGCTGCGGCACCGCCGTAAGATCACCGATGAGGTCCTGCATCATCTGTGCGGTGTCAATTTTTAACCCCGGCACCCGCTGGCGAATACGTTGGCGGATGGCAGTCATGATCTTCTCGATGGGTGGTCGCGGAAAACCCTTGAGGCGAATGAAGAAATCCCCGGTGTAAGATCGGGTGGTACCTCCGCCAAGCTGCAGTCCCGTGCGGCGGGAAAATGTATCAACATACCTGTTGGCTAAGATAATTTTTTCAACTTCCAGGAGCAGCCGATTGGTTTCCGTGGGTGATGTGCCGGGATTTGCCACATAATTCAGAATAAACCCGCCTTCATCCATGTGCGGCATAAAGCCGCTGCCGACATTCTCATACGCCAGGTAACCCAGCACCAGAATCGGCACCAGAACCACCAATACCAGCGCCGGCACACGGAGAATGCGGACCATGATCCACGCATAGACCCGATGGAGATAAGCGGTAATTCGGCCGCCTTCCGGCTGATCGGCATCACGTTGATTAAGCCAATGCGCCGCCAAGACGGGAACAGCCAGCCAGGCCATAAAAAACGAAATCATCAGGCTTGCCGCCATGGTCAATGACAAGGCCTTGAAAAAAGCCCCGGTAACGCCGGAAAGAAATGCCAGCGGCGCGAAGATAATCATGGTGGAAGTGGAAGATCCGGCCAACGGCCCGGTAAACTCGCGCGTGGATTTGATAATCCGGGCGCGCGGGTCGTCGGTGGAACCGCGGATGCGCCGGACAATATGTTCCACCATCACAATGGCGTCATCAATAATCAATCCCACTGCTGCCGCCATGCCACCCAGGGTCATGATGTTGAAGCTCATGTGGAATAAATACAGAAGCAGAATCGTGGAACTCAGTACGGCGGGCACCACCATCGCGGCGATCAGGGTAATTTTCCAGTTGCGCAGAAACAGCAGCAACACGGCTATGGCCAGAATAATGCCAATGACCACCGCATCCCGCACCGATGCGGCGGCCGCCAGAATAAGCTGACTCTGGTTGTACCACGTCGCAATGTTAATGCCCGGTGGAAGGTTTTTTTTATAGTCCTTCATTTTCCTGCGTATATCGCGGGCAATACGGACGGTATTCCCGCCCGGCTGCTGAAATACCTGCAATAACACGGCGGGATGGCCGTCGGCGTCCACGCGGATCCACTGCGGTTTGGTGGAGAGCTTCACAGTGGCGACGTCGCCGAGCCGCACAAGACCATTGGCCCCGGTGCGCAGAACCACCTGTTGAATCTGCCGGATACTGCGATAACTGGTGTTGGAAATAATCAGATACAATTTGTCGTGATCTTCAAATTTTCCCACCGCACTTAACACATTGGCGGCGCTTAAACTCTGTGCCACATCGCTTAGTGTCATATTGAATGCCTGAAGACGGGCCGGATTGACGATGACATGATATTCCGGCGTCGCCCCGCCCTGCACCTGCACGCGCGCCACGCCGCGGACGGTGGACAGCAGCGGTTGGATCTGATACTTGGCAATGGTGCGCAGGCGGCTGGGAGATAATGTGGATGAAACCAGGCTGTAGCCCAGCACTGGAAAGTTGGTGGTGTCCATGCGTTTGGCGCGAAAACTTGTTCCGGGCGGAAGTTTGGTGAGTATACTGTTGATTTGTGAGTCCACTTCCAGCAGCGACTGGGACATGTTGGATCCCCATGCGAAACTGATTTTTAGTTCGCATGAGCCGCGGCCCGTGCGGGCTTCAACGGATTGCACGCCCGGGATGGAACGCACAACCTGTTCCACAGGATACGTTACCGAGATGTTCATGCGTTGCGCGGGCTGCTGGCCGGAATTTACCGATACTTCAATGCGCGGAAAACTGACCCGCGGAAACAGGGCCACCGGCAGGCCCAGAGCCGCCAGTGCCCCGCCCAGTGCCAGTACCAGCATGACAAACAACACCGAGCGGGTATGCTTGTGAATCCATTGATTAAAATTCATGGCTTAAACGTCCTTGTCACGGCCATTCCATCGGTTAATTCCGCGTTGCCCACGATGACCGCCTGTTCGCCCTGAGTCAGTGTGCTGTTGAGCAGTTGCAGGTATTGCGCATTGGACAGTCCGATATGCACGTAATGTACCACCGCACGGCCATGCTGAACCGTAAACAGCTCCTCATTGGTGCCCACGGGCAGTACCGCCGCGCGTGGGACCACCAATCCCGTGGCATGCGCGATGATTAATTTGCCTTCCACATACTGCCCCAACAACAATCCAGAGTGCGCCTCGGGTGTGACAAAAACATCCACCAGCCGCGTGCGCGGGTTAACGCGCTGGGTAATCAGGGAAATATGTCCGACTATCGCCCGGGTTTTCTGTTCTCCAACCGGCACAAGCGCGACGGTTTGTCCGCGCCGCACTTTGATGGAATCCTCCGGTTCCAGGCCCAACTGCACTTCAATATTGCGTGAAGATACCAGTTGTAAAAGAGGGCCGCCGGGAAGAATAATCTGCCCCGGCCCGGAAAGTATTTTGGCCACCACACCACTAGCCGGAGCCTTTATTAAGCGCGGCCCGCCGATGCCAAGCGCTTTAAGATTGGATAAGTTCAACTGCGTCAGTTGCAGGGCCTGCTGTGCGGCCAGCAAACTTTGGCGTGTGGCCAGATGCAATGCGAATTTCTGCTTCTCTTCGGATAGTTGTTCCCGTGCGGTCAGGGCCGCATTTTGTGCCTGCGCCAACAGGAGAAGTTCGGAATTCGTGGACTCAAGCTGCAGCAGCGGTTCTTTTGCCTCTACATGCTGTCCACCGGCGACAAGTATACGCAGCACCTGCGATTTGAAGGGAACCGCCACATTGCGAATGGAACTGGCCCGTGCCACCACGGTGCCATAGGAGACGACCGACTCGGAGATGCTCTGCCGGCGTATCGGCACCGTTTTTACAAACGCTATGACATTTTGACTGGCGCGGGGCAAAACCGCAACAGCATTCACCGCCGCGGATGACGGATGCTCTCGCCACGCCACCGCTCCGATTCCCGCCGCCGCGACGGTTATCAGTACACCCGATAGCAGGATTGTCGAAGGTTTCATGGCTTTGTATCTCCTTGTCGCATGGGTTTCCGGGATGTGCTCATTTCCGGCACGTAAGTCCCGGCGGCCAGGGCCAGAGCGATGCGGTTGCGTTCAAGCTGATTCTTGAGCTGAATCAGGTTAATCCGCTTCTGGATCAACTGGTCCACTTCCGTGTAATAGCTGACAATATCGACGTTCCCGAATTGCAGCGCCTGCCGATATGTCCGCACGAGTTTTGCCAGACTCTTTACCGCCGCGTCGGTGGCGGCAATTTGTGAGACCAGCGCATGAATATCGGAATAGGCCATGGCCACCGCTGATCGGGCATCAAATTCGCGGGCAATGTAGGTGTCATAAAGCAGTTTGCGGGTTGCCTTTTGAATTGCAATGTTCCCCTGATTGCGATCAAAAATGGGTAGGTCAATGCTGACACCGAATCCTGTTGTATGCACATTTGTGGTGTCGCTGGCTTGCTGGAAGCCCAGGCTCACGCGCGGAAATTGCCGCAACACCGCCGCCCGCAAGGCTTCTTCCTGACTTTCGTAACCAAGCTTCAGGGCCACGAGATCCAGCCGCATCCGAGGCAGGTCTTTAAGGATGACACTCTCCGGCGGTAACGTAATGCCGGCTGGAAACTTCACTTCTCGGCTCAATCGAACGGGCGCGTTGATCGGCAATCCCATGATCTGCCGCAGCCGAATCATATTTTGGTTGCGCTTTTGCATCAGCAATTGCACCAGGGCTTGAGCCTGCTGGCTGGCGGCACGGGCGGCGGTCAGATCCAGAATGGTATTGAGACTGGCGTTATATGCTTTCTGCACCACTTGCTGATTGCTTTGCAGTTCGCCCTCCGCCAACTGAGCCTGATGCAATTGCGCCTCCGTGGCCGCCAGATTATAAACGGCCAGCCGCGCCGCCTGCGCGGTTTGCCACTCCTGCCAGGCCACCTCCAAATCCACCTGACCACGGTGATACTTGGCCGAGGCCAACCGCGCATCACGGTCGATCAGCCGCGTGACATCCCAGTTCAGGCCCACGCCATATCCCGTGAACGTATCGGTGCGATATCCGCCCGTGACAAGGGCCGTCGAATCAGACAACTGGGGGTTCGGCAATATCCCGGCTTCAATGACCTGCGCCACCGCCTCTCCGCGTTGATCACGTGCGATTCGCAGTGATGGATTCAATATCACCGCAATCACCGCGGCCTCATCCGGCGTTAATCCACCATTCGGGTGCAGGGGCAGAGTTGGCAATCCAATACCACGAATCCGCGTGGCGGAAATTCGCAATTGCTTCCACCCCGGCACCGCAAGCGCTTTTTTAACCACCGCCTCCGTCAGCGGTTTGGATTGATAGCTCTGGCATCCCGCCAGCGTCAGAGTACATAACACCGCGGTAATTCCGAATTGTTTTTTGTGTTTGCCGTTAAACTTCATGCGCTCCATCGCTTCCATGCTTTGGAAATAGCAATATCATAGTAAACCATCCACCGAGGGAAGATTCAACCGTAGCCGTGCCACCGATTTGCCGCATTGCATTTTGCACGATGGATAATCCCAGCCCGCTGTGCCGCCCCTGCCCCGTGCGCGACGCATCCCCGCGCCAGAACCGTTCAAATACCTGTTGGGACTGCGCCGATGAGACCGCACTGCCGGTATTGGCAACGCGCAATTCCATCTCATGAGCCGCTTCAGACAACGTCACCCGGATCGTCCCTTTATCATTGACGTAACTTACCGCGTTGTCCAGCACATTGCGAATCACCAGTGTCAGCAATTCCGGCGGAGCTAACACCAGCGTCGGCATCATTACGCTGTTTTCCAACATCACGTTGCGGTCCAGAATGCCATCGGAAAACTGCTCCAATTGCCGGGCGAGCATCTGGTCCAATCGACAGGATTCCAAATTCTTTGCCGACAATCCCGACTCCAGCCGCGCCAGCATGAGAAGATTTTCCACCATATCCTGCATTTGCATACTGATCGCCAGCGATTGCCGGAGCGTATGCTGATATTCCTCCGGCGCTCGCGCGCGGGATAAAGACAGTTCCATAGCCGTGCGCAAACCCGCCAAGGGTGTGCGCAGCTCATGAGCCATATCGGCCGTAAGCGATTTTTCGCGCTTCACCGCCACTTCCACACGCTCCAGCAACTTATTGAGACGATCCACAATGGGTAATAGTTCGCGCGGAATGTTTTCCGGGCTGATGCGATCGTCCAGATGTGTGGCACCGACGGCGGCGATCTGTTCCGCAATGGCATTGACCGGACGAAAACCGTGGTGTAAAAGCCATGCTATCAAAACCGCGGAAACCAGCGTGGTCAGCGTGCAGGAAATCGCCAGCGACCAGCCGATGCTCGAAATTGCTTCATCCAACTCCTCTGTGGGTCGCGCCACGGCGAGAATGTAATGACGCGGCGCATGCTTCCCCGGCGCATCATGATAATCAAGATGATCACCTTGTTGCGGCAAGGTCGTTTCGCCATGGGTATCCACATGTCCGTGTCCGTTCCGGGCATCATGATGGTGCTCGGAATCATCGTCGTCACCTTCGCGAAAGCGGAGCACCAGTTCGCGGCCACCGTGGTCACCGGCAAGATTGACCGCTGCAAACACGTCGGCGTCCGGCGGCGGCTTGATAAATTTCAATTGACGCCTGCCGAGCGCCGGTGCCCTGAGAACCGATTTTCCTTCCGGTGTCCATATCTGAAAATAATGCGGCGTACCCTGATTTTCGCCACCGGCGATGGGAGTAAAATCGGTGCTGACATGGAATCCGCGATGCTGGTCCCAGTCCAGCGTATCCACCAGCAGGGTGGCTCGAGCGACAAGCGAGGCGTTAAACTGCGATTGCAATGAATGTTGCAGCGTCAGATACAAACTTACGCCCAACACCGCCAGCATCAGCGCAATGGCCACTCCGCACCAGAGCGTCAACCGTAGTCGGATGGATCCCATCAAACACCTGCCCCAAGCATATAGCCCTGGCCGCGCCGCGTGTGAATCAGTCGATCCGGCGAATCCGCGTCAATTTTCTTGCGCAGCAAGCTTACAAATACGTCCACGACATTGCTTTCCGGCGGCGAATCGTCGCAATGCACATGTTCCCAAATTTCGGCCCGTGAGACAATTTCTCCCTGCCGCATGGCCAGATACTCCAGTATGGCATATTCCCGGGCGCTTAATTCAATTTCCACCCCGGCCCGGAAAGCCCGCCGGGCGTTGAGGTCTATGGCCAGGGTTCCGATGGTCAGTTTCGATGATGCCACTTTATATCGCCGTCGCGTTAAGGCTCGGACTCTGGCCAGCATTTCCTCCAGGGCAAAGGGCTTGGTGAGATAATCATCGGCTCCCGCATCCAATCCTTTGACCCGGTCATCCACGGTATCGCGCGCTGTCAGAACCAGGACCGCTGGTCGGACTTTCATGCGTTCCATGGCCTTGAGTACCTGAAAGCCATCGATTCCCGGCATCATTAAATCCAGAATTACCACATCAATATGACCGCTTTGCAGATGCCATAGCGCCAGCCGCCCATCGCCGGCTTCATCGACCACGTAGGTCTGTTCGCGCAGAGCTTGCGCGATGGATTCCCTTAGCGTCTTAAAATCCTCAACCACCAGTACCCGCATGAACGCACCTGCCAACACCCATCATTTGGAAGCAGGCAAAAGGCAACTGCTACCAAGCACCTAAGTATAAAGGAAGTTGATGAAAGGAAGATGAAAAGCCCGTGATCACGATCCGGCCAGGCGCAAAAAGAATATCGCTTTAATCAGCCCTTCATGTTCAGTTGCTAGGGTGGCTGTTGGTCTGTGGCGAAAATCACCGGATGTTCCGGGGCGTCGCGGGGCGATTTATTTACAGGAGGCTCTTATGCCAAACTACGCAAACCGGGGAACTCGCGATACGCAGTCGGACACTCTGTTGCAGCAGGATCGTGGCGCTACGATGTTGAACAAAGTGCCGGAAATTACGCTGTATTTTTGGATTATCAAGATTATGGCCACCACGGTAGGGGAGACCGCTGCGGATCTTCTGAACCTCAAGCTGGGCTTTGGCCTGACCTATACCAGCCTTTTCATGAGCGGTTTGCTGGTGGTGGCGCTCTACTTCCAGTTTCGCGCCAGGAGGTACGTGCCTAAGCTGTATTGGTTTGCGGTGGTGCTCATCAGCGTGGTGGGAACGCTGATCAGCGATAATCTCGCCGATAATATGCACGTTCCTTTAAGTGTCACTACCATCGGGTTTTCGTTCCTGCTGCTTGTGGCGTTCGTTTCCTGGTACGCCAGCGAGAAGACGCTTTCCATTCACACCATCTTCACCACCCGACGCGAAGCGTTCTACTGGCTTACAATTCTCTTCACGTTTGCGCTGGGGACATCGGGTGGAGATCTGTTGGCCGAAGGCCTGAAATGGGGCTATCTCAACTCCGCGCTTATTTTTGCAACGGGCATTGCAATAATCACCATCGGCTACTACCAGTTTAAACTCAATTCGGTTTTTGCGTTCTGGGCCGCCTATGTCTTGACGCGACCGCTGGGCGCATCTATTGGAGATCTCATGTCGCAACCACATGACTTGGGCGGCCTGGGTCTTGGAACCGTCGGCACGAGTGCCATTTTTCTCGTGACCATTTTTGGATTGGTTGCCTATCTTTCCAAAACCCGAATCGATGTTAGCCCGTCCCCGGCACTTCAGCCGGTTGCCGTGGACGATCGGGACGTGCCATCCGGCGAGGCCGAAGGCTGATCGCCATAGGCGGTATCCAAGCCGCTTGTATACCTCTGCTTCCTGGCACCACGGGCGATCCCTGCTCGGCGAGGAGAGGCTCGCCCACCGCAAGCTTGCAAATTAGAATTGACGGAGGGCAAAGGGGTAAAAAAAGCAGGGCCAGCCCATAGCGCCACGGGCCAGCCCTGCTCAGGGAGGAGGATGCTTTTATGTCCGGCGGTCAGTGGTTGTCGCCATGATCGCCATGGTGATGATCCCCATGATCACCATCGCCGTGGCCATGGTCCCCATGATCTCCATGATCTTTATCCGCATGGCCATGGTCCCCATGGTCTCCATGGTCATCGTGATCCGCATGATCGCCATCTTCATGGTCGCCGTGATCTTCTTTCTTGAGTTTGATTTTCAGCAACGTGCCGTCGGGCAGCACTTTGAGCTTATACGCGTGTTCGCCGATCTTCACGGTCGCTTTGTAATAAGCGCTTCCAGCATCAGTGTAATCTTCCTCGATATCGGAGGCCTTGCCGCTGCCCATTTCCTGTTTGACTGTTGCCGCAACGGCAGCGGGGAGTTCAGCCATCGTAAGATCCATATCGCTTAGGTGCTTTTTCAGCAGCGTGCCATCCGTGGATATTTTAATTTCATAGGGCATTTTGCTGATAACCACATCGGCTTCGTATGTGACTCGGTGATCGCCGACGGCCATATCAATCTCCCCAACTTGCCCGCCCGCGGCCTCCTGCGTAAGCGTCTTAGCCACAGCAGTCGGCAATTGCGCCATGGTCACCTTGGATTCCCCATGGTCCGGCGCATCGGCCCGCACGGGCAGCGTGCCTCTGGCTGCTAAAGCCAATCCAACAACCCCGATAATAAGACATGCTTTGCGATTCATAACCGCACTCCTGAGAAAATCGCAGATCGAACAATTCAATCTGCATCGACTTAACGTAACATCCCTCCATGAAAGGAACGTGAAACGCTGATTGCACCGATATTTTGCCGCGCGATGCTTTATCGTGTTACATGCAAATAGGCCTTAAGGCCGCGAGCTAAGCCGGCAGCGAGCTTTTGTCGGCCTGATTTTGACGTGAGATAGCGTAAATCATGCGGATCGGACATAAACCCCAGTTCCACCAACACCGCCGGGCAGTTGCTTTTATCCAGCACCTCCAGCCCGCGTGTGTCCATGCGGACATCATGACAGGTAAAGCCCTCATGAATCAGGCCTGCAGCGATCAGGTGCGCGGCGACACACGAATCATGGGAGGCACCCTGCGCGTAAAGCACGGTAAAGCCCCGCATCCCGCGCTGTTTGAAATAATCACAATGAATACTTAACAGCAGACGATCCCCGGGACGATCGGCGATCTGTACCCGCTGGTTGAGGCTCACATATTTATCCCGATCGCGCGTTAAGACAAAGTTGATATCGTCACGCTTCAGCAGCGGAACCATATCTCCGGCCACCGCCAGCGTGATGGTCTTTTCATCCACGCCGTTACTGCTCCGCGTACCTGAATCAATCCCGCCGTGGCCGGGATCAATAACCACAAAGGCCGGTTTCTTATTCTCATCCACAGCA
Organism: Planctomycetota bacterium; assembly: GCA_021809365.1. The sequence goes on along the minus strand of JAKBAC010000060.1, from coordinate 1,192 downwards.
CCATGCAGAAAAGGGGGTAGAACCACAAAACACAAAATCGCCGGGATAACCAAGGCTTTCCAACGCCTCACCAGGAAAGTGGAACTGTTTTCATCGGGATACGTCATGATTGCTCCTTTCGCGAACGCCAAACATGTAAGTGGCACCGTCAAGCCACCCTCGACGAACGGAGAATTCGACGGCGAAGCCTTGCGGAACCACCGATCACAATAGCCCTTAAACGTGAAAGGAAGATGAAACCGCGCCCTGATTGCGCCGGCAGAGTCTGCGACCATTTCTGCGAACCGGAAATGATGGGTATTAAAACGTCGAGCATCGCCACGAGTGGATGAGCCTGGGCCGTAACAGTCGCGATCTTCCGTACTGTCCCAAATCTGGATTCGTCGGAAAGAAAAACCCACGGCATCAGGGATGATTCCTGCTACTCTTGTCGTAAGTAGCAGGCACGGTCCATCGTGCCGTCGAGCGTATGCAATCTCAGGCACCGAAACCAGCCCACGGCATCAGGGATGATGCCTGGTACAAAAAACCCCGGCCAGCTTTACCTGACCGGGGCTTAAAGGGAGAAGGATCTTCTTCATCTTTGTGTGTCGGCGACTTACGCCGATTGGCGCTGCCGGCCAATCAGCAGGATGCCCGCCCCGTCAAAGCAGACATGCCCGGCAAAGCCGGTTCAGCGCAACGCTGGATCGGCCTGGCCTGAAATGGCATCAACGCCATGCGGCTTGTGCATCAGTCGCTGTCGCCGCGATCACCATGATCTTTGTCCGCATGGCCATGCTCGCCATGATCGCCATGATCCCCATGGTCTCTGTCCGCGTGATCGTGGTCCCCATGCTCACCATAGTCATGTTCGGCATCACCATGATCGCCTTCTTCATGGTCGCGGTGTTCATTTTCCTTGAGCTTCATTTTCAGCAATGTGCCATCGGGCAATACTTTTAGCTTGTAGGTGTGTTCGCCGATTTTCACATTGGCCTTGTAAAACGCGTCGCCATCATGAAAGAAATGTTCCTCAATATCTGAGGCTGTGCCGCTTCCCATTTCCTGTTTGATGGTGCTCCCCAATATCGCCAACGGGTGTAACTCCTATTGTTGGCGGTTTTGGGTTAGGATTAGAAGTGGAAGGTCGCCGTTGTGGCGGCCAAGGCCAAGGATGCGGTAACGAATCAAGGAGGATTCACAATGATCC
>JAKBAC010000059.1 GCA_021809365.1 Planctomycetota bacterium | reverse complement strand
CGGTTCGGATTGTCACGAAACATGGCCCAAGCCTGACGTATCTCCACCTCGCTGATGAAGTGTATGGTGACACCCGCCAAGTCCATCAGGTGTCGGCCCAGGGCAATTGCGCGGGATCGCTCGCCACGGGCCCGCAATAACGTAAGCGTCTCGTCGACAACATAATCCGTGGTAACGTGCGAACAGTTGCTTTTGCGAAGCCACGTCATGACATCGATGTGCCGAGGGTCATCCGGCACAACGCTGGCGTACCATGGGCCTGTATCAATGAAGGGCTCATCTACCGGCTCGCTCCGGATAGAGAATACGGTCATGGTCGACACCGGAGAATCCGTCGGCCGAACTTTGCGCGGGCAGGCCGGCTATTTTATCTAAAGCATCTGCCAAAGTGTCCGCGGATGTGCCGGACTCAACCGTCAATTCCACCTCCGCCCCCTCAGGCACCGGTAGTAATCGCTGAGGGAAGAATGCCCCATTGCGATAAATGGCGTAGACCTTCGTGACCATAAAATTACTCCTAGTGCTCTATTCCATCCATAATTATATCTGATCGCCCAACGCATGGCCAATCATCCAGCGATAAATTTCCGGCTGGGAGGGCGATTGGCCACAGAGGCCAATTTCAACGAACAACGAGTAACGAGCAACGAACAACAGTGTCAAGTGTTCAGTGTTCAGTTTTCAGGAGGCAGGAGACAGGAGGCAGGAGACAGGAGGCAGGAGACAGGAGGCAGGAGACAGGAGACAGGAGGCAGGAGACAGGAGGCAGGAGGCAGGAGACAGGAGACAGGAGACAGGGACTTGACAACCACGAGGTAGCGGAGGGGTAGCCGCTGCGGCGGCTGGAGCAGGTGAACAGTAGAGAGTTGAGCTGTCGCTGCGGCGACGAGGATGAGCCACAAGATCACGGAGTACACAGAGAGAAAAATTTAACGTGGCTTTTGGCCCAACTCCGTGGCACCTGCGCCTTCTGTGGCCGATCGTCACCCCGTCGTCGTCCCTTCGTGTCGTCGTGTCTTTGTGGTGAATATCGTCGCCGCGCCCGCCGCAAGTCGTAACTTCATCTTGAAGCGAAACACCACGGTGGTTATGATATTTTTATGGTCGAACGCGGATCGAGCGCGGCCGCAGTTAGATAAAAAGGTTCTCTGATGATTCCGCTTGTTGCCAATCGCATTGATGCCATTCACAGCGCGTGCCGCAGGCACCGCGTGGCGCGGCTGGAAATATTTGGATCAGCGGCGTCGGGAGATAAGTTTAATGACCGCGGCAGTGACATTGACTTTCTTGTGACATATCCACCGGATGCCGATTTGGGCCCCTGGCTGGCGGAATATTTCAGTCTCCTTGATGAATTGCGGCAGACACTGAATAAACCTGTGGATCTGGTCATGGCGGGGGCGATTACCAGCGATCTGTTTTGGAAACAGGTGGATCAATCACGGGAATTGATCTATGCAGGATAGGGCACTCAAACTCGTAAAAGATGTCGCGGATGCCGCATCATTTATCCTGGAGCAGACAGAGGACGCAACTTTTGAAAGCTATGAAAGCAATCGGCTTCTCCGCCACGCCGTTGAGCGAAATTTTGAAATCATCGGCGAGGCCGTGGATCACCTTCGGAAGGTTGATCCGGCGACCGCCGCGTTGATCACGGATGCGGATAGGATCGTGGCATTCCGTAACGTGCTTTCACATGGTTATTCGCTGATAGACAATACGCATGTCTGGAAGGTTATTATCCACGCATTACCAAAATTACTAACCGAGGTACAAAACCTGATTGATCGATAAATCAGTGCTTCTGAACACTGAAACTTGAATCCTTGCCGCTCCCGGTTGCGTCGTAACATCGTGGTATTTCCGCGGTTGGTCCCTAAAGCGCAGCGAGGCCGCCTCGCCCGCTAAACGTAGGCACCGTTGTCGTCGCGGCAGCGACAGTGCACCGTTGTTCGTTGAAATTGGCCACCGCGCCCATCAGGCATTACAATGCCAACGCTTGGCAGTAATTGAGACACGGATATATGGCCGACATCCAACCCAAGGAATCCTTGACCGGAAAAGCCTCGCGTGGATTCGTCTGGATGGGCGTGAATTTGGCCCCGCTTTCCGTGCGATGGCTTGCGTGTTTTCATCGCGGAACGTATGGTGTACCAGCGATACAATCGCGGACACCTTGATTTGCTGAAGGGCCATGAGTGATGGCGGATAGGCCGGTAATAATGACGCAATTGGACGGGGGACTGGGCAACCAGATGTTCCAGTACGCCGTCGGGAGGGCCTTGAGCTTGCAATATGGTGTGCCGTTATTTCTGGATACCAGCGCCTACTCCCATTACACCACGCGAAAATATGCCCTGGGTGTTTTCGACATCAATGCCCGTATCGCCGCCGCCGAAGAAATTGCGGTGTTCAAGCCGAGCGCGAAAAAAGATTTTCAGAGCATTCTAAGAAGCTTGGCGGACAAGGCCCCGACACGCGCCGTCCTGCTGGTAAAAAATCTCGTGCCCCGGGGAATTGTGAGCAAGCCGGGACGGGGCCTGCCGCCCGACTCAAAATACCTGTACCGTGAGAAGCAGGAGTTTGTCTTTGACGAAAGGGTCCTCGCGGAACCGCCGCCGCTATATCTGAACGGATATTGGCAGAACGAAAAATACTTCGCTCGCCATCGCGACACGATTCTGCGGGATTTCACGTTGCGCACACCGATTTCAGAAAAGGCCCGCGCGTATCAAAAAATGATACAGGAAACGATGTCCGTAAGCCTGCACATCAGAAGGGGTGATTATGTGCGCAGCGCAGCGGCGCGAAAGCTGTACGAGGGTGTCTGCGACCTGGATTATTACCGCCGCGCGCTGGAACTCCTGAAGCGCAAAATTCCGGAAATATCCGTGTTCGTATTCAGTGACGAGATCGCATGGGCCAAGGCAAATCTAAGCTGCGACCGCGCCATTTTTGTCGAGGGGTGTGTCGATTGTCAGGAGTTGTTCCTGATGAGTTGCTGCAAACATAACATCATCGCAAACAGCTCTTTTAGCTGGTGGGGCGCGTGGCTCAACTGCAACGCGGGAAAAATTGTGCTCGCCCCCCGTCGCTGGCATAACTCCGGTGATGAGGATCATACGCCCATCGCGGAAAGCTGGACGCGGGTGTGACGGCCGTCCGGGACAACGGGAGTACGGGCCCCCTGGGCGCATTAATTACCCGGGTAAATTTAATTGTGCAACGGTGGGTGATGGCCTGGCGACGGCCCGAAAGCGGGTGGGGACACCCGGTTCCACAGTCTCTTACCGCCGTCGGGTTTTCTTTCGCCGTCTCGGCAGAACCCCGGCATGAGATTGCCCTGGGTGCGGGCGCGATTTATGATTGTAAAGTTGCACTTGTTTTATTAAGGCGGAATCGCTATGAAAAGGAAGTTAACGCCCCGCCGCGTGGTGACGGCGATACTCAATCGGGCGGCGCGAAAATTGACACTTCTTTCCCGCCAGATCAACGACCCCACGCTGCGAACGCTGCGCCGACGCGGAATGCCAATTGATTGTTACGACGCCCTGAGCAAGAAGTGGTTGCGTGACATGAACTTTCGCACTGTGCTGGACGTCGGCGCGAACGTCGGGCAGTTCGCAGCGGGGGCGCACGCGATTTTACCGGACGCCGCCATCTATTCCTTTGAGCCACTGCCGGACTGTTATGCGCAGCTTGTGAAAACCATGGCCGGGGTCGGGAAATTTCGGGCTTTCAACGTCGGGCTGGGGGCGGCACGGGCTGAAATGCAAATGAACCGCTCTCCCTGGTCCGCCTCATCGTCCTTTCGCAAAATGGCCAAGCTGCACATAGAGAACTACCCGCAGACGGTAGGGCACCAGACCGTTACGGTTCCGGTGGAAACATTGGACGGCATCATGGCCCCCATGGAGTTGGCCGAGCCCATCCTGCTGAAATTGGACGTACAGGGATATGAGGATCAGGTGCTTGCGGGCGGGAAAGGCATAGCCAGCCGGGCCGCCGCAATCATCGTGGAGGTCGGTTTCGAGACACTCTATGAGGGCCAACCACTGTTTGACGACTTATACCGGGTGATCACGGGCATGGGCTTTGTGTACACTGGCAATTTGGAGCAGGCTCCCGACAAAAATGGGCGTCCGCTTTATGCCGACGCCATATTTCTCCGCCGGGCAGCCGGTTGATCGTCCTCGTCCCCTGTAGAATAAAATTCACGCCCGGAGCGTACAAAGCTGGGGCGGCCTTGGGGGGCGAAATTATCACGGTCAATTCGGTCGGTTTCCCATCGATAATCGCGGCGTCTTCGGTCGTCCGCGCTACGTTTCCTTCAAAGCCACCACCACCAGATCGTAACCACACCCTTTTTTGCCATAGCACCTGAATTCACTGATCATTCCGCCGGCGCTCCGAATATCCTCCAAAAGCTCCTCCGCGTTGTAAGGAGCGTGCGTCTCCACGACAATTACCCTGCAACGGTTTATCCAAGCTGAGCAATTTTTGAATATTTCACCTTCTCCTCCCTCGATGTCGCACTTCAGCAGATCAATTTTTTCCGGGACGCCGTTGTTTCCAAGAAATTCCTCCATCGTGGTGCCAACAACTGGGGATCCACCGGAGACGGCATCCGATGCACGAATTCCGCACTTGCCTCCTGATCGGTCGATGTACACGGTCCTTTTTCGCCCCACAAGACACACCTCATCAAGCACAACACGCTGCGCGATGCCCGCAAGTTCGATATTGGCCCTGCATGCCCTGACGTTTTCGGAGTCGAGTTCCGCGGCGAAAATCCGACATTCGGGGAATGTATCGGCCCAAAGCCTGATACTAAATCCGGCATTGGCTCCAAGGTCAACAACCGTTTGGCACCTTCCCGACAGGCGGGTGACAGCGGGTGCATATTCGCCGCCGGCCAGCAGTTCCAGCAAAATGATAAGGTCGGTGGTTCCTCTGCGTAACTCGAAGGGGCGTGGATTGCCTGTGACCAGCAGGTGGTAAACGCCACCCCTTCCCGGAAGGGGCCACTTGCTGGTGGATAAAATCTTGTCCCAAAATGCCAGCAGGAAGCCGGTTTTTGTGGTGTAGAATCCTCGCGCCTTCCACAGGTCCCAGGTTCTCCTGGCCATTTTCCCAATTTTCATCAGCAAACTCCGGAAGTTTCATGCCATTAACGTCTGGATTATATAACGATATTCCTTTTGTGGGGAAATTCTATATCGGACCGCAACCCCTCGGCTTGGGGCACCTGCGGCTGAGTTGGAAATCTCTGCCCGTGGCGTCCGGGTTCCACAGGCTTGTCACTGCCAAACCGCACGCTATATTCAGAACATCGGTTTTCCGTGGAGTCCCGCGGCGGCAAAATGCGGTGCCGGGTGTAAGGCTCCATCTCTAATAATGAGGCTCTTTTCTTGCCTGAAGACTTGGACGAAACTTCGGTGGACACCCCGCAGACTGGTGAGGATGCGATATCCTTGACCGCGCGGGCCACAAGCGGATTTTTCTGGACGGTCGGCCAGACGCTGGGTTCCAAGGTGACAAGCCTGTTGGGTCAAATTATCCTGGCTCGATTACTGCTGCCCCGCGACTTTGGCCTGGTGGCGCTTTCCATTATCGCCGTTTCTTTTGCCAGCGTAATCCGGCAGACTGGTATCCAGCAAATTCTTGTGCAACGCCATAAAAACTTTCGCCGCTGGGCCAATCCCGCCTTCTGGTTGGAATTAGCCGCCGGCATGGCCACTGCACTGCTGTTGGCTGCGGCCAGCCCAATTGCGGGGCTGGTATTTCATAACCAGGCTCTAATTGGCCTGATTCTGGTCAGCGCTGTCGCAGCCCCGTTGAGCGCGTGGCTGGTGATCCCCACCGCCCGGCTGATGATTGACATGCGATTTAAGGCCATTGCGGCGGTCAATATCGGCAGCAACTTCCTGTTGACAGCCATGAGTGTATTTCTGGCATGGCGCGGTTTTGGTGCTTACAGTTTTATACTTCCGATACCGGTAACGGGGGCGATCCGGGCGTTCTGGCTGTGGCGGCTGGCCAAGCCGCGGATAAATATCAAACCGCAATTCCGTCGGTGGAAATTTCTGGTTGGAGACAGTGGGTATATGATCGCCACTGGTTTCCTGAATTCGTTGATGTATCAGGCGGGCTATCTTGCGCTGGGGTTGCTGTATCCGAAGGCCGCGGTCGGCCAGTTCTTTTTTGCTCTGAACCTCTCTGCCCAGGTGTCCCTGCTACTTTCGCAAAACCTTGGGGGGGTGCTGCTGCCAGCTCTGGCCAAGCTGCAGGATAATTCGGCGCGACATGCGGCGGCGCTTATGCGGGCGTTACGCATGTTGGCGTTCATCAGTACGCCGCTGTGTTTGCTGCTGGCCGTGGCTGCCAAGCCGCTGGTGGTGGTTGTGTATGGCAGCAAATGGCTGCCGGCGGTGCCGGTGCTTGAGATTATGGCCCTTACCGCGGCGATCAGTATTCCCAGCAGCCCGGCCACCGCCGCAATCCAATCTCAAGGCCGTTTCGGGCTGCTGTTCCGGTGGACAGCAATACAGACGCCACTTTTTATCACAGCGGTATTCGCAGGTGCCTGGTGCGGCGGCGGGGTAGGTACCGCGGTGGCGTGGCTTTTGTTCACGCTGGTCACCAGCCCAATTAATATTAAACTTGGTGTGCGGGACAGCACTTCCTGGCGCCAGATTGTCGGGATATACGCCGGCCCGCTGGCCGGCAGTTTGGCTGCGGTTGCCGCAATGGGCGCGGTTTATCTCCTGTGGCCGGCGCTGGGGCAACACCTGGTAATTTGGGGTGTGATCGCTGCGGCCGTGATGGCATTAATTTATCCCATTCTTGCAAGGATGTTTACGCCGGCGGAATTTACACTGGCAAAGTCGTATGCGGTTGCGGCGAGAATGCGACTGCAACGCAGGGCAAATACGGCTCCGACCGAACGGCCACCAACGCCATGATTTCAGGGCCCATCCGCGTGCCTGCCTGTTCCGCTGCCGTCGGCGATGCCGAGGCGCGGCGGCCCCCGGTGAAACGCCCGTGCCGCGCCCATGACTCCCGTTTCGAAATTTCATAAAGATCGGTTTCGGATTATTAAAGAAGGAGGATTCCACGTTGTTGACGGTGTTGTAACATTCCCGATTCCGGGTGATAATGAAATGAGTTATCTGGATAGCGATTCATGGCAATAAGAATTTCTCATGGAACTGAAAACTCCTGCCGCCGTCACGCCGCATTTTTGCTGGCCACCACCCTGATTATCGGCTTGGCCGGCTGCGCGCTGCGGGGAATTATGACACCCCTTACTTCGGCCCCGGTGCCCGCCCAGGGTGCCCCTGAGGCAAATGCAACACCCGTCCGGCCAGTGATTCGGCCACCGGAAAAATCCAACGCGTTTGGGGGTATCTGGGCCTGGTGTGGTGCCACCCCCGATAAAAGACTTACCAACCTCCTTCCCATCCTCTACGTCCGCAACCGGGATTACGGCCATCCCGCCGCCATGGCACGGGCATCGCAACAATTGCCCAGCGGACGAGCCGCCATTTTTCTTTGGAACGCGGCACCAAACCTGCTGAGCAGCCCGCAGGATACCTGCCGTACGCCCGAAGATCAGCCGACAAAATTTCCCAGCCCATGGCTCTCCGTCGGCGCGGCGAAAATTCAGGAACGGATGGCCACTTTCTTCCGGCGGTATAAGGCTGCGGGTGGAAAATTGAATTTTTTAGTGCTGGATTATGAAGCCGGCCTGACGTCCTGGGAACTCACTCTGCCGGTGGTCAAGGCTATTGAACGCGACCCGCGCTGCACAGAGCTGACCGCGCGGCTTGGCTTTTCGTACCTGTCATCCATTTTTTTTGCCGGCCCCAACCGCCGACAATGGAACCTGCAGATGGGCCAACGCGTCGCCAAAGCCTTGAATACCGGATTCTTCCAGCCCGCCCGCATGGTATTCCCGGCCGTGGAAGGCAGTAATTTTAACGGCATTGACATGCGCGCCCCGTACATCGTGCCCGACCTCAATGACCATTTCCAGCCCTGCGCCTGCGTGGTCGGGAATTGCCAGAGTCCGGCACTGTACGGAGAAATTGGTGGCTTGGCCTATGCCAGTCCCGGCGGACGGCCCTATGGACAAACTCCGTTCGCGGTCCTGCGCTATGAAGTGTTGTACCTGCAGGGGGTGGAGCATTCCAGCACCCTTCCGGTGGTTCCATGGGTGGCATACCGACATTATGGGAAGATGGGTGAGTATTACAAAGAACTCATCTACCAATCGGTTCTGCGTGGGGTCAATCATTTCCTGTATTTTAACCCGCGCCAGAAGGATGGAGCGACCTTTGGCGACGACCAATACCTCAACAATCTCCTGGCCGTTCTTAAAAACAGGCTGGGGAGCAATCCGGGTGCACCTGTTACAACCCGTTTGGTCAACTGGAACAGCCGCCTGCTGGTCGCTGGGCGGCATTGCACCGACGGACAAATCCGCTACCGTCTTTCGGTGCCGCCGGGTGTACGGGAGGTTGAGGAACTCCCCAATGGCCGTTTGATCAATATGAACGCCAGGACAGGAGTTTGGTTGTTCGCCGGGGCCGGTAAAACGTTCCGTATTGTAAATAGTGCCTCTCAATGATTGCCCCGGCGGTATCCACACCGCCGCAACCTCGCGGCCCCACGGACAGAAAAATCCGAAACCGCTTTATAGCGGCGGAACTGTGGTTATAATAAAACCCTAAGCTTTCACCGGTGGGTCGGCGGTGGCCCTCGGCGGCCGAGGTATCAGCGGCGGAGTGCCGCTCCGTTTTTCATTCAGGAGGCGAACGTGCAGACCACCCCCCGAGCGCGGACGTACGGAATTTCCCCCGGTGCAGCGAGGAATGTACTTGATTACCTCGATCCGCTATTTCGTTTCCTCGAAACGCCTTTCGGTATGGTAGCGCTGGTGCTGTTAGTCTCTGTCGCAATTTACGCCTTACGTGGCCGACGTGGACGTGAGTTGCTGATTTTTTTGGTAACGCTTACCGGTATGGTGGGCTACCTCAATTCAATTTACTGGAATAACACGCTGATCCCACCCTTGGAGACGTTTCGCGGGCTCTGCAAGCCAATGTTCGTCATTGGCTTGGTGTTGATGACGATTCGTTACGCGATTTCACGGCCGAGCCTTCGAGAGACAACCGTGCGGTGGGCCGCCTTGGCGCTACCGGCGCTGATGGTGGTCTACGGGTTGCGCCAGTTGAGCGTGGCACCCGAGCGGACCGCCGGAGCCTTTGCTATGCTCGCGCTTTTATCCTTCGGTGTTATGCAATACCTCCGGCGGTCCATTACCAGCGGCGAAGACATCGCTGCAATATTATCAGCCACCGTTGCTGCCGGCCTGGCATTCTTTGCCCTTTCGGCTGTTCAGATCATGTTCGCGGGCACCAGCAATGTTGTCTTCAACGACCGATTCAGCGGGATGAGCCAAAATCCACAGAGTGTTGGCGAACAGGCCGCGTCGCTTTTTATTATTGCCAATTTCCTGATAATCTCCGGTTTCTCATCCCGGCGGCAGAAAATCCTGGGGATAGCCGGTGTCTTGGTGATGACGCCCTTCCTCATTTGGACTGGCTCACGCACCGGCATGGGGATGACTGTCGTCGGATTGTTGATACTCAACGGGGCCAAGGCTCGGCGATGGATTGCTCCGGCGACACTGATGGTTGTGGCCTGGGAAATTTACGCACACCTCTACCACCACGCGACGAAGGCCGCCATGCGCCTCGGGTCAACGGTCAACGACCGGACGGCTGTCTGGGAGCACTCGCTGCGCATGTTTGAAAGCCACCCACTCCTCGGCATCGGCGGTGTCCACCTGCTTGTTGAGAATTCATTCCTTGCCGTCCTCATGGCAACGGGGTTGCCAGGCTTGTTGGTGCTGGTGATGCTGGCCTTTAACCAGGGCCGGGATATCCTGTTTATCTTCAGCCACCGTCGCCGACTGGATGCGGAATCCAGAAAGTTTTGCGAGTTTGTTTGCGCCCTAGCCATTTCATTTGTTGCCGGCATGTTCTTTGATGCGTACCTGATGGCCATCGCCACGACTGAGGCCATTCTTGCATACATGATTATGGCCTTTACCTCGGTGGCGTATGATATGGTTGTGGCGAAATATCCCGTCGGTGATCACATCGGATTGGCGGCACCTGAGGGGTACGCAGCACGCGATACGTAGGCCAATCCGTGCCCGTCCGCATTCCGCTGGCGGGTCCTAAGTACTACCGCCCCCCGACGCCTTTACGTAAAGTCGCAGAAGCTGCGCGGCAACGGCACCGGGAGCCAGCGTTTCAATCGCCCAGCGTCGGCCATTTTCGCCGGCAATCCGGAGATCCTCAGGTTTCCGCAGGGCACCGGCGATCGCAGTGGAGATCGATTCACTATCCTCCCCGCACGGGACGCCGGCACCATGTGCGAGGATTTCCGCGCCGATTCCGAGGCCGGGCGTTACTAACGTGGGAACCTCGCAAGCCAGCCCTTCCGCGACAGCCATACCAAAATTTTCATGGAAACTGGGTATGGTCATCACCGTAGCGGAGCTTATCAGAGCGGCCTTTTCCTCGCCGGTCACCGAGCCTATAAAGAGAATCTCCTTCGAGACGCCCGCATCTAAGGCAATCCGGTGCATCTTTTGGACATATTCTGCCTCGCCATCACCGGCTACCACCAGGTGCAATCCGCGAAATTCCTTTACCAGGCCCGGTAGGGCTCTGATCAGGGAAGGCAGGTTTTTTACCGGATGAATCCGGGAGAGAAACAACAGCCGTGGCCATGTTTCCGGCAGTTGCGGAAAATACCGCCGCCACTCCTGCCTTCCCGGCAGCCTTTCAAGCAGGCCGCCGTCAATGGTGAGCGGGATCACCACCCGATCCAGGCCTTCGGGCAGAAACGGCTGTGATTCGCGCTGCTCCAACCGCGTGGTAAAGTGGAGCGCGGAAGCGCGGCCCATGATTGTTTCGCCACTGAAGGCCAAGAACAGCCGCTTCCTCAACTGGTGGTTCGCCATGCTGCGTTCCAGTAGCATCCCGTGCAGGGAGACCACGTATGGCGTTCTCAATTTTCTCGCGAGGCGGGCCGCTGCTCCCGGCAATGGGTCCCAAAGCCCGTGGAGGTGCAACACGTCAACATTCCGGATAAAGTTACTGAGGTTTTTCATTCCGTCCCCGTTGCCGAGCGGGTTGCGGCCGATGCCCACTTCAGAAACAGCGATCCGTCCGTCAAGGCCGGGTGCGGTACGAAGGTCGCCACCATGGCAGGCGACGGAGCATTCGCATCCCGCCCGCACCAAGGCGCTGCACATCGCAATCATCGCCGTGACCGGCCCACCGACGCCCAAGGAGCCGGACTGTATAATGTGGCCTATTCGCAGGGGAGTTTCCCGATACAAATATGACCTCCTTTTCGGACCTCCGGCAATCTCCCCACGGTGCCGGGAATTCGGAGGCACCGAACGCACCGGCTAAGGCGTACACTACCGGAGTGACTGCGGCTGGACAACCAGCCATGCGCGGGCCGTGCCCCTGTTCACTCACTGGTCCATGAGCAATGCGGCAATTACCGCAAGTATAGCCGATGCCACCACGACAAAAATTGGCAGCCAGTTTCCGCGGCCACGGGGCGCCGGAAACTCCTTTTTCCCGGCGATAAGATCGGCTGCCAGTTTAGGCACCACCTGCACCGGCCCATATTGGCCATACCACTTTCGAAACGCTTCGCTGCACGCCCCACGCATAGCCGCCAACTGTCCGGCATCACGGGTGGCTGTTGCCAACACCGTTTGCAGGCTTGCCGCATCACCGGTCTTGAATAACCAGCCCGTGCGGCCTGACCGCACTAAATCCCGCGCCGCACCGCAGCAATCACCGGTGATCACCGGCGTGCCAACCGCCATGGCTTCCGTAACCACAATTCCGTGCGGTTCATAGATGGAGGGCAAAACAAACAATTGACTTTGGGCCATCAGGCTCGGAATATCCACTGGGGCCACCGCGCCGAGAAATCGGATCGCATTACCATTAAGTTTTTCCGTCTGGTGTTCGAGTTGTTGCCGCAGCGGCCCGGCACCGGCCACCGCCCACACCCAGCCCTTTTCGGCCAGCCCGGATTTTGTAAATGCTTCCACCATCAGGTGCAGGGCCTTGGCCGGGACTAATCGGGCGGCGGTAAAAATAAGTTTGCATTTTGGATCCAGTTGGTAGCGGGCAAAAAGTTCCTCGCGGTTTACCGCCTGCGCCGCCGGAACATCCACCGCACAAAAGCTGGTGCTACAGACAATCCTGTCCGGCGACGCATCGTAGTACCTCCAGTACGCTACGCCGCTACCGTTCATCGGCATTATTCGATCTAGCCGTTGGATTACACTGTGCAGGAAGTAGCGTTTCGCTGACCGCCATAGCCGCTTTTTGAGTTTTCGCCCCCGCTCAGCGCGGATGTTGCTGTCGGCAAACAGTGCGGTGGGAATGCCGCGTGTTTGGCAATGCCGTAATACCCACAACTTAAAACGTGAATCATAGCCTCCCACAATGGCGGCGGAAAAATCCAGCTTTTTAATATATTCTCTGGCCTCTTTACCCAGGTGCCGATGGTTGGCCGGGCCGGGAGGGGTGGCCGGGTTACCAAGGAAAATGTAGGGTGAATGTTTGGGGGTCTGGTATAACGCATTGGCCTGCGGCGGCGGGCATAAAAATACGCCAAAGTATTCCACGTCACTGCCCTGAGAGTTGAGGGCATCAAGCATCTGAACGAAATAATGGTCAGCACTATTTTGCAGCCAGATCACACGCGGGCGCGGCGCAGCCGGCGCTTGGAAATCCTTAGGCTCTGCGGAATCACTAACCAATGTATCTACCACTCCAAAAAGAATTTCCATTGATTCTACCGCCGACCGGCGACGTTCGCCAGCAACTTAATAAAGGCGCGCAGACACGGGGGGACGCGGGGGTTAACCGCAAAGTAGCGAAAGAACGCAAAGGGCGAGCTATACATTTCCCAACACAATGCGATCAATCCCATTCCGTAGCAGCACTGTGTTAAAATTTATCAGCAGGCCTAGCCTTAATTCTGTTGCCTTCAAATACGAAATGACTTGCGCTGTGTGGATGGGGGCTAATGCATCCACCGCCTTTAATTCGACAATTAGAATCTTCCCGACGAGTAAATCCAGGCGCGACTCACCCGCAATGTGCCCCTTATATCGCACGGAAATCGGATGCTGTCGCTGAAACTTAATTCCTCTTTCCGTCAGTTCGATCCCGAGACATTCTTCATAAACACTTTCTAAGTAGCCGGGCCCAAGTTGTCGATGCACTTCAATGGCCGCACCGATCACCAGATTGGCCAGGTGATTCGCTTCCGCGCTTGGCTCCAAAATCATTTCTTTGCGTCCTTTGCTTCTTTGCGGTTAACCCCGTGCTATGGCCTCATTGAGTGGCAGCGCCGCTGAGGCGTTTGCGCACGATTTCCACGTACTGCCTGGCCTGCCTCGACAAACTGAAATGTTCCAGTGCTCTTGCCCGCGCCGCGGCACCCATCGCCGGCCATTTCTCGCGGTCTGCCAAAGCCCGCAGCAGCCCGGCCTTGAATCCTTCCACCGTCGGCTCATGTACATGCCAGCCGGTTACGCCGTCAATCACCGTTTCCGCCGGGCCGCCCAGGGCGTGAACCAGTACCGGCTTGCCCATCATCATCGCTTCCACCACGGAAAGGCCAAACGGCTCCGGATCAATTCTTGCGTTTATCGCCAGATCAACAATTCCGTAATACCGCTCCGGATCGGGCACGCTGCCAACGATATGCAGGCGATCACCTGCGCGCAACCGTGCCGCCAGCGCTCGCAGCTCATCGGCAAAGCCGCCTTCGGTCGGCCCGCCCAGCAGCAGCAGGTGGGTATTGCAATAGGCTGCGGGCAATTGGGTCATGGCCTCAAGCAATTGGGCCTGCCCCTTCGGCGGCTTGATCCGCGCAAAAATACCCAGAATTATGGCATCCGCCGGGATGCCGATGTCCGCCCGCGTAACGAAGTCCGCACGCTTAGGATCAAACCGCTTTTCATCGGCCCCCAGGTACATCACGATGGGTTTAACGGGGCGATCTCCCAACGTCGCGGCGGTGTAACTACTGTTGGCCAAGGCGGTGACATTCCATTTTTGGAGCGTGTGTTGTGTCATTCGCCGGTTGATGGCGAACGGGTAGTGGCCCATGATGTTGGACATTTCCCAGAAACAGACGATACCGGCATCCCACGCCGCCATGGCCGCCAGCGGCATGAGGTTGCGCCAAACGGCGTGAACGCCCTTCACATCAAGGCGGCGCAACGTGGCAGCCAGACGGGGCCTGATAGCCGCGCTGGAGCGATGAATGCGTAATTGGAGACGAACCCTGTTGGACAGCCCCCCAAAGAGGGCCGGCAACGGTTCGACATTCATAACATGAATGGCAAACCCCAGCGATCGCATGGTGTCACAAAAAGAGCCTTCGTGAAATGCTATTATTATTGGCTCGATACCCAATGGCCGCACTGCTTCCGTTAGCCCGCGCACCGCCTGCGCCACGCCGGCAATCTCGTCACCGGCGATGAGCCACGCGATCCGGGTACCGTTGTTGTCGCCTGCCGCCATAAGATAAACACCGTTGTTTGGAATCCTTTGAATTGTCTGGATGTTAGCCGCTGGCGCAAATGGCGGCAAGCGCCTGTCCGTTCCTGTTCGGCGGGCGTCACCTGCGGCTTGCGACTATTTCCGGGGCACACTAAGATATTTTCATCCCGCCCGTTATTGCCGGTGCGAAACTGATCTGGAAAAAGCGAGGGAATTGGTACGGGAGCAGTGACATTCCGCGGCACGCCGGAAAACCCAGTAGCGTTGTAGGACCAGGAGTACCGTCCATGCGCGTTCTGATTTTTAATCCCGACGAAAAGGGCCACAATTTTGTTTTTCTCAAGCTGCTGATTCCCGCGCTTCATGCGTTGGGCTGTGATATAACCCTCGCGATTACGCGGCAGGGGTTTGCTTCGGAGGAATTCCGCACGCATCTGGCTCCCCTTGGCCATCTTTTCCAGGCTGACACCGAGGTTACGACGGGGCTTGGAAAGGAAAGCCGTGGGCACCGTATTGGCCAACTTGCCTTGGCATTGACGCGCGCCCGGCCAGCGCACCTGCTGGTTCCGAACGCCGAACCGCTGCTGGCGTTGCTGGGCCTTTACAGTGCCCTGGGCCGTGCGGGAATCCCTTCGGGCGTAACCTGCGCGTTTACCCTTGTTCGAGCGGATTTTGCCTATCCGGCGGTCAATGTGAAACAACGCGCCTGGTTCTGGGCCAAAGAGCGGAGCATTGCCGCGGTGCCCAAGGCTACAATCTCGCTCATTGATCCGATCGCGTATGAAAATATTCGGCGTCGGGGCAGCACGCTGGCGGGCAGGATATCGCTGCTCCCCGAACCTTTGGATGATGTGACCCCCATCGGAAAAGCGGAGGCGCGGCGGCGTCTGGGCATTCCCGTCGAGGGTCGATACATCGCGTGTGCAGGCGTACTTGATCCCCGAAAGGGAGTCGATCTGGTAATTCAGGCTTTTGCGCAAGCAAATCTACGGCCAGATGACAAATTGCTTCTCGGGGGAAAGGCCGGACCGGAAATCGCGGAGTTATTGAATCGGCAGCCCACTGAAATGGTGCGGAAGGGAAAAATAGTCCTGCTGGATCGGTACCTTAGCGACGAAGAATTGAATTGGGTGATCTGCGCCTCGGATGTCGTGGCGGCCACTTATCGGGCCTCTCACCGTGCCCCGTCCGGCATCATCAACAAGGCGGCTGTAATTGGCCGCCCCGTATTGGCCAGCCGCTTTGGCTGGTCGGATATCATGGTGCCCGAATTCGGACTCGGTGCCCTGACCGACATTGACAATCTGACAACATTTGCCGATGACATCACCAGAGCGTTGGAACAGAGCGGTTCATTTGTGCCAAGCCCCAAGACGGCGCGGCTCCGTGAATATCTTTCCCCAGAAAATTTTGCCGCTTCCTGGACTGCGGGGATTGCGCAGCGCCTCGGACGCCCGGCTCCGCAGATTAAAACATGGGAATGGGTGCGCGCCGGAGCTGCCCATTAACTTCACCGGGAAACGAAGGACAAATACGAAGTTGCGGGGAGACGATCGGCTTAACCGCAAAGCGGCGAAAGAACGCAAAGACGGGACGACGATATTAAACACGAAGACACCAAGACACAAAGGCACGACGCGACGACGAGGAGATTCACCACCAAGACACAAAGGTGCGACGACACTAACAAGATCAACCGCAAAGCAGCGAAAGAACGCAAAGGGGGGACGATACGACGATATTCACCACAAAGACATCAAAACACAAAGGCACGACGAAGCAGCGTTACGACGGCGAGAATACTCACCACACGATGACACAAAGAGCGATTGAGTGGATAATCAATGTATGAAAACACCCGTTGAAATACCGAGGCCTACGGAGTTGGTGGCGTCGCGTGTTCTCAATGCGGCGTTTGTTGTTCACCGGGAGTTGGGGCCTGGATTGCTTGAGAGTATTTACGAGGCTTGTCTTTGCGAGGAACTCAGGCAACAGGGAATTGAGTTTCAAACCCAGGTTGTTCTACCTGTGCAATACAAGGGAAATACCTTGGATGCTGGGCTACGACTGGATTTACTTGTGGCCGGAGTGGTAATTGTTGAAATTAAATCCGTCGCTGGGTTGCTGCCCGTACATACGGCACAACTCATGACCTACCTCAAGCTAACCGGTACCCGCCTTGGATTTCTGATTAATTTTAACGAGGCCTTATTGAAAGACGGCATCCGCCGCGTGGTACTATAAACGCAAACTTTGTGCCTTGGTGTCTTTGTGGTAACTCCGTTGTCGTCGACCTCCGTTTACCTCCCTTACCTCGTGGTTCGAAAACCTCTGCGTCATCGTTTTATGGTAAATCCGTCTTCGTCATCCTCTGTTTCCTCGTGGTTCAGAAACTCTTTGTGTCTTTGCGGTTCGTCAACGTTGCTCGTCGGTTGTTAACATTCGCCCCGGCCACGTCTCCTGGTTCCGATCCCTTTGCTGTAAACCCGTCTAGTGCCCTGTTCCACCCGTAATTACGGATGGAACAGGGCACTAACCCGGATATTTCATCAGTTTTAGCTGGCGGCGGCTTGGCCGCAGGCGTTACACTTAGTAAAATCAATGTCGTGGTAGCACTTTTTCAATTTGCAGGGAGGCAAAGTCATGTCTACAGACTGTACCACCAAATCCATCTCATTGTCGTCGCTTCGGCGACAGAAATTAGTGCTGGAATTCGATGGCGGCAAGATCACCTCGGATGCCGGGGCACTATTATTGCGGGAAGTGGATCGGCGGCTGAATCTGGTGAAGCGTATATCCGCCTGCATCCCCGATCCGCGCGATCCAGATTGTATTGAGCATCAACAGCGCACCATGATCGCCCAGCGTGTGATGAGCATTGCCTGCGGCTGGGAAGACCTCAACGACCACCAGACCCTGCGTAAGGATCCGCTCTGGCAGATTGTGACCAACCGGGGTGTGGATGACGAGAAGCCCTTGGCCTCGCCGCCGACGCTGTGCCGACTGGAGAACCGCGTGAGCCGAAAGGCGTGCTTGAAGATGGCGTCGCTGATGGTGGAACAGTTCATCGAATCCCATCGGGAAGCGCCCAAGGAACTGGTTCTGGATTTTGACGCCACCAACGACCCCATCCATGGACAACAGGAAGGACGGTTCTTCCATGGATATTACGATGAATACTGCTTTCTACCCCTGTACGTGT
>JAKBAC010000058.1 GCA_021809365.1 Planctomycetota bacterium | reverse complement strand
CCTTGCTTTCTGTTACGTACATCACGTACACACTCTTGAACTTTCCCAAGTCTAATGCGAGAATCTTCATTGCCGGGTCCTTTCGTAAAAACTGACGTTTGAGCGACCTACGCGGTCAGCTCGTTGTATAGGGGTAGGGAAGACCGCTTTTATTGCGGTCTCCACTCCCTCCGAACCGGACGTGCGGATTTGCCGCATCCGGCTCTCCGGTTAATGTGCCCCCTTCAGGGACTGATACGCGAGTTGATGGGCCGTGGTTACTGAATACACGCCCATTTCGCGGAAGTATGCGTTTGGCCAGCGCTGATGATCTTGGCGTCGTCCTCGGCTGTGGAGAACAATACACCGGAGGCACTTCCATGATGACCGCAATTGCAGCTTGGGTTGGGGTGCTGATCTCGCTCGGTTCACTCATTGTTGCCACCGTTGCCTTATTGAAAAGTAGCCGCACACAGAGCCTTCTTGCGGAAATAGAACAGTCCCGGCGGCAAGAAGAGCAACACGCGCGAAATAGTGCGAACCTTATTCCAGAGCTGCTTAAATCAGGTCGCGCACACAGGCTCATTGTGAGAAATACTGGATGCTGTGAAGCCCGGAACGTAACAGCGTCGATCAATGGAAAACCGTGTTGCGACTACGGCGCATGTGTACTGGACAAAGAGATCCCAGCGATAATCGGCGCGGGGAGCAAGGTTGGCATGATGATGGCATTCCACTTGGGCTGTGAACCGCCATTCGAACTGGAGCTGTACTGGGACGATGATTCCGGTGCGGAAAAGCACAACCGAACGACGATAACATTCTGAACGTGGGGGAGCCATCGGGACCGCGGGTGTCCCCACCCGCCCATAAAATGGAAAGCCCTGATATCATTGTCGGCGAGGATTCAGATTGCCTCGATAGCCAAGTACGTTTTGATCCACGCAACGTTATACCGACCGGAGTTTGTTCTGCCCGTAGTGAACCGGGACAACAAACCCGGCACCCGGGGCGACAATCTTCGACTGCTCAATCAACGTTGGAAACCACCGCACGAACATCCACGTCTTGTCCCAGAATTTCTGATGCCCCCAACCAGACGCGAGGAAAAATGCGGTAAGTTTCGACTCTTTCCACGCCAGGCGTTCATGCGGATTACGCGTAATCCGCTCATCGCCGGAAATAACCACGGTCTGTTGGTTATCCACCGCCAATTTTCCAAGCCACTGAACATCAGGCTCACTACGCTGGAACTTTTCCGATAAATGGATTACCGAATGCCCCTCTTCTTTAATGAGAGCCGACAGAGCTGGTGCCCATCGCGGTGGCAGGCAGTTATCCAAAAAAAACCTCACGCTGCCAGTTTCTCCTCAAACTCCACCGCCTTCTCCACAGCGGTCCTCGTTATGTCATACCATTGGGCCACGATGCCCGCGTCGTTTCCCTCTGCCCGATACGCCGCCGCCAGCACCGCCGTCGGTATTCCCGCCGAATTGATAATTGGCCGACCAAAGGCCCGGCCGGGATCGATTACCACGGACCGATCTCTCCGGCCCATTGGCCACCATCGCGATGGTTCGCCTTTTTCGCCGTAATCAATGTCAGAAAGAAATGGCGTGATAATTTCGCGCAGCGCTAATTGAAAATTCTCCGGCTCTATCAAACCGGTATGCCCGGGTGCCCTCGGAAGCTCCGTGTAGACCCGGTATCCGTCGGTCTTGAACGTGACGGATGAAAAGGGATGATCCGTCTTCAATAATGTTGCTACCCCGGCACCGATTCGTCTGATCCGTCGCCAGGAAATGTCTTTTTCCAATAGCGCCTGAACCACACGCACCTCAATGAGGTCGCGAAAACCCAAGGAGATATAACCATCAATTTTCGGAAGTTCCGCTGTCCACAGTGGTGGCGATTGGTGTACCGCGTCCGACACCTTAAATGCGTAACCCCCCACCCACCGTCTGATCGTTCGTGGTGGTACACCCGTCAGACGCGCTGCTTCAGGGATGCTGTATATCCCAATACCGATAAAGCTCTTTTCAATCGCTGTCACAACCGCACCCTTTCTCGGCAACTGTAATTTCATTATAGTTATCCATTCAACATTATAACAGTGCTGCCGAACTATTCTTTTTTCAAATTCGGCAACATTGGGAAAAGAGCCACAACAAACCTTCCCAGTTAAACACGCGCGCACCCAAACACGCCGCTTTCATTTTCTGGTTCCGCCCGTGTCCCCACCCGATACGAACAATAAAGCGTCTAAAATCCATGCGGGCGAGGATTCCGGCGCGCCGGTACGCCCCCAGCAGCCTGCGGCTGGCCCCGCAGCCAGAACTACGACCCCCAAGGCCAACCGGCAGCCCACGCAGTGCCCCGGCAACCCCCATCGGGACTGTCCCGACCAACATCGGGCTCCTATCCCACACGCCCTGGAACGTCCTCAACCGTAAGCCCTTCTCATGGTGGGATTATCGGGTAAAATATCGTTGGAGGATTATTGGTGGCCGAATCATTTAATGTTTATTGTGATGACATCTGCCGTTTGGAAGGTGATGATATCCGATTTATGTCAAATGGATGCGTCTGGTGCATCACCCGCGTTTACCGCATGCTCAACCGTAACATGGAGGCAGTGCAATGAGCTGGCTCCTTTTTCTCGATGAGAGTGGACACGACCATAAAAGCATGCCGTATGAGGTTCGCGGTGGAATTGCACTGGAAGACAAGGAAGTGTGGCCGTTTGTTCAGGAGGTGCAGTGGCTGGAACTGGCGTCCTTTGGCGTGGTGTTGCATCAGTTCCGAACGGAACTAAAAGGTTGCAAACTACTCGACGGGGACCGCTTCAAATGGGCTTCCCAAGGACCGCCCATGGCGGAGGACGAGCGGCGTAAGCATTGTCGAGGATTCCTGACGAAAGGCTTGGAAAAAAAGCCCCCCAATCGCGAGGAGTTTACCGCGTATGGGCAGGCTTGCATTGAGATGGCTCGGGGTATATTCCTGCTGCTCCGTGACGGTCGAGCCAAGCTGTTCGCGTCTGTGATTCCCCAACGTGCAACGCGACCGCACAGTTTCGAGGCGCACGAATACCTAAGAAAGGATCAGGTCTTTCTGCTCGAACGGTTTTTCTATTTCCTGGAGAGTGAAAAGCAATATGGCCTGCTGGTCATGGATGAAGTCGAAAAATCAGAAGACCGCCGCTTTGTGCGCCGACTGCAGAACTATTTCCAGAAGACGCAAACAGGTCGAACCCGGTCCGCGTGGATCGTACCAACACCGTTCTTCGTTTCGTCGGACATGACATATCCAGTCCAAGCCGCCGACCTGGCAATTTACTGCCTGAACTGGGGCTTCCGTTTGCCCACGCGCGGGATGGATGCGGCGACTCGCCGGGAGATTGCCGACGAATTTGGGCCGTGGCTTAATCAACTCCAATTCCGCGGGAATGCCTACCGTGACGGAACCGTATACCAGGAATACGGCATCGTGTTTGTGCCTGATCCCTACGCTGCAAGATAAGCGCAAAAAAAAGGAGACAACGCCAGTCAAGTCACCCTAAAGCAACCCTCAGGCCGAGTCTCCATGAGTTATTATCGCTGTAAATCGCACAAAAGCAATAGCGGAATTTATATTATTCGCAAAAATACAAGATGACAACGCCCTTGCAGCAATATTCTTGTATTTCCGCCCTCCAATTCCGCCTGGCAAGCCTGCGGCCTGCCTCGATGTTATGACGACCAAGGCAACTGGGTCCCGATGCGGTAAGCCCAAATTGGGAGCGTCCCGATCGACATCGGGATACCCACCCGCAACGAACAATAAAGCGTCTAAAATCCATGCGGGTGAGGATTCCGGCGCGTCGGTACGCCCCCAGAATCATGCTGGTGATTCCCGATTGCAATCGGGACGTCTCAACCACTTCCCCGCCTACTGGCCAACAATGCCGATCCGCGGTAACGTGTGCTTATGGCCATAACCCATAAAAACGCCGCCAATACTGCCTTCCTTGATGAAGCACAAACAGAAGTCGCGCTTTTCCATATTCTGCGCGACCTCGGCTGGCAAACAGCCTTCGGCCCTGACATCGCCCATGACGGCACCAGCCCTGAGCGCTCTGATTATTCCGAAGTCCTGCTGATCCGCCGCCTCCGCAAAGCTCTGGGCCGCCTCAATCCCCGCCTTCCACCTTCCGCCCTTGAAGAGGCTCTGCGTAAACTGCTGCTTACTGAAACCCCGAGCCTGCTGGAAAATAATCGCCGCAACCACCAGTGGCTTCTGGAGGGCGTCCCCGTTGAATACCGCAAGAAAGATGGCCCCATCCAGCATGATAACGCCCGGCTTATGGATTGGGCTCATCCCGAAAACAATGAATTTCTCGCCGTTAATCAATTCACCGTCATTGAAGGCCAGCGCAACCGCCGGGCCGATGCGGTCCTGTTTATTAATGGCCTGCCGCTGGTGGTGGTGGAACTTAAAAATCCCGCCGACGCCAACGCCACCATCAAAAACGCCTTCAACCAATTGCAAACTTACCAGCACGATATTCCCAGCCTCTTTGCCTTTAATGAATTGCTGATCATCTCCGACGGCCTTCAGGCCCGCGCCGGCACGCTCACCGCCGATTGGGAACGTTTTATGCCATGGCGCACCGTTGACGGTACCGCCCTTGCACCTGATTCCACTGCCCAAATGGATGTGCTGATCCGCGGCATCTGTGACCCGCACCGAATTTTGGATTTGCTTCGCTTCTTCACCGTTTTTGAAAGTGATGGCGCAAAAGTCTCCAAAAAAATCGCCGGTTATCACCAGTACCATGCCGTCAACAAAGCCGTTGATTGCACGCTTCGCGCCGTATCGCCCTCCGGTGATAAACGTATCGGCGTGGTCTGGCACACCCAGGGCAGCGGCAAAAGTCTGTCCATGGCCTTTTATGCCGGGAAAATTATTCAGCAACCCGCCATGGCCAACCCCACCGTGGTAATTCTCACGGATCGCAACGATCTGGACGACCAGCTCTTCGGCACTTTTTCCCGCTGCCATGATCTGCTGCGTCAGAACCCCGCGCAGGCCCAAGATCGCAGCCATCTGCGGGAATTGCTCAAAGTTACCTCCGGCGGCGTGGTCTTTACCACCATTCAGAAATTTTTGCCGCAGAATAAGGGGGATGCGTTCCCGCTGCTTTCCGACCGCCGCAATATTGTCGTGATCGCCGATGAAGCCCATCGCAGCCAATATGATTTTATCGACGGCTTCGCCCGCCACATGCGCGATGCCCTGCCCAACGCCAGTTTTATCGGGTTCACCGGCACACCCATTGAAGGCACCGATAAGTCCACGCCCGCGGTTTTCGGTGACTACATTGATGTTTATGACATTCAGCGCGCCGTGGAAGATGGTGCCACCGTTCGCATTTACTACGAAGCCCGCCTGGCCAAAATAAAACTCGCTGAATCGGAACGGCCCAGAATCGACCCCGCCTTTGAAGAAGTCACCGAAGGCGAAGAAGATTCCGCCCGCCGCGCCGCCAAAAGCCGCTGGGCACGCATTGAAGCCCTTGTCGGCACACCTCAGCGCATTGCCCTTGTGGCTGAGGATATTGTCCAACATTTTGAAGCCCGCCTTTCCGCCATGGATGGCAAGGCCATGATCGTCTGCATGAGCCGCCGGATATGCGTGGATTTATACAACGCCCTGATCCGCCTGCGGCCTGATTGGCACAGCGATGACGACAGGCGGGGGATGGCCAAAATTGTGATGACCGGCTCCGCATCCGATCCACTGGATTGGCAGCGACATATTCGCAATAAAACACGCCGCGAAGCTTTGGCTGAACGCTTCAAGAAGCCCGCGGATCCGTTAAAAATCATTCTCGTGCGGGATATGTGGCTCACCGGTTTTGATGCCCCATGCCTGCACACCATGTATCTTGACAAGCCGATGCGCGGCCACGGTCTTATGCAGGCCATCGCCCGCGTCAATCGCGTCTTCGGTGATAAGCCCGGCGGGCTGGTCGTGGATTATCTGGGACTGGCCGATCAGTTGAAAAAAGCATTGGCCCAATACACCGAAGGCGGCGGCAAAGGCTCGCCCACCATTGATCAGGAAGAAGCTGTCTCCGTCATGCTGGAAAAATATCGTACGACAACCGCACTTCTTCACGGCTTTGATTATCTCGCGATTATCCGGGGGCCGGCCGCAAAACGCATGGCCGGCGTCGCCAGCGCGATGGAGCATATTCTGCAATCAAAAGATGGCAAAAAGCATTACCTTCAGGCCGTAACCGAATTATCCCAGGCCTTCGCCTTATCCATCCCGCATCAGCAGGCCCTGGGTATCCGTGACGAGGTTGGATTTTTCCAGGCCGTGCGCGCCGGACTGGCCAAGGCGCTGGGCACAAATGGCAGCGGAAAGACTGATGAAGACATTGATCTGGCCATCCGCCAGATTGTCTCACAGGCGGTGATTTCGGATCAGGTTATCGACATTTTCGCCGCTGCCGGGCTTAAATCCCCGGATATATCCATTCTTTCTGATGATTTTCTACAGGAAGTCCGCGAATTGCCGCAACGCCACCTTGCGGTGGAATTATTGCAGAAACTTATCAACGACGAAATCAAAACGCGCATGTCGCGTAACGTGGTGCAGGGCCGCTCCTTCGCGGCAATGCTCGAAGAATCCATCCGCCGTTACCAGAACCGTTCTATCGAAGCCGCCCAGGTCATTTCCGAACTCATCGAATTGGCCAAGCAACTGCGCGAAGCCCAGAACCGCGGCCAAAATCTCGGCCTCACCGAAGATGAAGTCGCCTTCTACGACGCCCTGGAGGTTAATGACAGTGCGGTGAAGGTACTCGGCGAGCCGACACTGAAAACCATTGCCCGCGAACTTGTCCAAGCCGTTCGCAAAAACGTCACCATCGACTGGACCGTCCGGGAATCCGCCCGCGCCGGCATCCGCGTTACCATCAAACGCATCCTGAAAAAATATGGCTACCCGCCCGACAAACAGGAATCCGCCACAGCGCTGGTTCTCCAGCAGGCCGAATTGATCTGTAACGCCCCAACCCCATAATAATAGGGACAGTCACCTGTAAACATGGGCATTGAAGTCGCGCAACGGCTTAGGTGATTTGTTGTAACACGATCGGCTGTAACCGGTGTGGTAACTCGAATTCGTTTTGCACCCAGGGGTTAAAGGATTAAAGTCTGTGCGTTGAGACAACTACGATTTTGCGGTGGAACTTATGGTTGCAGCGAATGAAAGTATTTTGAATCGCAAATCCGGCGGCCTTGCATCCCGTCGCAGGCGTTCTCTGTGTCGCAATTCGGCAAATTCTTCGCAGCTCGCAAAGATTTTTGTTGGCGTTTTCTGACGCAATCCCGCAATAATCCATGTTATCCATGTCATTGTGGTCCCATCCCGCTCCCCGGCGAACTCCACGTCCCCGCGTGAAATTTTGGCTGCGGCGAAGCCGCACTGTGCCCCTCGGCGCTCTCTGTGGCGGGTCGCTCCATGGATAACGTTGCGTCGTCGCTCCAGGGTCCAGGACAATCCACAACTCCACCCGGCCCGGATGGGCGGGCCTGTGACAGATTCTGCCAGGTCGCTCGGGGCTAAAGCCTTAACTTTTTAGCGCTGTTGCGCATTATCCCTCTTACTGCCACCCTATAGCCTTCCCGATGAATAGTTCAGACCTGCTGAACAATGTTCTTTGAAAAATGAATAACATGCCGCCACAGCGATCGCGGAAAAGAATCCTGAACAGAAACCCGTTGCTCGTCACTCGTTGAGTGCCCGAGTGTTTCGTTGCTCGCTGCTCGTTAAGCGCAGCGTTTCGTTGTTCGTTGTAGCCAACAGCCCGCGCCCATTCCGCGCCCAAAAAGTCTTCTAACTCCTAACTTCTCAATGCTAAATACTGCCCCCCATGGGGGCCAAAAACATCTTGAGCATCTGGAGCACCTTGAACCAAACCCGCTAAAATCAACGCTCCCATCCACATGCTCAACTTGAGCACCTTGCCCCCTAACTTGAGCATCTTGCCCCCTAACTTGAGCACCTTGAAATTCGCAAGGTCTTCTAACTTCTAACTCCTAACTCCTAAATGCAGGCGGTGCCGCCGCATTGCAGAATCGGTCACAGGCCCCGGATGGGCAAAAATCAGGACAGTGGCTAAAAGTTGGGTGGGGTGTTATTCTATATATGTATTAGTTTTTGCCGCAGGTGATCCCATGTCCGGGAAGCGGCATATAACCGTGTTCGTGACGAATGCGGCCAAAGCTCCGGCGTCCCCTGTCCCTTGCTTATGCACGTGGTGCGGCGGACCTCGCAGTTGGTGAAACAGAATCATGGAAATTATCAAAGGCATTGGTGTTTCCTCAGGCGTCGTGATCTGCAAGGCATTTCTGCTATCCGACGATGAAATGCGCATCGGCAAACGCTCGATCAAGCCAGCAGAAGCCCCCGCCGAGAAACAGCGACTGCAAACCGCCATCAGCGCCAGCAGCGAAGACATCCGTGAATTGCGGGATACCACGACCCGCAACCTCGGCAAAGAGACCGGGACAATCTTTTCTTTTCATCTCGGATTGCTCAACGACCCGGAATTGCTCAAAGCCTTCATTGCCGGCATTGAAGAGCAGCAATATTCGGCGGAATTCGCGGTACACAAGGCCCTGCGGGAATATGGCAAGCATTTTTTGGAGCATCCCGATAAATATTTTCGCGAGCGGATCAACGATATTTATGATATTGAGCGGCGGTTGCTGCAGAAACTCTCCGGGCGGGATCGTATCCGCTTGGCCGATCTCTCCGAGCCGGTGGTCATCGTCGCCAATGATCTCACTCCCTCTCAGACGGCGGCGCTGGACCGTAAACTCGTGAAGGGGATCGCCGTGGAAGCGGGAGGGCAGACCAGCCATACCGCAATTATCGCCAATTCCATGGGTATACCGGCGGTGATGGGCCTGGAAAATATTACACATGAAGTCGTTACGGGCGACATGATGGTGGTCAACGGCTACAGCGGTACGGTCATCATTGATCCCGATGAAGCCACCATTGCTGAACATAAGCGTTATGAACAACGCTTGCAAATCCACGAGTCATCACTGAAATCCCTGCGCCATCTCCCGGCTAAAACGCGTGACGGCGTGGAAATCAAACTGTATGGAAATATCGAATTTCCGCACGAAGTGGACAACGCCCTGGAAAAAGGGGCGGTCGGCATAGGGCTTTACAGAACCGAATTTCTGTATCTGGCCTCCGACCATGAGCCTACCGAGAGCGATCATTATGCGGCGTATGCCGAGACTATTCGCCGCCTCGGCGGAAAACCCATTGTCATCCGCACTCTGGACCTGGGCGCGGATAAATATGCGCCGTTCCAGGAACAGGTTGTGGAATCCAACCCATTTCTCGGCTGCCGGTCGATCCGCCTGTGTCTGCAGAATATTGAGATGTTTAAGACGCAATTGCGCGCCATTTTGCGGGCCAGCGTGCTC
The DNA here is from genome assembly GCA_021809365.1 of Planctomycetota bacterium. Next base: position 8,684 of record JAKBAC010000058.1, on the reverse strand, counting down.
GGTGACGTCAGTGTGATGTTTCCGATGATCTCAACGCCGCGGGAACTGCGGCAGGCGAAATTCGTTCTCAATGAAGTCATGGATGATCTGGCGGAGCATGACATTCCGTACAATCGGTATATGCGGGTGGGTATGATGGTGGAGGTGCCTTCAACGGCGCTTATTCCGCATAGCTATGTCGATGAGTCTGATTTTTTGTCGATCGGCACCAATGATCTGATTCAGTATACGCTGGCTGTGGACCGCGGTAATCAGCGGGTCGCATCACTTTATACGGCCGCGCATCCCGCGATCATCAAGCTGATCCAGAATGTCCTGCGCTGCGCCAAGCGCGGAGAAACCACCGTAAGCCTCTGCGGTGAAATGGGGGGTGATCCGGAATTTACGCTGCTGCTGGTTGGCCTGGGCCTGCGGCAATTTTCCATTACACCGCATAATATCCCGCAGGTTAAACAGATTATCCGCAGCATTGAATGTAAGACGGCTCAGCGCGTGGCCCGCCGGGTATTGAGCTTTGAAACGCCTGAGCAGATACTCGGTTTCCTGCGTGAGGAAACACGCAAGGTGCTGCCCGATATTTTCCAGAATTAATCGCACGGCTCAAATTGCCGCGCCCCATGGAGTGCGCATGTCCCGAGTTGGCGTAAGCGTTGTTGTTCCCGCATTTCGTGAGGCGGAAAATTTGCCGCGCCTGATCCCGCAGGTTGCAGCCGCTCTTAACAGCCACGATTGGCTGTGGGAAATTATTGTGGTGGATGACAATTCCCCCGATGGTACGGCCAAGGTGTTGGCCGATCTGGCTGCGCAATGGCCGCAATTCCGATATCTAATCCGAACGGGTGAACGCGGATTATCATCCGCCGTGCTGGCCGGCATGGCATTGGCTCAATACCCGTACATCTTGGTCATGGATGCTGATTTGAGCCATCCGCCCGAATCCATCCCATCTTTAATTGACCCGCTGGTCGAAGATCGCGCGGATTTCACCATTGGATCCCGCTACGTCGCAGGCGGAAGAACCGAGGATTGGGGTCGCTTCCGCTGGGTCAACAGCGCCGTCGCCACCATTTTAAGTCGGCCCTTTGCCCGCGGCATACGCGATCCCATGGCCGGTTTTTTTGCGCTGCCACGGCAACTTTATCTGGCTGCGGATTGGCTGAATCCCATTGGATATAAAATAGGCCTGGAGTTAATCGTCAAGTGCCGGGCGACGCGAATCGTTGAGGTGCCGATTGTTTTTCGCAACCGCCTGCACGGGGAAAGCAAACTGACGCTTGCCGAACAGTTCCGTTATCTTGAGCATCTTTCGCGGCTTTACGATTATAAATTTCCCAACATGTCGCCGCGGCTGAAATTTTTGATCGCCGCCGCATGCGGTGCCGCCGTCTGCCTGGCCCTCTTTGCCTTGGCCGCGATGGGGATTGGAATTCCATTTATGGGTGCCTTGGCCATCGGCCTGGCGGGGATGACGCTGGTAACCCTGTTGTTTTTTGTGCGATATGTGCATACCCAAAAAACAGACATTTCCATGAAACGTCCTTTTGCCGAGTTTGCCGCAATCAGTGCCATGGAATTATGTGTGGGATTGGCGGCGGGATGGGCCGTCGTTGGTTATTGCGGGCATAAGGCGGCCCTGGCGACGGCGATCGCTACGGTTCTGGTTGTGCGGTATGCAATGCGGAAACTTTTTCAGCATGACCTGCGCGGAATGCGGAAAGCCGCGCCGCCGGCTCATACCGATTCATTATGACAAAATGGGGAATTATTCCTCATGGCCCGATCACGTCGAGTGTACGACGTAGCACGCGGGCCATCAATTCCTTCTCTATCAGCCGCCGTATGCGTTTTCATCAGCGCACCTCGAAGGTCGTCACCTATAAAATTGTCTTGTAGCCATGTGAGCGCAACCAATCAACGCGGTCGGCGTGGCGGCGCACTGGGACACAAGACCAAAATGTGATGCACAGTCCCGGCGCAGTGCGCGGATTTATGGCACGCCGTCCGCTCATTGCTGAACCCGGGCCGCCAATTGAATTCGCGCCCTGCGCTTAAGTTCACGCGAAGGGGCGGCGGGATCAGGAGGAGACGCCATGGCCATGATGTTCAGGCCAATTTGGATGGGGGTAAAAATCAAGCCCCATGGAATGCCCCACCATCCAAACAGAGCGCAAAAAATCATGCCGCCCGCTTGCGATTTTATTGCACATCGGCGACAACTGACCTGTGAGAAGTTTGTGTGTCGTGTCACGACAAATGCGGACCAAACACGATAGTATTCGTGAACATCAACTGGGCCTGACTTCTTACATTTGGGACATGGGCCGGAGTGTATCTGGGCGGCAAAGGTTTCCACGACCTCTTCCGGCACGACCGCCGCGACCGCAAGTATGCGGCCATTATTTCGACACCGGGCATTGCAAAATCGGTATTCACCATCTTTGACTCCGCCAAAGATGATTTTACCACAAGCGGCGCATCTTCCCATCGCTGGTACTCCTTCCGTACTCTTCGTAATAGCGACATTCACCACAGAACGAGTTCATTTTGACCGGATCACAGATTTTAGACAAGCGCGGATCAGAAATGGTCCAGATGGGTGCGTGACACTTAATGCGGGCATGGTTTTACTGCGCCGCAAACGCGATACCCCCGGAGCACCGTCATGGTAATGCGGTGCCGCTGGTCCGTGCGGGGGCTGACGGCACCGGGTTATCACCACGGTGCTCGGGGGAGAGACTATTGCGTTATCCGTAACCCGCATAAAGTGTCATAGGCCCCCAATCAGCCACTGTCGCGTGGCATCAAGCTCCGCGTGTACACGCAGTGGCTACGCTGTCCCTATTATTGCGGCCTGGCACAGGAAGTCATCCATCCACAGTTTCGAGTTTGGCAAAACTAAGCAGCAGCGTGCGCCGGCCCGATCCCTGAAAATTGATTTCGGCGCGATAATCGCCGCCCACTTCATCAATTTGCTCGATTCGCCCCAGACCAAATTTGGCGTGGCGCACCAATGTTCCCCGGCGGAAACGGGTGTTACCGACCGCGGCGGATTCCCGTTTGGGCCCACTGCCCGGATGCCCAATCGCGGCGGGCGGGAAGTGCCGCGGAGAATGATAGCTCAATCCATCCCTAAATCCGGGCGATCCAGCCGGGCGTTCCAGCATGGTTGTATCCACCACTTCCAGACAATCCTCCGGAATCTCTTCGAGAAATTGGGACGGACGTTTGGCCTCGCTGCGGCCCATCATCGTGCGATACTGGGCCCTGGTTAAAATCAAATGTTTCATGGCACGGGTAATTCCCACAAACGCCAGACGCCGCTCCTCTTCAATATTCATTTCCGCATGACGATCCCCAAACATGCGCTGATGGGGAATTAAACCTTCTTCCATGCCCACAATGGCAACGACCGGAAATTCCAGGCCTTTGGCGGCGTGCAGGGTCAGCAAAGTTACGGCAGTGCTTTGATCCTTCATGCGATCCGTATCGGAAACCAGCGTCACCTGTGTAAGATAATCCTGCAATGTCCCGCCCGGATTCTGCCGATCAAATTCCGCCGCCACATTGACCAGCTCCAGAATATTGGCATTGCGCTGTTCATCGTCCTCCGCGGAGCCGGAGTCAGCACGTTTCATTCCCGAAATTTCTATGACTGTTTCCATAATTTCCGCCACCGGCACATTGAAAGCGGAACCAACATCCGGAGATTCCGCATCAGCCGCCCCGTCCGCGGTATCCGGATACGCATCCGCGGGTTCGCCGGATTCCATCGCGGATTGAACCGGCGCAACGAATGCGGGATCATATAACGGATCGGTTTGCGAGTTGGCGTCGGGATCGCTTTCGGAAAAATCAAATGAGTCCGACTGGGATGGGGCGATGGTGTCGCCAAACTCCGCACGCTCCTGCGCGTCGGGTGTCGTGGAGCGCGTAAATTTGTTTCGCCAGGAATCAATCATCGCGGCGAATTTCCGGCAACCTTCGGCAGCGCGTTTGGGCAGACCGTCAATTTTGTCCGCCATGCGGCATGCTTCCATGAGCGTCAGGCGATGCTCATTGGCATAACCGGAAAGACGGGCCACGCTGGTTTGTCCGATGGAACGGGCGGGCACGTTAATGACACGTTCCAGGCTGATGTTGTCCTCCGGGGTGGTAATCAGCCTTAAATAGGCGATAACATCCTTCACTTCCCTGCGGCCATAGAATTCCGTGCCGCGGATAATCTGATAGGGCACGCCGGCTTTCATCAGCGCATCTTCGAACACGCGGGTCATGGCGTTGATGCGGTACATCACCGCCATTTTTTCCCAGCCGATCTGCCGGCGGTCATGAAAGTCCTTAAGGCGCTGGACCAACTCGTGCGCTTCCTGATGCTCATCATCGCAAATCAGGTGCAGAATCTTCGGGCCGGTTTCATTGTCCGTCCAGAGTTCTTTATTTTTTCGCGCAATGTTATTGGAAATCAACGCCGATGCCGCCTTGAGGATGATCTTGGTGCTGCGGTAATTCTGTTCCAGCAGCACGACTTTGGCATTGGGGAAGAATTGCTCAAATTCCAGAATGTTGGATAGATTCGCCCCGCGCCAGCCGTAGATCGACTGATCCGGATCACCGGTTACGCAGATATTCTTATGGTTCATGGCCAGCATGTGTGAGATGACGAACTGCGCATGGTTGGTATCCTGATATTCATCAATCAGAATATATCGAAAACGTTCCTGCAGTTGTCCCCGCACCTCCGCATGATCGCGCAGCATCACCGCGGTTTTGAATAACAGATCATCAAAATCCACGCCCTTATTCTCAGCCATCACCTGCTCGTAGGCCATGTACACGCGGGCGATGTTGCGGTCATTGAACATCGTGGCGGTTTTGGCGAACGCCTCCGCCGATTTGAGTTTACTTTTGGCATCACTGATGGCGCTTAAAACGCGATCGGGTTTCATGGCGTCCGGTGAAAGCCCGGCCTTTTCCATGGCCTGTTTCACCAGCTTCAATTGATCCGATGTATCCATGATATTGAAATTGGGTGCCAGGCCCATAACCGGCGCATATTCCCGCAACAGGCGGGCGCACAGGCTGTGGAAGGTGGCGACGGTGACCCCGCGTGATAAGCGGGCCGGCAGCTCCCGCAACAAGTCCATGGTGCGATGCCGCATTTCACCGGCCGCCTTGTTGGTGAAGGTGACCGCGAGGATGTTCCATGGTGGAATGCCATTGGCAACCAGATAGGCGATGCGCCGGGTAATGGTTCGGGTTTTTCCCGATCCCGCCCCGGCCAGCACCAGCAGCGGCCCATCAATATGCGTAGCCGCCTCGCGCTGCGGTACCGTTAACCCTTCAAGAATCACATTGACATCAACCGCCATCAACCAACCTCGTACCGGGTGTGCCCCGCGTCACCGTGCTTGGGGCAATCTCTCTACTATACACCGAAGGCCCCGCATTCACGAAGATGCCTTGATCTCGCCGCAATCTCGGGCGTGGCAAGACTTCCGGGCGAACGGCGGCGGCCCTTGCCGCAGGGCAGGGATCAGTAGAGAGTTGAGCAGTAGAGGACGTAAGGCTGGAACTATATGATGCTGTCGCAAGATGGGGCAATCCCTGCGGTCCACTTACTTCTTTCTTGACACCGGCGACTGCCGCGCGCCATTCACGGTTTGCGTGTTTCCCCGGGGGCGGCGTTTACTTGGCTTCCAGCCAGTTGGCACCCCAATGGACTTCGACCTTGACCGGCACGGCCAATTGAATGGCCTGTTCCATTTCCAATCGGACCAGCGTGGCGAATTCCTCCACCGCGGCGCGATCACATTCAAACACCAGTTCATCATGCACCTGCAAAAGCAGTTTGATGCGCGGATCGTTTTTGATGCGTTTGGCGATGCGCACCATGGCCTGTTTGATTAAATCCGCCGCGGAGCCTTGAATGACGGTATTCACGGCCGCGCGCTGACCGAAATTGCGCACGGCTTGCTGGCTGGATGTTATTTCCGGAATCGGGCGGCGGCGACCCAGAATGGTGGTGACATAACCGTGTTGTTCCGCCTGCGCGATGCAATCATGGGCAAACACGTCGATGCCGGGGAATCGCTGTTTATAGGCGGCGATAAACTCCTCCGCCTGGGCGCGGGTTATTTTCAGCACCTGCTTAAGGCCAAAGGCGGTCTGGCCGTAGATAATGCCGAAATTGACGGTTTTGGCCACGCGGCGCATTTCCGCAGTCACCTCCTGAGGTGGTACATGATAGATTTCCGTGGCCACAAACTGGTGAATATCCTGGTTGCGCGCAAACGCCTCAATCAGCGCCGGTTCGCGGCAATAATGGGCCATGACGCGCAATTCAATCTGGGAATAATCGGCGGCCAGAAGGCATTTATCCGGGCCATCAGCGATAAAAGCGCGGCGAATTTCCCGACCCTCTTCGGTGCGGATGGGAATGTTCTGCAAATTGGGATTACTGCTGGAAAGCCGCCCCGTTTCCGCCACGGTCTGATTAAATTGGGCGTGAATACGGCCTGTGCGCCCCGCGGATTCTTCAATCAACGAATCGACATAAGTATTTTTCAATTTGCCCAACTGGCGGTATTCGAGCACCAGCGCCGGCACCGGATGCTGCTGAGCCAGCGCCTCCAGCACGTCCACATTCGTGCTGTAGCCGGTCTTATTTTTTTTCCCCGCGGGCAGGGCCAGTTTAACAAATAACACGTCCGCAAGCTGCTTGGGTGAATCGGGATTAAAATCCATGCCCGCAGCTTCCATGATCTGGCGGCGGAGAGCATCAATCTTCTTCCCCAGTCGAATGCTTAGATCGCCGAGCAGTGGTATGTTGACTTTAACACCGGTGGCCTCCATCGCGGCAAGAATTTCCACCAGCGGCATTTCCAATTCAAAGAGCAGTTTTTCCATTCCCATGGATTGAATCCGTGGAAACAATACGTGCGCCAGTCGATAGGTGACATCGGCATCTTCCGCGGCGTAGCGCGTGGCGCGATCGAGCGGAACGTCGGCGAAGCTCCCCTGTTTGCCGCCGCTGCCGATGAGATCGGTAATGGGAATGGGACGCAATCCGAGATAATCGGCGGCCAAGGCGTCCATGGAAAGGCTTTGGCGCGCGGCATCCACAAGATAACCGGCCACCATGGTGTCGAGGTAAATTCCACCCAGGGGCATGTTATGGCGACGCAGGACGTGCATGTCATATTTGAGATTCTGCCCGATCTTCCGGATGCTCTCATCGGCCAGCAGCGGTGCCAGGTGGGTGGCCACTTCAGCAAGCGTCAGCTCACAGCCCGGCCCCATGACCGGAATGTACCATGCCAGGGCGGCACCGGCCGCCAGCGATACGCCGCAGAGGCGTGATTGCAGGGCGGAGAGCGAATCGGTTTCCGTATCCACCGCCAGCCAGCGTTGGGGATTGGCATCCAATAGCGCATGAATGTCGCGCATCATGGCCGCCAAATCAGCCCGGCTGTTGACCAGGCGATAATCGCCATGGACTTCCTTAAGTTCCGCCGGTGCCGCTGGATGTGGTGAAGCGGGTTCCACCGCCACGGATGCGGATTCCGGCGCATCAAAAAGCCCTTGAGGGGTATGGGAATCACGTTGGGTATTGATGTCGATTCTATCCGGGGGTGGCGCATTTGCGGCGAGAACAGGCGTGGGTGCCGGCGCAATTCCGAACACCTGTAGTGTCTGCTTTAAGATCGGCAGGAGCCGCTGAAATTGCAGCTCTTTGAATACAGGTTCCAATCGGGTCAGTGTGGCGGGATCAAAATCGACGTTGGGCGAATCCAACGGCACATCATGGCGCAATCGGACAAGTTTCCGCGATCGGTCCAGAACGTGCAGATTCTCACGCAAAGCCTGACCGATTTTCCCCGGGATTTCGCCGACATGGGCGATGAGATTATCCAGATTGCCGAACTGGGCGATCCATTTGGCGGCGGTCTTAGGGCCTACGCCGGGAATTCCCGCGATGTTATCCGCGGTGTCCCCGGTTAATGCCAGTACATCGCCGGCCTGCTTTGGCAGGTAGCCCTTGCTTTGCACAAGAGCCGGCGCATCAATGATTTCACCGGTTTGAATGTCATACAGGCGGACATGATCGTCAATGAGCTGGTCGAGGTCCTTATCGCGCGAGCAAATAAAAATATCGGGGGGATCAGCCTGCGACAGAATCCGCTGTGTCAGCGTGGCAATGACATCATCCGCCTCAAAACCGGCAATGCGCAACGTGGGTATCTCCAAGATCGAGGCGATACTCATGATGCGTTCAATCTGCGGGCGCATCTCATCGGGCATGGGTTTGCGCTGGGCTTTGTACTGAGCGTCCAGCAGGTCGCGGCCACTGGATCCCGCGTCCATGGCCAGTATCAGGCGTGTCGGCTTTTTGGATTGCAGGAGTTTGAGCAAAGCGGTAACAAAACCAAGGGTGGCATTAGTCGGTTCGCCGGAGGGGGCGTTCAACGGCGGCAAGGCATGAAACGCACGGTAAATCTGGGCGTGGCCATCGATAATATATAATGTCTGCGCAGCGGTCATTGACGAATTTTAACCCAACTTACGCCGATTGTGGGCAAAAACATCAAGGGTGATTTATTTATCTTTCGTCTTGTCAAAATGCAGCAGCCAGACATAAACGGGTGGGCCGACGCCTCCGAGATGGATGCGCTGCCGAAGATCGG